>NZ_JBLWVE010000012.1:0-101957 GCF_048268645.1 Brumimicrobium sp. | reverse complement strand
TGTAAACATTATCTCCTGCCTCTAATATTGTGCTTGTACCTGTAAAGTGATCATCAAGGTAAAGAACAGTGCTATCCAAACCATCAACAATAACTTTTAAAGTATATTCAGATTGTTGGTAACCTGTTGTGTACATTGAATACACCTCAGCTGCTTGTGGCATATCTCTTTGTTCGATACTCAAGTAAGTTCCGTTGTGGTCAATACCTAAGTTTTCGTAGAAGTTAATGGGCTTTACAGCATCAGCAGTTGTAAGCTCGTTGTTGTTTCCTTCTGCAAAGATAATTCCGAAGCTATCGTGTAGTGATCCTTCATTGTTGAAGTTTTCAGTAGTATATAATTGTACAGTCAACATATCATTCATTGTTGCTGGACGGCTTGTAGCTGTAAAATTCCCTGGCGCTTTGTCACTTTCGTTAAAGACAACCGAAGAAGCGCCGGCCGCTAAAGTCGCTACTTGTGCTCCCTGTCCTGGTTGTAAGAACTGGTTGGCAACAGAGCCAGATGTGTTTGTTCCTTCAGGAAGCATTACGGTAACATACGATCCGTGAGCTCCAAGTTCAGAATCATATACATAGTAATGACCAGGGTTTAGGTTTGTAGAAGCAGCAAATACACTATTAACATCTACCGCACTTTGGTATGGGTTACCAAACATTAAAATATCTCCTGCATTTGAAGTTGCATAGTTCTGAGTGCTAGTTCCAGTAAACAATGAACCTGTAGCACGAAGTACAGTTTCACCAGCAGCTAAATCATTAGTTAAGTCAATACTTCTGTCGCCACGAACAAACAATAAATAAGCATCACCGGCCGTCAATGTATTTACATCAGTATTTGCAACTGCTTCAAACATTTGTGCAGCTACATTCACACTGAACATAGAATAGTTTCCTGTAATTGTACCGTCAAAACCATTCATTTGGTCAGTTGTAGCACCTGTAATATGTGTTCCAAAACCTGGATTTGGATTGTCGGTATTGCTAGTAGCACCTTCTTGCCAGTTATCGTGGATAGTAGAAGTGGTAGTAACCGCGCTACTTATCATTCTATAAGAACGCTTGTTTTTCATGTAACGCTCAACTGTTACATCTCCTGTTATAGAAGAAGTTCCAAGTACTTCCGCCAATTCTCCGTTGCTTGTTGCAGTGCTAACAAATACAAGCGATCCGTTGTTGATGATGTCTCCAGCAATACTAAGTACGCTTTCAACGTTTAAAGTTGCTCCTTCATTGATAGTGATATTACGAGCTTCTACATCTGAAGTAAAAGTAGCAACACCGTCACTAACAACTATGTCATCAGCACTAGTAGATACACCACTAGGATCAAAAGGACTCCAAGCACCGCTTGAATATACATAACCTTCCATTTCTTGAATATCAAGATTAAAATCCCTTAGTCGAATACTTCCAGAACCGCTGGTCATTTCAAACTTGATACGACCGTTAGCTCCATTTAAAGATGACAAATCGATCAATTGTTCAAAAGTAGTATAGTTACTGCTTTCAATAGCAAAAGTAGTTACCGTAGTATAATTAACACCATTGTCATCGGATACGGAAACGGTTAGTTCTCGACCTGATCCAGATCCGTACGTTCTCATAGAAGCACTTACGACTAAAGCATTATAATTTGAAAAATCAATAGCAGCAGTAGTCATACTACCAGTTAGGTCTATTCTTAAATAATTTGTTATTGCAGTGTTATTGAATATAAAACCATAACCAACTGCTTCGTCGTAATCTGTTTGGCTTCCAAAAGCATTAGAATAAGGTATTGTGAAAGGAAGTGGGTCCTCAACAGTATAAGATTGCTCAGGGCTATTTGAAGTTTCAGGCGTTTCGTGAGCGTCTGTGGCTTGAATTTCGTAATAAACTGTTGTGCCATCTGCTTGTGCAGGAATAGCACTGTTTAGCATATACGTATCGCCAGCATCTAAACTCATTGCGATGATATTCGTTAAACTACCGCTTGTTGTTCCCCAATGTAGTTCTACTGAAGCAATGCCGTCACCATCTACGACATCTGCAATAACCATTACATCGTCTGATGAGGTAACTGTTGTGCTGCTTGGAGTTTGGTCTATGTTTGTAATAAACGGTCCTGTATTTCCTTCTCCTTCACCAAAAGCAGTCCAAGTAATATCATCGACAATTACTTGTTTGCTCGTAGTATTTCTAATTTCTATAGTAAAATCCCCTTCGATATTAATTCCAGAGACAGTAAAAATATGCTCGTCATAATCATCAAAAGCTGTTGAAGTACCTTGAGAAATACCGTTCACAAATAATTCAACCTGACGGTCACCACCACCTGTAAAACCTTTGTATAGCTTTACACTAAAGTCACCAATTCCATTTGGAATTAAACTAGAAGTAACTTTACTGTCATCGGAAGACCTTCTCAGCATTAATGCAGGAGCGGTAACACCTGTTGTACCGTTGTCATCGCGAGATTCTACATACGACCATGTAATGTCGTTATTTCCAACGAAAGAACTAGTTGAGTAACCACCACCTGCGTTTGAATTTGTAAAATCTTCAAGTCCCTGTGCCCACCCAATAGATGCGGCAAAAAATAACAGAACTAGTAAGCTGCCTGTTTTCAAGCGTTTGCGTAAAATTGAACCCATAATCTTTTTCTAAAATTTTTAGTTAATATTTATAATTGTGCAAAGATATGAAATATAGTACGCTATTTTTCACTAAAACACAGGTTTGGACTTTAATAACCTTTTAATAATGTAGCCAGTCTTTAGGAAGCATAGTTTACGCAAAACTTGTTTTTATTTTTTCATTCAAGGAGATGGTGTTTTGTGTTAATGGCTAGTTGTTTTAGAGACGGTTCATGCTCTATACAGCTTCTTTATATATTCGAGGATTGTTCGAGAATCCTTCGTAAAAACGTCGATTTATTGAAGGTGTCTCGAAGGAATCTCGAACCAGTCTCGAACAAGGTTAGAGGTAAACACGAGTAAAAGATGAAGGAGTGTCGATGGATTCGGGCGCGAATTACACTGTTTTTTTGAGAACTTCGCTCACTATCTTGACACAGCAGGACATTTAAACAAATCTCGGAACATTCAAAAAAAGTAGTGTTTTAAAAACCCAAAAATTCAATTCCTAAATCCCATTTCTTGAATACCAAACAGAAAAAAGAACCCATTACAGGTTCTTTTCTCATTTTAATTAACAAACAAAACACTAACCAAAATAACTAACATCTTTGTTTGCAAAAGCAAGTATTAGCTTCAGCAATTACTCTTTTATCAATCTAAGCGTACTTGTTTCTTCACCGTGTTTTAAAGTAACTAAGTAAACCCCAGATGCAATATTCTCGTCCATTGGTACTGTTACTGTGTTTGAACGACAGTCTAAAGTCTGCTTATAGATATTTTTCCCTATTAAATCGCTAATGCTAACTGACAATTGCTCTCCGTTTAATTTTGGTGCCTTGATATAGAATGTATCTCCGTTCAATGGGTTAGGGAAGAGGCGGATGCCTGAAAGTAGGTTGTTGTCATCAACTCCCAAGCGTTGTTCTGAACCTATTGAGAAACGGTTGGTTGCAATACTCAACGACTTGTCACCATTCACAGTAAAACTGTAGGTGTTTTCTCCAGTTTCTAAAAGTGTACGCGTTCCTGTGAAGGAATCAATAAGATAGAATTCGGTAGTTTCTAATCCATCGATAACCATTTTAAAGGTGTAATTGGTGTGTTGATAACCAGAAGTGTATAACGAATATTCTTCGCCCGCTTGTGGCATTTCTCTTTGTTCGATACTCAAGTACGTTCCGTCGTGGTCAATACCAAGGTTTTCGTAAAAGTTCATTGGCTTTACAGCATCAGCAGGGGTGAGGCTGTTGTCGTTTTCTTCAGCGAACACAATTCCGAAACTATCGTGTACCGATCCTCCATTGTTATAGTTTTCGTTAGTATATAATTGTACGGTTAGCATATCGTTTGCTAACAATGGGCGATTGGTTGCCGTAAACTGCCCTGGAGTTTTATCGCTTTCTTTAAACACTACAGATGAGGTGCCCGCTGCAGCGGTTGCTACCTGAGCGCCTTGCCCTGGTTGTAAAAAATGACTTGCAGCAGAACCCGAGGTGTTTGTTCCTCCCGGAAGCTCGATTGTTACATAAGCCCCATTATCTCCAAGGGTTGGGTCGTAAACATAATACATATTAGCGTTCAGGTTGGAGGAATTAGCAAACACCGTATTTATGTCAACTGCACTCTGATATGGATTCCCAAACATCACAAAATCTCCCGCGTCTTCTGAAGCAAAATTTTGGGTTTGTGTGCCAGTAACTAGTGAACCCGTGGCGCGAAGCACGGTTTCGCTAGAGGCTAAGTTGTCTCCAAGATTAATGGCTCTATCTCCTCTAACAAATAACAGATACGGACTTCCTGCTGTTAGGGTGTTTGCATCGGTATTTGCAATTGCTTCGAATTGTTGGGTAGCTACATTTACAGTAAACATTGAAGGGTTTCCTGTGGTAGTGCCGTCAAAGCCGTTTTGTTGGTCTATGGTGCTGCCTGTAATGTGTGTTCCATAACCAGCTACAGGATTATCCATATTGCTAATTGCACTTTCCTGCCAGTTATTGTGAATAGAGGTGTTTGTAGTAACCGCAGGACTCACCATTCTGTAAGAGCGCTTATTGCTCATATAACGATGCACGGTAGCATCACCGGTAATATTTGAAGTTGCTCCCATAGCAGCCAATTCTCCATTACCAGTAGCAGTGCTCAGAAAAATTAGATCACCATTAATTTCGATGTCTTTCACAGCTTTAATAGTGGTGCCCTCAGAAACGGTAAGCGTAGCTCCTGTGTTTATTTCAATGCCACAAGCGTTTATGCTTCCAAGTGTAGTGTTGTAATCATCGGCAAAAATGGCTTTCTTGCTGGGGGTAGGGGTGCCATTGCTCCATCCATCAGCTAGTGTATAGGTAGTAGTTTCAGGACAAAAGTTGCAACCTGATTCGCGACCTCCATCAAAAATATTCCAACCATAAGTAGTTATAATAGCTTGTCGTTCTATTGAGCTTGTACAGTACTGGCTATTTCCGCCATCAAATGTTACATTGTTTTGCAGGGGCAAGGCACTCCAACCAGTAAGTAAGGCGTCATAATTGGCAGTAGATAAGGTTGCGCCAAGAAACATCCAGGTCATATCCATAACGTTCGATACATCCCAGCTTCCGATGTTCTGATCGAAGGCATTAGCTTCATAAAACATCATCCCCATATCTGTTACATTGGCTACATTCCAGTTTCCAATATCTTGGTTAAAGACCTCTGCATGATGAAACATTCTATACATATTTGTTGCATTTGATACATTCCAGTTTCCTATGCTTTGGTTGAAGGCAATGGCATACGAAAACATCTCAGTCAAATCCATTAGACTGGACACATTCCAGCTTCCAATGTTTTGGTTAAAAACAGCTGCTTGGTAAAAAATGAATGACATATCTGTTACGCTCGATACATTCCATCCACCAATATTTTGGTTGAAGGTAGAGGCATAATAAAACATTTTACTCATATTTGTTACGTTAGTTACATTCCAACTTCCAATATTTTGGTCGAAGTCATAGGCATACCTGAACATATTGCTCATATCTGTAACATTTTCGACATTCCAGTTTGAAATACCTCCATTGAAAGAAGCAGCATCTTGAAACGTGGACACCATGGTGTTGACATTGCTTACATCCCAATCATTCAAATCTGAATTGAAGTTTGTACACCCAAAAAACATGGAATTAAAACTAGAATTGGCAGCCAATACGGGCGCATCTGTAGCAGATTCTGTGGTTAAATTTGAGCAACCTTTAAAGGCACTATCCATTCCCTGCCACACCTGCGTGCCCCATTGCTCAATGGTCAACAGTTTTTGGTCGTTGATGGCAATGCTATTTGCACTACCAAACTGGATAGCAGGAAAATCCCCAGTAATAGAAACCGTGTATATGCCAGCCGTGGTATATTGATGGGTAGCATCCGTAGTTTGAGCGGTAGAAATGTTTCCATCGCCCCAATCTACCGTATAGTTGTAGCCTGAAACAGCTGGATTTGTAGGGATGGTAATGCTTTCATTGGCAGTGGTGGTTTGCCAAGTGGTAATGAAGGCACTTGTAGGTTCCATTGAGCAGTTAAGACCGCCATCGGTAATTGTCCATCCGTATGTATCAATGAGTTCTTGGCGTTTTATATCGGCTGTGCAATATTGGTTGGTTCCGGCTCCAAAGGGTACATTGTTGGGGATGTCGTCTATACCATCACCGGCCACACCGCTACTATCGGTTGCCCAGCCAATTAGAATGGCATCATAATTTGCTGTTGATAGACTGGTACTCAAAAACATACCCTGCATAGCAGTTACATTGCCTACGTCCCAGTTGCCAATATTCTGATTAAAGGCAGTAGCCTCAATGAACATAGAGAACATCTTGGTCACGCTGCCCACATTCCAATTACCAATATCCTGATTGAATGCACTAGCCCCATAGAACATATAGCCCATACTGGTAACATTCCCCACGTTCCAATTCCCAATATCCTGATTGAATGCGGAAGCACCAGAGAACATAAATCCCATATCTGTTACGTTTACTACGTTCCAATTGCCAATATCTTGGTTGAAACTGGAAGGAGAATCAGATGCAAACATTCCATTCATATTTGTTACATTAGATACATTCCAACTACCGATATTTTGGTTAAAACTTAAAGAATTATAGAACATCCAGGACATATCCAAAACATTTGAAACGTCCCAATTTCCTATATTTTGGTTAAAGACGTTAGCATAAGAAAACATACTGCTCATATCCGTAACATTTTCTACATTCCAATTACTTACATCGCCGTTGAAAGCTGAAGCATTATCAAACATGCTATTTACATTGGTAACATTTTCTACATTCCAGTTGCTTACATCGCCGTTAAATGTAGAAGCGCCCCTGAACATATTGCTCATATCCGTTACATTTGACACGTTCCAGTTGCTCAAATCTCTGTTAAAAATGGAGGCGTCACTAAACATCCAGCTCATATCCGTTACATTTTCTACATTCCAATTGCTTACATCGCCGTTAAAACTACTAGCGCCATAAAACATAAAACTCATATCGGTAATGTTTGAGACGTTCCAGTTGCTCACATTTCCGTTAAAATTATTAGCTTCCGTAAACATTAAACTAATATCAGTTACCGCAGTTAGATTTGGTGAGTCTGTATAATTACCCTGTAAATTAGTACAGCCATAAAAAGCCCGTGTCATAGTAGTCCAGTTTCCAGTTCCCCACTGCTCAATAGAGGTGATTTTCTCTTTACTGCCAAAATTGTTAAAAAAAATAGCAGGGAATTCTCCCGTAATAGAAACCGTATATGTGCCAGCCGTGGCATACGTATGGGTAGCATCACCCGTTTGAGGGGTAGAAGTACTCCCATCGCCCCAATCTACCGTATAGTTGTATCCTGAAACATTTGGATTTGTAGGGATGGTAATGCTTTCATTGGCATTGGTGGTTTGCCAAGTGGTAATGAAGGCGTCGGTGTTACTAGCGCAATTTGGGTCTAAACCGCCATCGGTAACGGTCCAGTTATTCGGTGCGTTTGTTAATATATCTCTGGCGGCCGTTGCGCAATAGGTGTTATATCCTGCGTGAAAATCTACATTTGGTTGCAATGTTTGTGTGCTCCAACCATTTAATAAGGCATCATAATTTGCAGTGGATAGAGTTACTCCGTCAAACATTCTATCCATATCCGTAACATTTTCAACATTCCAGCTACTTACATCGCCATTGAAAGCAGAAGCATGCAAAAACATATACTTCATATTAGTTACGTTGGCTACATTCCAATTACTTACATCGCCATTAAACGCAAGGGCAGCAAGAAACATATAGCTCATGTCAGTTGCGTTGGCTACATTCCAATTGCTTACATCGCCATTAAAAGCAGAAGCTTCCCAAAATATTCCCATCATACTAATCACGTTTTCAACATTCCAGTTGCTTACATTGCCATTAAAAACAGTTGCATCGCGAAACATCATTCTCATATCAGTTACCGAACTTAGGTTTGGTGCATCTGTATAACTACCCTGTAAATTAACACATCCCTGAAATGCCCGGCTCATTGATTTCCATGTTCCTGTTCCCCACTGATCAATAGAAATAATTTTATTTTTATTATTGCTGTAAAAAAAACAGATAGATGGGAATTCTCCAGTGATAGAAACCGTATGTGTGCCAGGCGTAGCATACGTATGGGTAGCATCACCCGTTTGAGCGGTAGAAGTATTGCCATCGCCCCAATCTACGGTATAGTTGTAGCCTGAAAGAGCTGGATTTGTGGGGATGGTAATGCTTTCATTGGCGTTGGTGGTTTGCCAAGTAGTGATAAAGGCTGCTCCTGTACAATCCAAATTATCTCCCGTAAATGTCCATCCATCATTATCTATCATATTTTGGCGAGCTAATTCTCCATTACAATAATTTAAACCTGTTGCTCCTAAAGTAACATTGGGTTTTAGATTTAAAGCATTCCACCCATTTAAGGTAGAATCATAATTAGTTGTAGACAAATTTGAATCTGTGAACATATTTGTCATATTTATCACATTACTTACATCCCAATTTCCAAGTGAAAAATCAAAGGATCCTGCCCTGTTGAACATATTGTTCATATTAGTTACGCTACTAACATCCCAACCACTAATGTCTTGATTAAAGACGCTTTTAAAAAACATATGCTCCATATTAGTTACATTACTAACATTCCAACTACTAATGTCTTGATTAAACATATTGTGAATTTCAGGAATATCTGCTCCTAACATATAGCTCATATCTGTTACATTACTAACATCCCAACCACTAATGTTTGAAATCGTTCCGGTAATATCATAAAACATATAGCTCATGTCTGTAATGGTGCTTACATCCCAGCTGGCTAAATTTCCAATATAAGCACTAGTATCACGAAACATTTCCGAAGCATTTGTAACATTTGATAGATCTGGAACATCCGTAGCATTATAATTCATAAACACGCAGTTACTAAACATTGCCTCCATACTTGTCCACGCATTATTTCCCCATTGCTCAATAGACCTCAGTTTAAATGCATCGCTATTGGCATTCATATAAAAATGAGGAAACAACCCCGTAATTTCCACTCTATATTTATCACTAGAAGTAACACCTGAAATTAAGTAATCTCCGGTTAGGTTAGTCGCAGATCCATCTCCAATGCCTGGATTATCAAGATTTGTCCAAGTTATATTATAATTATAAAGGCCGCTCGCAGGGTTGGTTGGTATTGTATAGCTACTCCCTTTCCAAGTGGTGATAAAGGCATCGGCTGGTTGTGATACAGGACATATAGAAATGTCAATACTTGTGCACTCATCACCACCATCGCCATCCAATACAAGAAGTACGGGTTCGCCAGCAGTTAAAGTAGCTTGAAATGTGCTTGTGGTTCCAGCCTGAAGAAATCCGCACCCCTTTGAAGTATACGGGCCTCCACAGGTACCGCTTAGTAACCCAGCCTGAAGCCCAGAATTATAAGGGCTACAGGTGCTTAATACAGCTGTAACCTCGTGAGGGCCCGAAACAGTAGGAGTGTAGGTATACCATACGGTGTTTTCTACCGAAAGTGCGCAAATACTCATTGGGTCAAATGAATCTTCAGAACCTAAATCTGCTGTCGAACCTATGTTATTCCCACTTTTTACTAAACAAGAAGTTAGCACGGTTGGGGATGCACAGGAATCACTTTGTGCAATACCATTTAGAGCCATTGAGCATACTAAAAATAAAAAGTATATATTTTTCATAATCGCTAATTTTCGCTGATTTTTTATCGGAAATTTATTTAATAATGCAAGTTATGTTGAATTAAATAAATTTACGCAAAACAAGTCGTTTTGTGAAGTAATACCCTTTTTTTGTGAAGTATGGGTGTTTTTTTACGTTTAAATTGAATTTATGCTAAATTATCTGTTGCTGTTTAAAAACTGATTCTTCACTATTTCGAATAAACAAGGCTGACTTTTCATCTTTAACTTTTATTTTTACGTATTACAAGCCTTTTTGAGATATGTTTACTAAAATTGAGATATCTGTATGAATTATTGGTTATATGGGGGCTTATGGGTGTGGGTGATGTGGTTTTATGAGTGGTTGTTTGAAAAAGTATTACTTGTTTTTTAGTTGTGCCTGGTGCCAATAAAATTGAATAAACCAATCAAGCTGAAAGTAGATTCGTATTTTAAACTTGAGATTAATTACTCTTAACCATAGTGCTAAGCTTCACGCGAAACGGGATAAACAGTTTAATTTATATCATAGAAATCAGTAAAAAAATCAGCATATTGAATATTCAGAATTATTGAAATTAATAATCCACATATTGTTTTTCGCCATTGGCTTTTCTTGCATTTCGCAAAATGAGTTAGTGCAAACGAATTTGGAAAACAGCTATCCGATAGAAACATCGGAAGATTTCAATAAACTTCGACCGCAAATTCAGCAGCTGGCATCTCATAAAGAAGAAGATTTTTACTGGTCTACTAAACTTCTTAATACGCTGAAAAGTGCGAAAACTTGGGCTGAAAATCAGGGAAGCGAAACACAAGAACTTTTATCACAGTATTATTTGTTGATATATTACGACAACCGATTAAAAGATGACCTTGTTGTTTCTATTGGTGAAAAATTACTGATACAGCCAGAGTTTTTGGAGCTGCCTGAAAGTGTTTATGCGCTTTTGGCTATTAATTCTAGTTATCGGCGCAAAGGATATTACCAACAACAACTTAACATCCTGAACCTTCTGATTGAACAAAATGAGAAATTCAATTACTTGGTTTGGCCCAAAACCTACGGGTATTTTAATGAGTTAGCCCTTATTTATTATAATTTGGGACAGTACACACTTGCCCGTAACAATTATAAAAAGCAAGCAGACGTGTTTCTAAAGGCTGACAATTTTTTTCGAGCCAGCAGTATGTTCAATAATATTGGATTAACCTTTGCAAAGCAGGAAAAACCCGATAGTGCGCTTATTTTTTACAGAAAAGCAATTCAAATTTTGGGTCGAAACGATCTTAAAGACCACTATTTTTCCGAAGAATATATAAATCATTTTAAGAATGTAGTTGCATCGAATATCGTTAAAGTTGATATAGAAGGCGCAGGTTTTAACAAGAAGGAACAAGCGTTTAAAAATGAATTGGCTTCAAGCAAAGCTGTAAAGGAACCCAATACCGCAGCCCAAGTTTATCAAAATCTTTCTGAGCTGTATTATCATAACAATATGCTTGTATTAGCCCAAGCATACACGGATAGCACTTTAGCTTTTGAAAAATTTTTTCGAAACCCTGCCAATCGTAAAAATGCTTATTTATTAAAGGCGAAAATAAGCTTGGCACAAGAGGAGAATGAAAAGGCGCTAAATTATTTTGAGCAAAGTTTAGCTTTAATCGATTCGTTAAACAAAGCCAAGGATGAAAAAAGCTACGCTGAGGCAACGGCAAAATTCAATTTTGTTAAAACAGGGGAGGCATTAGAAAAAAATAAAAAACTGCTTCAACAAAAAGAAGAAGCTAATTTTATTCAACTTGTTTTTCTATGTATAGTAATATTGTTGGGATTCATTATTGGCTTTATGCTCTATAAGGCTATAAAAGCAAACAAAATTATTGCCAATCAAAAAGATGCACTTCAAAAAGGTTTAAATGAAAAGGGGATTATGCTAGATGAAATTCACCATCGAATTAAAAATAATTTACAAGTAGTGTCCGGTATTTTGGAGTTGCAACGTGGTAAAATTGACTCTAAAAAGCACGCAAAAATCTATGAGGAATCTCAAGCCTATTTGCAAAGTATGTCTATGATTCACGAACTGCTTTATGAACAGGAAGGGGTTTCAAAACTCGATATGCAAGCCTACTTAAAAAAGCTAGGCCATTTGCTTATAGATAGTTATCCAAATATCGATATTGGTTACAATGTTTCGGCTCCTACAGTGCAGTTAGATGTAAAAAAAGCAACTCCTTTAGCATTGATTATCTGTGAATTGATAACAAATTCGCTTAAACACGCTTTTGATGAAACAGGGACAATAGATATAACCCTTTCTAAGAACAAAGGTATATATATCCTAGACTATTCAGATAGTGGAAGTGGTTTTAATAACATCAATAATTCAAACTATTACAATACGGGGCTCAATTTGATTATTATGCTTGTAGAAGATCTTGATGGCACTGTAAAGTTTACGAATAATAACGGATTTAACTGCAACATAACCTTTACAGATTAATATGGAAAATCAAAATTTTTACATTGTAGAAGATATGGGAGTAACGCGGGCAGCACTGGTTTCAGTATTGCAGCGCGCGGGTTACCAATATGTAGGAAGCGCTTCTGCTGCCGAAAATGCTTGGTTAGAAATTCCACAAAAAAATGTGACAGTGGTGATTATAGATGTCAATTTAAAAGGTGCTAAAGACGGTATTTGGTTGGCTAAAAAAATAAGAGAATCTCTGAATTGTGCCATCGTTTTCTTGACGGCTTATGGCAGTGATGCAATGTTAGAGGAAATTCATAGTACAGACCCCGACGGGTATATAATGAAGCCATTCAATAATCCCACATTAATATCATCTGTAAAAATGGCTTGCAGAAATCTTCAGAAGCGAAACAAAGAGAAGAATCCCGTAAAAGTCATTCCTACGATTATCAAATCTAGAAGTGGGTTAGTGAAAATCAATAAAGCCGATTTGGTTTACCTCAAGTCTGAAGGAAACTACGTTCACTTAAAAATAGCTTCAATAACACATGAAGTACGTGGAAAATTAGATGAGGTTTTAAAAATGTTAGATTATGAAAATCTATACCGAATTCATAGAAGGTACGCCGTGAATGTTGAAAAAATTAAGGCTATAGATAGAAACTCAATCTTAGTTTCAATAAACAAAGAATTACCTGTTTCAAAATCGTTTAATTACGAAGAGTTGATTAAAAGACTAAACTTAGATTTAAAGTAAAATAGGGGTCAGGTATTTTACTGTTGACTTATTTTCAGACTGGCTAAAGTAGCATCTTTATCAGTCTTGTTTTCTTCAAAATCACTGCTCCGTATTTTCACGCAAAGTCGCAAAGTTTTTCGTTAAGGCCACAAAGGGTTATTTATTCTCTTTTGATTTCGCTTTGGATTTGGATTTCATCTTCAACTACATCTTCAAAAAAAAGAGGGCTCCACAATTGGAACCCTCTCTTCAAACAAACCACCTAATAAAACTAATCTATTAGAACATTCAGAGTTTTACTCCTTCAATTCTTTTATCCGCTTTCGTAAACCAATACAGACTCCAGCAATGAGGCCAATACTCAAGAAACCGTCAATAGGGGCATCTGGGATATTTGGATCTCCTCCAGGTAATCCTATCTGGGCGGTTGCGGTTATACTTCCAATAAGCATTAGACCGGTAAATAGTAATAAGGCTTTTTTACTAATGGTGCTATTGCTTACTTTCATATTATTTATTTTAGTTTTCATATTAATTCTGTTTTAAAGATTCTTATTCCTTAATTAATCTGTAAGTATAAGTCTCTCCACCGTGCTTTAACGTAACTAAGTAAACACCAGACGCAATATTATCGCCCATTGGAACAGTTACTGTATTTGCTCGGCAGTCTAACGTTTGCTCGTAGATGCTTCTTCCAGCTACGTCGCTGATGCTAACTGACAATTGCTCTCCGTTTAACTTTGGTGCATTTATGTAGAATGTATCTCCGTTCAATGGGTTAGGGTAGAGGCGGATGCCTGAAAGTAGGTTGTTATCATCAACTCCTAAACGTTGCTCTGTATAGATTGAGAAACGATCGGTAGCAATGCTCATTGGTTCATTAGCGTCAACTTTAAATTTGTAGCTATTTTCTCCAGCTTCTAAAAGGATACGTGTACCTGTAAAGTGATCTGCAAGGTAGAAGTCATTAGCTTCTAATCCATCAACTACTACTTTCAATGTGTATTCAGCTTTCGTATAGCCTGCACTGTACAATCCATATTCGTCGCCTGCTTCTGGCATTTCTCTATGCTCAATACTCAAGTAAGTTCCGTTGTTGTTTACACCTAAGTTTTCGTAAAAGTTCATCGGCTTTGTAGCATCTGCAGCAGTAATTCTGTTGTCGTTGCCCTCTGCAAATACAATTCCGAAGCTATCGTGTACTGGACCTCCATTGTTGAAGTTCTCAGTTGTATATAGCTGAACGGTTAGCATATCGTTTGCAGCCATAGGGTTAGCGCTAGTCGAAGTGTACATTCCAGGAGCTTTAGCACTCTCGTTAAACACTACTGTTGCAGGACCAGTTACTTTAACCTGTGCGGCTTGACCTGGTTGTAAATATTGATTAGCACTAGAACCAGCTGTGTTCGATCCATCAGATAGATCTACGGTTACATACGATCCGTAAGTCCCGAGACTTGGGTCATAAACGTAGTAGAATCCTGGAGCAACATTAGTTGAAGCAGCAAATACACTGTTTATGTCAACAGCACTCTGATAAGGATTTCCGAACATAACAAAGTTGTTTGCAGATGCATCAGCAAAGCTTTGTGTGTTGGTACCTGTAACTAATGAACCAGTAGCACGAAGCACCGTTGAGCTAGATAAATTGTCGGATGGATCAGTCAGATCAATGCTTCTATCTCCACGAACAAACAATAAATAG
This sequence comes from Brumimicrobium sp., assembly GCF_048268645.1. NCBI lineage: Bacteria > Pseudomonadati > Bacteroidota > Flavobacteriia > Flavobacteriales > Crocinitomicaceae > Brumimicrobium > Brumimicrobium sp. The sequence goes on along the minus strand of NZ_JBLWVE010000012.1, from coordinate 87,185 downwards.
CCTTCACCTGCTGTCAAAGTGTTTACATTGGTATTACCAATAGCCTCAAACTGCTGTGTTGCAACATTAACCGTAAACATTGAAGCATTACCTGTAGCTGTAGCGTCAAAACCGTTCATTTGGTCTGTAGTAGTTCCTGTAATATGGGTTCCAAAACCTGGAGCTGGGTTATCTGAACTACTAGTAGCACCTTCTTGCCAGTTGTCGTGGATAGAAGAGGTTGTGGTTACTGCGCTACTTACCATTCTGTATGAACGCTTGTTTTTCATATAACGCTCTACGGTAACATTCCCTGAAATATTTGAAGTTCCTGATACCTCAGCAAGCTCTCCGTTTCCAGAATCACTACTTGCAAATACAAGGTTTCCATCATTAGTAATGTCACCACCCAAAGTAAGTACATTGTTAATTTCTAAAGTAGCACCAGACATAATAGTAAGGTTGTTTACTCCAGTATTTGCAGTAAGACTTGTTGTACCGTTTATTACATAAATGTCATCTGCTGTCGTAGCAACACCACTTGGGTTTTGAGGACTCCAAGTACCGTTTTCATAAACAAAACCGTCATATCCATCATCGTGTACTTCAATACCGAAAGTACCTGTGCTTGAACCATAACCATCAACTTGGATGTAATAGGTGTTCCCAGGCGTTAAGCCAGTCATTGTAGCTATAGATCTCCAATTATGACCAGTAGTTCCTCCTCCATCTTGATCACAGGCAATTTCTGCACCTAGGGTTAATAGGTCTGCACAATCTGTAGGAGCTTCATAAATAGTGACTTCAGTGTCATTCAAAGATCCACCCGCGATATCCGTAGTCACTGTTGCGTTTCCACTAAGTGGAGCTTCAAAGCTAAACCATACAGACATAATAGTACCATAAGCACAACTACCTTGTGGTTCGTTAGCTTGTGCAGTTGCGCCAACATTCGTATAAGCATCTCCAGCTGAACTTGCGCCCAAGGTTAAAGGTAAAGCATCACAAAGATCGTCATTAACTAAAGCTGAAGGCGTAGTAAAACTAAGTGGTCCTACGTATTCACTCAATCCAGGTTCACAGTTAGCGCGAACATATAAATCGTATTGTGTGTTAGCGTTTAATCCAGAAATCTGACCACCAGGTGAATTCGCATTTAACAAGCTAATTTCGTTGCTATCGCCTGGAGTATAACCAGGTGTTCCATAAGAAACAACCCATCTGGACTCAGTACCACCTGCTGTCCAATTTATAATAACTGAAGTTGCAGTTACCTGTACTAAATTAAGATTTGTAGGAGCAGCACAAGCTGGTGCTGGCACAAGGTTGATAGTATAATCTTCTACTTCTCCAATGTTAATATTCTCACACGGTGCAGGTATTCCTGGAGAATTACTCAAGGAAACACGCATTCTAGTAGTTATAGGGTTTACATCAGAAGGTAGAGTGAAGGAACCAGTAGCTACTACATCAGCCGTAGTTGCTATTGAAAAAACCCTTTCTGTAGCTTCAAATGTGCCGTTGTTGTTGTAGTCTATCCAAACAGCGTAATATGCAGGATAATCAGCATCAGAACCAGTGGTCAAGGAAATGGTGTATGTTGCACCAGCGGCTAAATCTGTACTTATATTTGTAAAATCAGAGTATCCACTTTCCGTTGAAGTATTGTTGATAGTATTTAAACTTACATTACTAATATGGAAGTTTGCAAGTGGATAATTTGCATAAGAATCACAATACGTTACTTCCACAGAATTAGTAGTGAAGGAAACCGCAGCTGAATATTCAGAAGGTGTTCCGTCTGTACACTTGCTTCTCACTTCAACTTCATATTCAGTTTCAGGATTAAGCCCTGTTACATCGTAGGTATTCGTTGCAATATCAAGTACATCAGACCAAGTAGAAGAAGCTACTTCACGGTATCTAAGGTCATAAGTCATCTCTGTAATTGACGTCCAAGTCACTGTCGCCGTTTCTTCAGCAACGTTAGTTACTGCAACATCCTGAGGTACTAAAGCAGTACAAGTAGCCTCCAAAAGCACAATCGTATAGTCTTCAACTTCTCCATTAACAATCGAGTCACACGGACCAGGCACTGTTTGTCCTGATGTCATAGAAACACGCATGGTTGTGGATAGTGGGTTACTATCTGCAGGAATTATGATGGAGCCTGTTGCAACTTCAACTGAACCTCCAGTGTACTCAAACACTTTTTCCGCTGCATCAAAAACGCCATTGTTATTATAATCTATCCAAACGCCATAAGAAGTCCAGTAATTTCCATCAGCAGAAGGAGTTAACGAAATTGTGTATGCTTCACCAGCAGTTAGCTCCGTACTAATATTTGTGAAATCAGAGTAAGTGCTTTCCGCTGAAGTATTGTTTATAGTATTTAAAGTTACATTACTTAAATAGTAATCACCTCTTGCAACACTACTAGAAGAGTCGCAATAAGTCACTACCATAGTAGTCGTAGTAAAAGAAATTGCAGTTGAATAATCTGAAGGTGTTCCGTCTAAACATTTACTTCTCACTTCAACTTCGTATTCAGTTTCAGGATTAAGTCCTGATACTTCGTATGAATTTGTTGAAATATCAAGTACATCAGACCAAGTAGAAGTGGCAACTTCACGATATCTTAGATCGTATGTCATCTCTGGGATTAACGTCCAAGTTACTGTTGCTGAATCATCGTTTATATTACTAGCACTAACATTTTGAGGTGTTTGAGCAATACAAGGTTCTGCTGTTTGAAGATTTATAGCATAGTCCTCAACTTCACCAAGAGATATTTCACCACAAGGATTTGATATTGCTGAATAGCTCAGTATAACACGCATGGTAGTTGTTGACGGATTCACATCCGAAGGTACAGTGAAGGAACCTGAAGCTACATTGTTAGCGACACCTTGGGTAGTGAATACTCTTTCAGATGTATTAAATACGCCATTGTTATTATAATCTATCCACACATTATAATAAGTTCTGTAATTAGCATCTGCGCCAGTAGTAAGTGCAATAGTATAGGTTTCACCAGCGGTTAATGTTGTGCTTATATTTGTAAAATCTGAATAGGTACTTTCGGTTGAGGTATTGTTTATTGTATTTAAAGTCACATTGCTTATATGATAATCTGATCTTGCCGATGAAGAGAAAGAAGCACAATAATCTAGTCCAGCAGTAGTGAAATTAAGCGTATTTGAGTAGTTTGAAGGTGTTCCCGATACACATTTACTTCTTACTTCCACTTCATATTCGGTGAAAGTGTTAAGTCCGGTAATTTCATAAGTATTAGAAGTAATGTCCGACACAGATGTCCAGGTCGAAACTCCTACTTTACGGTATCTCAAATCGTAGGTTGCTCCAGGAATTGGTGTCCAAGCAATAGTAGCGGTTTCTCCTTGAACCTCGAGAGTGTTAACTGCTTGTGGTACAGATGCAGTTGAGCAATCTACTTGTATTCCAGTAACAATAAGACTAAAAGCTTGACTTCCTCCAACTAAGGTTCCCTTGTGACTAATAGTTACAGTATATGTGCCGGAAGCATTGGCAACTTCAATGCGCTCGAACGGATCAACGTGGTTGTCTCCACTGTTGCTATTTGTTGTAGCAGAAGTGAGTCGCCATGGGTAGAAAGTAGTTCCGTTTTTTGAAACACGGATATCCAAATCATTCACTAGCGTTGGTGTAGGAGAGTTTAAAATATTGTTTATTTCTCCTTGTCTATCTGTCCAAGAGACGGAAGCAATTAAATCGTTAACGCCATCGGCATCCACTTGTAGTGTGATAGTTTGTCCTTGTGAGATTAGCATCTCGTACATAAGCGCACTAGTTCCATTTTGCGTTATGGTTTCTGCAGCACGTTTTGAGTTTAAAAGTCCCCATCCAAATCGAGCATCAGGCCCCACAGGTCCAGCATCGTCTGCAGTATGTAAAGCAAGTCCTTTTAAAGTAGCAGCTTTCATAAAATTGCTGTTCACTTTATTATAATGCTCTTGCAATAATAATAAAGAACCCGCAACATTTGGCGAAGCCATAGAAGTTCCAGTTTTAGTATCGTAGGCATTATTAGAAGTTTCAACAGTAGAATACACAAAATATCCATTTCCAGAAATGTCTGGTTTGATTCGTAGGTCGTCCGTTGGGCCTTGACTACTAGAAGAAGTAATGGCTACTGAAACTAAGTTTCCGTTACTATCTATAACTGCATCCTGGCTATTTGCCACAATCAGGTTGTTTTTTGCTGTTTGCCTATTGGTTAACATATCATAACCTGGCGCAAGGGGATGACCGTTAAAGTGGGTGTTATTTCCATCGTTTCCTGCTGCAACAACCATTAAATAATAAGGTGCGTTAAACATCAGGTTATCCCAAACTCGTGATAGATATTGATAAGATCCGAATAGTCTATCGTCTGAAACATTTTGAGCGTAAGTACCATAGGAATGGTTTGAAATTAACATTCCATTTGCTGCTTCTGTTGTTGCTTCAGCTAAGTCATCATTCCATTTATAGGCTTTTACGTTTGAACGTGGAGCCATCCCTTTAGCTTGGGGTTCAACACCCGAAGCACCTATTGTACCAGCAACGTGTGCAGCATGAGAGTTTAGTTGTAGACCGCCTTCTTCTGAGCTGTCCATAATTGAGAAGCGGTTAGTACCACCAGGTCCATCATACTCTTGATGCGTTGCTCGAGGATGTCCTCCATCCCAAACATAGGCAGTCATATTTTGGCCTTCGAGGTTGTAGCCTGTAGAACCACCAATGTTAAGGTGGTTTGTTCGTGTCGAATTTGCTGCATCGGCATTATAAGTGGTATTATAGAGAAGGGTGCCGTCTGGAAGAACTTCCTGCAACTCAACATACGAACCTTCTTTTGTAGTATAGGCAACAGGAATGTTCCTGGCTTTTGCAAATTCAATTGCTGCTTTTTTCTTCTTTGTCGACTCTTCTAGAGATTTGGCAGCTAGATCTCGAAGATACGCCTGGTCATACGACGCAGTGATTTTTTTAGCTTGTTCTGGTGTTTGAGCTGATGCTAAAGTACTGAAAAACATCAGGTTCAAAACCAAGAATCTTGTAGCTACGAGGTGTAGTTTTTTCATAATTCCGTGGTTTATTAAGTGAATTACAAAACTGATGTTTATATAAAAGTATAATCTAGGGGATAACCCTATTTAACTTTTGATTCGCATAAACAGGAGGTTTTTGAAGTTTTAAATCGTCATGCTTTTTCTTGAAGTTATAATTTCTCTCTAGGGCGCAAAGTATTTTTTGTCGTGAGTCTAAATGTCGTGGTGTAAATCGTCAAACTTCATCTTCATCCTCATCCATCCCCAAAAATAAAAAGCGGTTCCCGAGGGAGCCGATCTTCCAACTTTTAACCAATACTACGAAGTGTATTCTACTTTTCAGGTCGAAACCTCCCCCATATATTACGTGAATATCATTTCCAGTTTATTAATAAAACATAAACGGTATTAACCAACCAAAAATCTGAATATAATGTAGTTAGAATAAGGAATCTTAAATGAAGTTTAAAGCATAAACAAGTAGTAGGAGAAATGGTGGAACAGGAGAGAAGTCGTAATATAAACAAAAGTTACATTAGTCCAATTTAAGCATCTTACCCTTTCTTCTATTTTCTATGGTGATAATATCTTGTAATCTTCAGTTAAGGCTGAGTTGTGGTTTTCCGCCATTTAATATTACAACCCATACTAGGCTTTTGGTCTTTCCGCTGTGGGTTGTTGTTCAAAATATTATCTAAAGCCTCGCGAAGGTCACGCCCGTTTACTGGAATACCATTCCCAGGTCTGGAGTTGTCTAACTGTCCGCGATAAACAAGCTTTAGTTCAGCGTCAAAAAGATAGAAATCGGGAGTGCAGGCAGCATCGTAGGCTTTTGCTACTTCTTGAGTTTTATCATATAAGTACGGAAATGGATACCCAACACGTTGCGCGGTTCGCCACATTTCGATTGGGCTATCTTCTGGATACTTTTCAACATCATTGCTGCTAATGGCTACAAATCCAAAACCTGTAACTCTATAATCATTACAGATGCGCACTATTTCATCATTCACGTGTTTAACAAAAGGGCAGTGATTGCAGATAAACATTACTACAGTTCCTTTTTCACCGCGGACGTCCTTTAAGGAAACCGTATTCAAGCTAACTGCATCTAGCAAAGTGAAATCAGGTGCAATAGTATTTAAAGGAAGCATTGTGGATTCAGTATCGGCCATTTTTAAATATAATTTTGATTTTAAATTACGGTTTAAAGTTACAAATTTTGAATGGTTAATATGAGGTTGATTCGTAAGCATATAAACTTTTCTAAGTCTTCATGCCATATTTATTTGTGCTAAATAAAATTTAAATCTTTGCTAGTGAAGAATAACTCTATTAACTTTAAAAATTAAATCAATTATTATGAAAAATTCTTATTCATCACTTTCGGTGGCAATCGAAGATTTACAAAATAAAGGTTATTCTGAAGATTTCAATCTTATAGCCGATGGAATTGAGTCAAAATCCTTAAAAAAAGAGTGGAAGGCAGGCGAATTAGAGGTCGTTAAATTCTACCGTTTTGAAGGAATGACCGATCCTGGAGATAACACAATTCTATATTTAATAGAAACCCAAGACGGAAGAAAAGGATTGCTTGTTGATGCTTATGGTGCAGAACGCGGTGCGATTTCCTCAAAAATGATTCAAAAACTTTCTATTAGACACGATGAATAATCTCTCTTGGGAAGATTTTGAAAAAGTAGAAATGCGGGTCGGCACTATTTTAGAAGTCAATGATTTTCCTGAAGCCCGAAACCCGTCCTTTCAACTCCTAATAGACTTCGGAAGTGAGATAGGGCGTCGCAAAACATCTGCACAGATTACTTCACTTTATTCAAAGGAAGAATTGATAGGCAAACAAGTTATTGCTGTTGTGAATTTTCCTAAAAAACAAATAGCCAATTTTATGAGCGAATGCCTGGTTTTGGGTGCCGTAGATGGAAAAGACGTTACACTCCTGCAGCCAAGTAAGGATGTTGTTAATGGATTGCGGGTTTTATAGGTTTCTTATTGTTAATTCGCTCACTAATTTCTTTAATTAAATGCTAAGAGTTTAATTTATTAATACATTGTTTATTTGGTTTAAATCTCTTTCTACCAATGAGATAGGAGGTGTGAGCAATATAAAAAAACCGTTTACAAATTTTATGCAAACGGTTTTTTATTATTTATAGAATAGATCTATTTCTTTTCAATCCATTTTCTTGCATTAACTAAGGCTTCAACCCAAGGAGAAACTTTGTCATCCTTTCTATCTTCTGGGTAGTATGCCCAGTTCCAAGGGAACGTAGAACGCTCTAAGTGAGGCATCATTACTAAATGGCGACCTGTTTTATCGGTCATCATTGCAGTGTTAAAATCACTTCCGTTTGGGTTTGATGGCAATTTATCATAACCGTATTTTGCAACAATATTGTAGTGGTTTTCCTCTTTTGGGAAACTGAATTTTCCTTCCCCGTGAGCCGACCAAATTCCTAATGTGCTTCCTGCCATTGAAGATAACATCACAGAATTATTCTCCTGAATTTTTACCGAAGTAAACACACATTCAAATTTATTGGTATCGTTATGAAGCATTTTTGGTTTTTCTTCATCTTCAGGATTAAGTAATCCTAACTCCACAAATAACTGGCATCCGTTACAAACACCTAAGGATAATGTATCGTCTTTAGCAAAGAAATTCTTTAATGCTTTATTCGCTTTTTCGTTGTAAAGGAAAGCTCCAGCCCAACCTTTAGCACTTCCTAAAACATCACTGTTACTAAATCCACCAACAGCAACTAAGAATTTTATATCCTCAAGATCTTCACGACCTTCAATAAGATCGGTCATATGCACATCTTTTACATCAAATCCTGCCAAGTGCATCATATAAGCCATTTCTCGCTCACTGTTACTTCCTTTTTCACGGATTACAGCTGCCTTGGGTCTCGACTGCGCTCCACCTGACATTGTCTCCTCGAGCGCAGTCGAGAGGTTGCCTGTGAAATTCTTTGGAAATTCGAAAGTTAATGGCTGATTTTTAAAATTGTCAAAACGTTCTTTAGCTAGTTCTGAACCGCTTTGATTTCGGTCTAATAAATATGAAGTTTCGTACCAAGCATCACGCATTTCAGGAATGCTGAATGAAAGTTCTTCACGGTTATTTTTAATAGCTAGTGTTTCATTAGTTGTAACAGTTCCAATTTTTTTGAAATCGATATTATTTTCAGATAGAAGTTTTTCAACTGAAGTATCTTCCGAAGCTTGAATTACAAGACCTGCGTTTTCAGCAAAAAGAACTTTTACCATATCACGTTCACCTAAGTTTGAAAGATCTAAATCTGCTCCAAGATTAACGTTGGCAAAGCACATTTCTAATAAAGTAGTTATCAATCCACCTGAAGCAACATCGTGTCCAGCAAGAATTTTACCTTCTTTAATGAGTTCTTGTAACGTATTGAAAACCGTTTTTACGTATTCGGCACTTTTTACATTTGGCGCTTCGTTTCCGATAGCGTTTAAAATTTGTCCAAAAGAAGATCCGCCTAGTTTAAAGTTGTCTTGAGAAACATTGATATAGTAAATACTACCACCACCGTTCTGAAGAACAGGCTCAACTACTTTTTGAATATCGTTACAGTTTCCGGCAGCAGAAATAATTACGGTTCCTGGAGAAATAACCTCTTCGTTTTTGTATTTCTGCTTCATTGAAAGTGAATCTTTTCCGGTTGGAACATTGATTCCTAAATCAATTGAAAAATCTGAAACAGCTTTAACAGCTTCGTATAGTCTTGCGTCTTCACCTTCGTTATTACAAGGCCACATCCAGTTGGCTGAAAGTGAAACACTTTTTAAACCATCTTTTAACGGAGCCCAAACAATATTGGTTAGAGATTCGGTAATAGCATTGCGCGATCCTGCAGCAGGGTCTATTAAGGCTGTTAGCGGAGAATGCCCAATAGAAGTGGCTACGCCCTCTTTACCTTGATAATCTAAAGCCATTACACCACAGTTGTTTAATGGTAATTGTAATTGCCCTACGGTTTGTTGTTTTGCAACACGACCCGTTACACAACGGTCAACTTTGTTGGTAAGCCAATCTTTACAAGCTACAGCTTCTAATTGTAGCACTTGTGTAACGTATTCCTTTATTTTTGAAGCTTCGTAAACAGAGTTTTTATAGTTTCTATTTACGGTTTTGTCTTTCATTATTGTTTTTGGTGAGCTACCAAACATATCTTCAAGAGCAAAATCCATAGGTTTTTTGCCGTCTTTGTTTTCAAAACAGAAACGTTGGTCGCCTGTAACTTTCCCTACTTCGTACATAGGAGAACGTTCGCGGTCTGCAACTCTTTTAAGGTTTTGAATGTCTTTTTCACCAATAACTAAGCCCATTCGCTCCTGGCTTTCATTCCCCATTATTTCTTTGTCGGATAGGGTAGGGTCGCCAATAGGAAGTTTGCTTATTTCTATACGTCCTCCAGTTTCTTCAACTAACTCACTTAAACAGTTTAAGTGTCCACCTGCACCGTGATCGTGAATAGAAACAATTGGGTTGTGGTCGCTTTCTACCATTGCTCGAATGGCATTGGCAGCGCGTTTTTGCATTTCTGGGTTACTACGTTGAATTGCGTTAAGTTCAATTCCGCTGCTAAATTCACCAGTATCTGCCGATGAAACTGCAGCACCACCCATTCCGATTCGGTAGTTATCACCACCTAAAATTACAATATTATCACCTTCTTGAGGCTTGTCTTTTATAGCTTGACTTGCTTTTCCGTAACCGATACCACCAGCAAGCATAATCACTTTATCGAAACCTAATTTACGGGCGTCTTCTTCGTGTTCGAAAGTAAGAACAGATCCAGCGATTAATGGCTGACCGAATTTGTTTCCAAAATCGGAAGCTCCATTACTAGCTTTAATTAAAATATCTAAAGGCGTTTGGTAAAGCCAATCGCGTTCTTTCATTCCTTTTTCCCAAGGTCTGTTCTGAGCGGAGTCGAAGGGCTCTTTGTTTAATCGTGAATATGAAGTCATATAAACCGCTGTTCCAGCAAGCGGTAAAGAACCTTTTCCTCCTGCCAAACGATCGCGAATTTCACCTCCACTACCAGTTGCAGCACCGTTAAAAGGCTCTACTGTAGTTGGGAAGTTGTGCGTTTCAGCTTTTAATGAAATCACACTGTCGAAATCTTTTTCTTCGTACCAATCTGGCTTATCTGCGCTTTTTGGAGCCCATTGTTTTACCTTAGGTCCTTTTATAAAAGCTACGTTATCTTTATATGCCGAAACAATATCGTTCGGGTTTTCTGATGAGGTCTTTTTAATAAGTTTGAATAGGGAAGAAGGCATTTCTTTTCCATCTATTTCAAAAACACCGTTGAAAATTTTATGACGGCAATGCTCACTATTTACTTGGCTGAAACCAAAAACCTCACTATCGGTAAGCTTTCTACCTATCTTTTTTGATAAGTTTTCTAGGTATTCAACTTCTTCAGCATTTAGCGCTAACCCTTCTTTTTCATTGTATTCAGAAATATTTTCAATTTCTAAAATTGGTTCAGGTTGCACGTTAATATCAAAAAGCTCTTGATTTAGTTCCTGAAATTTTTGAGAAATCATAGGGTCGAAAGCCTCTTTTACAACTGAACTGTTGTGAAATTCCTCTATGCGAATTACGCCTTCAATCCCCATATTTTGAGTGATTTCAACGGCATTAGTACTCCAAGGCGTAATCATAGCTGCGCGAGGACCAATAAAAAAATCCGACGTGTTTGTGGACAGGACGGATTCCTCTAACTTAGCCTGATTGCCAAAAAGCCATTCCAGCTTTTTAGTATTTTCTTCTGAAATATTTGCGTGGGTTTGAACGGCAAATACGGTGTTTTCGGTATTCCCAAAAAAGTGAATCATCCTGAACTTTCTTTAAATATTATTGAGCTGCAAAGGTAACTTATTTCGTGTAAAATATGATAGTGTGTTTACGAGGTTGTTAGAAGGATTTTAGCTTAATGAAAACCTTCCTTTTTATCTTGTTTAAAAATAATGCCGAAGATTAAAACGCAATCTCATTTACAATATTTAAATTGTTATACAGTAGTTCACGTTTCTAGTCTTGGTTCGCGCCTCAACGGTGGGCAGACTTGGTTCTTGTAGCGCAGCGGCGGTTGCTGATCGAAGCCGAAATATCTTGTTGCTTTCTTTGGAAAACACTGAAAATCTTTAAATAAAAAAAAAGCGAATCCAGATGGACCCGCTTTTGGTTGTATTAGAAAATAATAAGGTTACTATTGAACCATAATCTTTTTAACAACACGCTTTTCAGAAGCTATAAGTTCTACTAAGTACATTCCAGAATCTAAGTTAGAAACGTCGATACTTTTTTCAGAAGAATTGAAGGTATTGTGCATTACTTTTCTTCCTGAAATGTCATATACAGCATAGGTTTCAACAGGAGAAGAAGTATTGTCGCTTACCCAAACAACGTCCGTAGTTGGATTTGGATACACACTAATATAGTCTGCGGCAAAATCCTGCACTCCAATCATGTTCCAACGGTCTTCGGCTACTGGACCTCCCCAGATTATAGTTGCTAAGTATGGGTTGTCAATAAATGGATTTCTGTTTCCGTAAACATTTTCCAAATAAGGGTTTCTTTGGTCTTCAAATTCACTTACAGGATCTTCCACGTTCCACTGCAGATAAATTTGAAGCATATCGTTTCCGCTTTGCAAACTACCCATTCCATTTAGGGAAGGTTTGCATCTGTCTCCGTAACGGGTGTACATATACATCATTATTCTAGCTACATCGCCTTTCCACTCGTCTCCTGGATAAAAGCCACCAGAAGAAGGTCCTGCAGTTCCTGAACCAGCGGCCATTTTTAAATTACCGCGGTTGTTATTCATACGTTGATCTGATGGGCGTAGGTTTTGAGGGTCGGCGATAATTCCGGTAGAGCCTGTCATGGCTGGATTTGCATTCGATCTAGCAAAAGTGTGCTCGCGGTTGTATTCGCAATTACCACCTCCAAAATTATTTTTATTACGGGTTCTGTCTGTAACACAATTTCCATCGTTGTCGTTATACCCATAAATTAGAAGTACGTTATTGCTATTGTTAGGATCTTTGTCAGTTATTTTCATAGTGTCCTTATTATCCCCATAATTGAAGGAAGAACTTGCATTGTCAATTTTATTCTGAAGTTCATAGTATAGGTCTTGACCAGTAAGTGTAAGGTCTACATCATTATAATATGGTTGTTGGGCGAATACAACTTGTATGCTAGCCAAAAAAAGTAGGGTAAATAATTTTCTCATCTTGAATTGATATTTGTTTTTAATGCGCCAGAAGGTCTGTCCAATTTATCTTTTGGCTTTGATTTTTGAAATTAAAGTGAAGGTAGCCTCGTTTGAAAGTAATAATTAGACTATTCTTTCTTCGACTTTTCTTTTTTCTGAAGCAAAGAAATATAAAATCCATCAAAACCACTTTTACTTGGCAGTATTTTTTCTTCTTTTAACAAAGAAAAATCTTTTCCTTCCTCTCTAGCTAAAAATGCTTTGACTTGCATTTCATTTTCAGAAGGCAGGATAGAACAGGTGGCATATACAAGTTCGCCTCCGGGTTTTACCATACGGGAATAGGAGTTAAGCAACTCTTTTTGAGTAGCGCGGATAGAATCTAAAAACTCAGGTTGTAGTTTCCATTTGGCGTCGGGATTTCTTTTTAAAACCCCTAATCCTGAACAAGGAGCATCGATTAATACTTTGTCTGCTTTTTCAATAAGCTTTTTTATAACCTTAGTTGAATCTATAACGCGGGTTTCGATGTTAAAAACATCGTTTCTTCTTGCGCGACGTTTCAATTCGATTAACTTGCTATCATAGATGTCCATTGCAATCAACTGCCCTTTATTTTCCATCATTGAGGCAATGTGCAAACTTTTTCCACCAGCTCCAGCGCAAGCATCAACAATGCGCATACCAGGTTTTGCATCTAGAATTTCTGCCACTTTTTGTGATGAAGCATCCTGAACTTCAAACAATCCATTTTTAAAAGCATCGGTAGTAAATACATTTGTACGCTCCTTTAGCTTTAATGCATACGGATATCCAGGTAATGTCTCGGTTTCAATTTCGAGATCGGCCAATTCATTTTGAAGGTTTTCAACGGTAGTTTTTAAAGTATTTACACGCAAAACAACATCTGCTTGTTGGTTTAAGGCTGCAATTTCCTTGTCCCATTTTTTTCCAAGTTCTTGTTCTCCTAGTTCATCCAACCAATCAGGAAGCGATTCACGATACTTTCTAATTTTTGATAATTCGTCAAACTTACCTTTAATTCGACGGGTAGGGGTGTCTTCAAATTGTTTCCAATCTGGAATTTTTATGCCGTTTAAAGTGGCCCAAACAGTAAATAGTCGAAATAAATTAGGACGACTAAATGGCTCGCGAACCTCTGCAATTTCAGCATACAATCGTTTCCACCTCACTATGTCGTAAGTGGTTTCGGCAATAAACCCTCTATCGCGTGAGCCCCATCGCTTGTCTCGCTTTAGGGTGTTTTTAAGTACTTTGTCGGCTTGTTTATTCTCATTGAAAATAAGATCAAGCGAATCTATTGTTGCGAAAACGAGATTTCGGTGTAGTTTCATTCTAGGTGTTTTTTACCGCAATAAGATTTAAAATTATTGCGGGCATGTTTTTTAAAGTGTTCGTTCTATTGAAAACTTTAGCAAATGCAAAGGTATCTTTTTGAAACTGAATTCTAAACTGAACTTCAATACAAATTTCAACCTTTGTAGTAAAGTTAAAATAGGTGCATCAAGCTATAATTTGTTTTAACCAGCCTGTTTAAAGTAACTGAGTGAATTTCAACTTATACAGTTAAAGTTGAATTTTTACGCCAAGTAATACTTCGTTTCCAATCGTCTATTTTAGGTCGCTGAGTGAAAATTAACAACACAGTAAAGTTAAAATTTGCCTGCTAAGCTATATTTTATTTAAAATGAGTGATTTAAGGTAGCTGAGTGAATTTCAACTTACGTAGTTAAAGTTGAAATTTGTACCGAAGCTTATTACTTTTGGCAAAAAATGAAAATATGCGTTTTATCATTGCGATTGCTGTCGTATTGGCTTTTGTTTCTTGTACTAATAAAGCCGAAATTGAAATTAATTCAGTAAAAATTACTCCTGTATTTATGGACAGTTTAAGCATTCGGGCAATTCATCCTCTCGATGAAAACCGAGTGTGGTTTGCTGCAAACAAAGGAAAAGTGGGGTTAATAGATGGCGATACTCCAAAGTTAGCTGTAATTAAATATGCCGATTCGTTATTGCATTTTCGGTCTATTGCGGCTACAAGTGAAGCTGTGTTTGTATTGAGTATTGCCAATCCTGCAGTTTTATATAAAATTGGTTTTAATGGCTCTGAGGCTACAAATATTGAAGAGGTATATAATGAGATAGGCCCAGAAGTTTTCTACGACTCGATGAAATTCTGGAATGATGATGAAGGAATTGCAGTTGGAGATTTAATAGGAGATTGTTTGTCGGTAATTGTTACCAGAGATGGTGGGAATTCATGGGAAAAGCTTCCGTGTGAAATGCTACCAAAGGTTGAAAAAGGAGAGGTTGCCTTTGCGGCAAGTAACTCTAATATTGCAATATATGGTGACAACGCGTGGGTCGCAACAGGTGGTAAAAAATCGAGAGTAATGCACACCGCAGACAGAGGAAAAACCTGGAAAGTTTACGATACTCCTATCGTTAGCGGAAAAGCAATGACGGGGATTTTCAGTGTTGATTTTAGAGACGAAAACAATGGAATTGTAATTGGAGGTAATTGGGAGAAAAAAACTGATAATGAAAAGAACAAAGCTATCACGACCAATGGTGGCAAGTCTTGGAAATTAATAGCCGATGGCGAGGAACCTGGGTATAAGTCTTCAGTAAAATACATTCCAGGCACAGCAGGGCAGGGGATAGTTGCTGTTGGATCTCCCGGAATTTCGTTTAGTGGAGATGGTGGTAAAAGCTGGAAAGAACTTTCAAAAGAAGCATTTTTCGCCATTGAATTTGTAAACGATAGTGTTGCTTTCGCTTCTGGAAACAATAGAATTGCTAAGCTACTTTTTAAATAATCAGAAATGATAATTCAAAATAAGGAAGCTTTTTTTGTATTCTAAATTGCGATGACAATTGATTTCATCAAAGCTTGGTGAGGTGATATATTTGAAAAAAGTGAATTTTATGCACGCTTCTAAATGATTGGTCAGCACCATTTGCTTGGCTGAGTACACTTATTTAGTCATCCTATATCTGTGATAGGAATGATAGTTAGTGATTATGAGTTTATTTGTTTTTATTATCCTGCAAACTTTATAAGTTCAATTCAGTTGATAACTACTTCAGATGCTTGTTTTGAATAGGGGGAATAAGTTGTCTAGCTAAAAAGCATAAATTCTTAATTCTTGTTCGCGATGCCTTAGAACTTTATTTTAAACCGCAATTTAACTCAAAATTAAGGTCAATAAGAAGAATGCTTTTAAAATTGTTCTCAAATTAACTGAGGTTTATCTATCCAAAAATCGAATGTTGAGGCTTTTGATTTTTCAGAGAATATAAAATTATTAACAATACTCCGTGTGTGTTTTGGGTCCAATTAAAAATTAATAGGTAGAATCTTTATTTTATTTCATAAGCCTGAAAGTAAAATAAAGATTTTTTGAGGTAACTTTCTTAGTGTATGGATAAAATTTTCAAAATCTGTTAAAAACACACGCGGGGTTATCTGTGTTATTTTATTTTAATTCAATCTAGTAAAACATTGTGAGTCCGTTTAGAATTTTTTAACTTCACGCCTTTATTATTAACCAAAACAATTCATAATGATTAAAAAAATTACCTTTTTATTTTTAGCGTTACTGATTTCCACGTTTTCGTGGCAAGGAATGGCGCAAGTTTCCATTGGGGAACAAGACGGGACGACCTCTACCATACCAATTGCTGGGTGTTGGGGGTATTCATACACGCAGCAAATAGTATATTCAAGCGAGATTAACGCCTCTGGAGATATTACTTCTATCTCTTTTTACTATACAAGCGGTGGATTTGATAACAGTTTAGATTGGGATATCTATTTAGGTCATTCAACTCAAACAACATTTGCTTCTACTACTGATTGGGTTGACGCTTCAGGACTTGAACAAGTTTATTCAGGTACAGTAACATATCCAGCTGCAGGAAATTGGATGACAATAACATTCGATACTCCATTTAGTTATAACGGAACAGACCACTTAGTTGTAGCTGTTCATGAAAATATGCCAGGATATACTTGTTCTGCTAATTTCGCAAAAACTGAAACTATTACAGGGACTAACAGAGGAATGACGTATAGAAGTGATACAACGAACCCTGACCCAACATCTCCTCCTTCAGCTTCTACTAGAGTAGATTATATCAATACTATGATCTTGGGAGGTATCCAACAATCATGTCCAAGTCCAACTGAAGTTGCTGCTTCTGCAATAACTCAAACTACAGCCGATGTTAACTGGACAGCTGGTGCTACTGAAACTTCGTGGAATCTAACTTGGGGATTAGCAGACTACATTCCTGGTGATGGTAATGAAATCGGTCAGGCTACTGTAAGTACGACTTCATACCAAGTAATGGGGTTAACACCAAACACTAGTTACAGAGTTTATGTTCAAGCAGATTGTGGTGGAGAAGAAAGTGCCTGGATAGGCTATTCATTTAAAACTGCTTGTGGTGTTGTTGACACTATGGTCGAAAACTTTGATTCGTACGGTACAGGAAGCATTGTTCCAGATTGTTGGGAAAGAATAGTTCCAGCTGCATCCGCAGGAAGTCAGACTATATCTTCAACTTCTCCAGCTTCAGGAACTCGAAATATTTATCAATATACTAGTGCTACATCGAATTCAATTATTGTAGCATTGCCAGAATTTTCTAATATAGACGCAGGTACTCACCGTTTAAAGCTTTCTGCAAGAGTAGGCTCAGGTTCTGGTGCTTTATTAGTAGGTTATGTTACGGATGTTACTGATTATGATAGCTTTACTTTAATTCAAGAAGTAAGCATTACTAACACTTCGTATGCTACAAATTCTGAATATTCAGTGGTTGTTCCTAATACAGTTCCTGCTGGGGCTAGATTGGGTATTAAAAGTGCAGCCAATGGAACTAGTCACTATTGGGATGACGTTTATTGGGAAGTAGTACCTTCTTGTATGGCACCATCTACTCTTGCCGCTACAGGTGTTACTGATTCTACAGTAGACATCGATTGGATGGCTGGTAATACTGAAACTTCCTGGAATGTTTCTTGGGGTGCTACTGGTTATACTCCTGGCGATGCAGACGAAGTTGGAACTGCAGTTGCTACAGCGACAAACTTTCAAATAACTGGCTTAACCGCTGAAACTGCATATGATGTCTATGTTCAAGCAGATTGCGGAGCTGGAGACTTAAGTCTGTGGACTGGACCTTTAGGTGTTTACACTGGATATTGTATTCCTACTAATACTGGAGACTCTGGTTATATTGAAAGTGTTACTATAACAGGAGATTCTGGAGCTGATATTAGCAACTTAGATTCAGGAGCTGGAATAACAGGATCTGGATATAGTGATTTCAGTGCTCAAACTGTAGTCGTTACTCCAGAGGAAACCATTAGCTACACTGTAGCATTAGAAAGTGGAGAAACTGCAGGTTTGAAAATCTGGATAGATTGGAACAATGATCTCACATTTGACGAGACAACTGAAATGGTTTACCAATCTACTAGTTACAGCGGAAACTATACTGGCTCACTTACAATGCCAGTAGGTGCAACTGGAAACTATAGAATGAGAATCGGATCTTCTTATACACCAAGTTCTGGACCTGCTAACGCTTGTGCCCATACAGGACAGGGAGAATATGAGGATTATACAATTAATATTGCTACGCTTGATACGTGTACGGAAGCCGTTGCAGGAACAGTTGTAGGTGAAACAGAAATGGAAGTTTGTGCCTTGGCACCTTTCAGCATGACTGTTACAGGAAATTCTGAGCCAGCTGATGGTTTAACCAGAACGTGGCAATCTTCTCCTGCAGGATCAGGAACTTGGACAGATTTAGGTGTAGCTTCTTCAACAATTACCATTGCTGGTATTGATGTAGCAACAGATTATCGTTACCACGTAGAGTGTACTAACGGAGATATGGATGATTCTGAAATTATTGAGGTAACTTTAAACCCAAATCCATCTGATTGCTATTGTATTCCAGAAGGAACTAACTCTGCTCGTTATATCGATAACTTCTCAACTACAGGAGGGATCGAAAACATTTCTAACCTTGGCAGTGGTTACGCTCCAAATGGATATGGTGACTTCACAGCAATGACGGTTGAAGGAAACCCAGGAGATGAAATTAGCTTTACAGTTGATGTTTTAGGTGGTACTGCTGGATTTAGAATCTGGGTAGATTGGAATATGGATGGTGTATTTGATACTACTGAAGAAGTAGTTTATAACTCTACATCCTATTCAGCTCAACATATGGGGTCGTTTACTATCCCAATGGATGCAGCTTCAGGAGATACAAGAATGAGAGTTGTTAGCCATTGGCTTGATCCTGAAGGAGACATTGACCCTTGTGAGACAGGTTTTACCTATGGTGAATTTGAAGACTATACACTGAGTGTGCCTGGAGCTAGCGGACCTTTCCCAAGCCCATATTGTGATATAGCCGATGCAGGTGATGTATGGGTAGAAGAAATCACTAGTATAGATGTTGATGCAACAAACGTTATAACAAACACGAACACAACAGATCCATTAGTAGACCACACCGATGTTATAGTAGATTTCACAGCTGGTCAAACATATAATCTTTCAGTTGAAGGAAATACGTATGGCGATTTTGAAACAAATATCGTAGCGTTTATCGATTGGAACCAAAATGATATGCTAGATGATGCAGGCGAAATTTATGAGCTTGGAACTTTAGCCAATTCTGATGGAGCCGATGGTATTTCTGTGAATATGGACATTCTAGTGCCTGCAGATGCTGTTCTTGGAGAAACTCGTATCAGAATTACAAAAACATATTTTGATGATCTTTCTCTTCCAATTGTAACCCCTTGTGGAATTCAGTTTGACCCATTTGGCCAAGGTGTTGAAGCAGGATACGGTCAAGCAATAGACTTTACATTAAACATCCTTGAAGGAAGTACAGACGATTGTACTGGTACTCCTGACGGTGGTCTAGCAACTGCAAATCCAGAAAGCGGTGAGGCTAACTCAGCTTATACAGTTTCAGCTACAGGATTTACATCTGCAAACGGAATTACTTACCAATGGCAATCAAATACAGATGCTGCTGGATGGGTAAATGAAGGAGCTTCTTCAACTACTTATGCCGACTTTATGGCTACTGCACCTGCTACTAGCGGAGTTGTTGTAGAATGGAGACTGGAAGTAACTTGTGGACCTTCAGCAGAATCTTCATATTCTTCTGTTGCAACATTTACAACTATTGAACCTTCTATATACTGTATTCCAGTATTGGATTGTACTGATAATGATGCCATAACAAATGTTACTTTCCAGGAAATTGACAATACTACTACTTGTAGTCCAAGTGGATATGGTGACTATACAGCAATGGTTGCCACAGTTCAATCTGGCGGAACATTCCCAATGTCTGTAACCGTAGGTGATGGATGGAACGTTGAGTCAGCATCTGTTTGGATTGATTTCGACAACAGTGGAACTTTTGATGAAAACGAATTCTTCTATATTGGAACAGGAAGCGGTGAGGTTTTAACTGAAAACATTGCTATTCCTGCAGATGCAGCAGATGGTGACTACAGAATGAGAGTTCGTGTTGCTGCAGTACCTGGCGATGCAGCTACTTGGGATTTAGCTTGTGATGAAGATCAAGGCTATGGAGAAACCGAAGACTACACCGTTACTGTTACTAGTGCGGCTGGATATTGTATCCCAATGTTAGATTGCTCTGACGATGATAGTATTACAAATGTTACTTTCGAAGGGATTGATAACACTACAACTTGTAGCGTAGATGGATACGGTGATTATACTGCAATGGCAGCTACCGTTCAATCTGGTGGAACATTCCCAATTTCTGTTAGCGTAGGCGGCGGATGGGATGTTGAATCAGTTTCTGTATGGATTGATTTCGACAACAGTCAAACTTTTGATGAAAATGAATTCTTCTTCATCGGAACTGGATCTGCTGAAGCATTAACTGGAGATATCGCTATTCCTACAGGTTTAGCAAACGGTGACTATAGAATGAGAGTTCGTGTTGCTGCAGTACCTGGTGATTCAGCTACTTGGGATCTAGCGTGTGATGAAGATCAAGGATATGGAGAAACTGAAGACTACACTGTTACTGTTGATGGTACAGTTGGTGTTGAAGATTTCTCAAACCTAAACTTCTCATATTATCCAAACCCAATGTCTGAAGTGCTTTACGTTACAGCTAATCAGAACATCGAGTCTGTTTCAGCTTACAACGTATTGGGTCAGCAAGTATTGAATACCAATCAATTTGCTGATGGTAAAGTAGATGTTTCTTCTTTACCTACCGGAACATTCATTTTCCGTGTAACTTTTGAAGGTGGACTTGAAGAGAACTTCAAGGTTGTAAAAGAGTAGTACGTTTTAAAACTCTAAATACTAATTAATAATAGCCGTCTCATTTGAGGCGGCTATTTTTTTTCGCTTCGCTTTCTTTCAATATCAAATAGTTGGAGCTTAATGTGAAGGAGCGAAGAACTATTAGTATTCTGAATAAATGCAATTTAATTAAAGCAAGAGGAATCTGTACGAAACAAAACCGTAGATACCTATGGGAAAGAAGGATATTGAAGTAAGGAAATATCACCTTCGAAAAGAGCAGGAAGATGTTTCTTAAAACTGGATGAATGGTTTTCGGAAAGCGATAGTTTGAAAAGACCGATACTTAAACCAGCAAACTATAAGCTCTACTGTATATATTTTTAGCGTACACCGATAATTTGGTTAAAACTCGTGATTCCCCAATCAATGACTAAAGTCTTAGAGTAGATTTAAATATCAGAAAATTACCTGGAATTTAATACTTATAAATGGTGCTAAACCTCTGCGTCTAATACATTTGTTACCACGTGATATCTCGGGTCTTCGACAGAATCTTCTATTATCGTCTCAAACTCTGGATTCCATTTTAAAAGAAGTGCTTTACAATCTGGACTAAGGTGTGTCAGTTTTATTTGCTTCCCACTATCGATATACTTATTTGCTATATTTCGAACGGCTTCCACACCCGAATGATCAGATATTCTAGATTCAATAAAATCTATCTCGATTGATTCTGGATCGGAAGAAACACTAAACTTGCTGTTAAATGCTGTTGTAGAGCCAAAAAATAAGGGCCCCCAGATTTCATAAACCTTGGTGCCGTCTTCTTTAATTCTTTTTCTAGCTCGAATTCGTGTTGCGCTTTTCCAAGCAAATACAAGGGCACTCATTATTACACCCACAAGTACCGCAATAGCCAAATCTTGCCATACAGTAACTACCGAAACCGTAATTAAAACGATAGCATCTGCAACAGGGATTTTATGTAGAATTCTAAAACTACTCCAAGCAAATGTGCCAATTACAACCATAAACATAACCCCAACTAATGCTGCAATTGGTATTTGCTCAATCAATGGAGCGCCAAACAGTACGAAGCATAAAAGAGCAATTGCTGCCGTTGCGCCCGAGAGTCTTCCGCGTCCGCCAGAGCTTACGTTAATAATAGATTGACCAATCATAGCACAACCTCCCATACCTCCAAAAAAGCCATTTAAGATATTTGCGCTTCCTTGAGCCACACATTCGCGATTCCCGCTTCCACGAGTTTCAGTCATTTCATCTATTAAATTTAATGTCATTAACGACTCAATAAGGCCAACCGCTGCAAGTAAAAATGCTGTTGATAGTATTAGATCCCAATGCCCACTAATTGTATCTATAAATCCAAAAAGCTGGGTTTGAAATACAGGAAGAGAACCCTTTAAGCCACTCCCGCCACCATCGCGTATAAACGATCCAACAGTGCTAACATCTAGGTTGCCGAAAATAGTAATAGAAGCAACTACGACAATCGCAATTAAAGCTGCTGGTAATTTTTTTGTAAGTTTAGGAAGTCCGAACATAATAGCCATCGTTAATCCTACAAGGCCTAACATAACCCATAAATCCATACCGCTTAGCCATTGTGGAACAGTGCCACGACTTTCCTTAAAAAGCCCCAATTGCGAAAGGAATATAACTATTGCCAAGCCATTTACAAACCCCATCATTACGGGATGTGGGATGAGTCGTACAAATTTTCCTAATTTAAATACCCCAGCCATAATTTGAATAGCTCCCACAAACAGTAGTGTTATAAAAAGCCATTGTAAACCGAGATACTCAACAGGAGAATCTAACGATAGCCCAACTTCATTCCCTTTTTGGATTAAATGAACCATAACTACAGCCATCGCTCCAGTTGCTCCAGAAATCATTCCGGGCCGCCCACCAAACAAGGCGGTAACAATCCCCATAATAAAAGCGCCATATAACCCGACCAAAGGGTCAACTCCTGCAACAAATGAAAAAGCTACAGCTTCAGGGACTAATGCAAGTGCAACAGTAAGTCCCGAAAGAATATCATTTTTTGGGTTTTGAGTGAAAGTTAATAGGTATTTTGCTAACATTTTTGGTTTTTTAAGGGCGGCAAAGATAGTGTTTTTGAAAATAGCCCTAAACCTCTTTTTTGAAAGTTAGCGATATAGTTATTTTAAGAAGATGCAAAGATGCGGATCAATCATAGATAAGCCATAGATAAGCCATAGATAAGTCATTAAAAGCCATTAAAAAAGCGACTGTTAAAATTTACTGTAATTATGTAAATTACGCCTATGCAACTAAAGTTTAACCCCTGTTATAAAAGGCTAGATTAATAACGTGTTTGAGCTACTTAACTTAAAAAAACTTTCCTTTTCATCTTCCTTTTCTTCAGAAACAAAACCAATAGATTCAATGGTGTTTTATCTAAAAATCTTAAACTATTATTTAAACCATTTATATTTTTGGATTAGACGCTTGGTTCTTAAAGTTAGGCGGTGGTTGCTGGGCAAGTCAAAGTTTCTTGTTTCTATCCACGGACATTATCGATTGCTTATTCAGAAATTCTTTTACTTCTATTTCTTTCCTTGCGTTCTTATATTAAAACTTGGAGCTTCATAATCTTTCGGTAAATAATTAGCAGGGATTGTAGTCGAATTTCCATCGCGGGCAGCTCGGTAATGTGGCGACAGAATTTCAATTCCACGTTCATTAAATACATCTTGAATGTTTTGACGCAAATCGGAATAAATACTTCCTTGTTTATTAGCTTCACGAACATAGGCATGAACCTCATAGGCTACATAAAAATCTTCGAGTCCGGTTTGAAACACAAACGGATTTGGTTCTTTTAAAATAAGTTCAGTGCGTAAAGCAGCGTCTATTAACGCCGTGTGTACGTCTTTCCAAGGAACATCATAACCAATAGTAACTGTTGTATGTACTATCAATCCTTTTTCAGGGGCATCGCTACTGTAATTTATGGTGTGGCTATTCATTACTGTAGAATTTGGGATGGATATAATTTCATTAAACGGAGTTCTAACTCGTGTAACCAATGCAGATTTCTCAATTACATCGCCAGTAACATCACCGATTTTTACACGATCGCCAATGGTAAACAATCGCATATAAGTAAGAACCAAACCTGCAATAACGTTCGATAAAGAACCTGCAGAGCCAAAAGTGAACAGAAAACCTAAAAATACAGACACTCCTTTAAAAATAGGAGAGTCACTCCCTGGTAAATAAGGCCATAGGACTACAAACATGAAGGCTAATAAAAGAATTCGAACTATTTGATATGTCGGTTCTGCCCAATCGGGATAAAACCCGTTAAGCTGGAGGTTACCTTGTGCAATTTCGTCTTTTAAGAATCGTATTGCGCGAAGTACATAGCGATAGACTACTATGATAACTATAATTGTAATTAAATTTGGCAGGTAGTTCCAAAACGAGAGTAAGATGTTTTTTAACGGATCTAAAACATACCCAAAAAGAGTTGCGGCAAAATGTTGTGTCCAAGGGAAAATACCAAAAAGAATAGGTAGGGCAATATAAATAGCTACAACTATCGTAAACCATTTTACGGCATTATTTAACAACAACAGCACACTTATCTGCCTCTTTGCATCAAATAAGGTGTAGTTTTTAATTTGAACTCCTTTAATTTTTTTATTTTCTTGAGATTGTATCTTTAATGCTGTCCAAGCGAATAATTTTGAAATATATTTAACAAGAGCCGCAATAATAAGAAGCACTAAAATAGCCAAACCTATTTTCATTGCTAGGTTTAAATAATTAGTTTCTTCTTTATATTCAATTACTTCGGCATTAATAATAGCCACGTACTCTTTGGCTAATTCTTCCTTTGTAGTATTATTCCAAAGTGCATCCGATTCATTAATACTCATTATAATGGATTCGCCTTGAAGTATATCAAAGGTGGTTTCAGCATTTTCTATTTTAAGAGAATTAACATCAAAATCAATCGTGCTTCCTAGTTTTTCAATTCTTTTATTTACAGCTTCGGCGCGCTCTTTTGGTGAAAAACTACCAGATTTAGAATACAACAGAAATAGCGTGTCTCCAAAAAAACCAGTAACAGGATAGCCTTTTGTTACTTTTTTTAATGAGTCTATACGCGCTCTTTTTTCTGAAATCCGTGAGTTTTCTTTCTCATTAATAGCAATTAGCTGTGCCTGCAGTTCTTCTTTCTTTAAATTATCGGTCGTTTTTAGAGCGTTTAATTGCTGTTCTAACGCGACTTTTTGCACAGAATCTGCAATACGTTGTTTCTCTATTTCGAGAAGTCGTTTATTATAACTTTCCAGCAATGCAATATTTACCGAATCTTTTTTAACGGCTGTAGTGTCTTCTTGAGAAAAACCTATGCCCGATAAACAAGCAATTGCAAGAATTGTGATTATAATTTTAGTTCGCATCATATTGCTCAAATTTGTGGCTAAAGTAATTAAAAAGTCGTCTACTTTTTACTTCGTCCAATTTCTTTAAAAATCTTCCAAGAACCAAACTTTAATATAGTTGTGGCGCATAATAAACCAGAAAGCATGGCTCCAGCAACACCTACTATCGTTATATCTTGACCAGTTAAATAGAGTCCTTTTAGCTTTGTTTTTGGTCTAAGAAAAGGGAGTTTAAATCTTTCTGTAGCATGTGCCAACCCGTATATTTCACCGCTTTTATAACTTGTGAAATTCGCTGTTGAAAGCGGTGTAGAAACTTCGGAAGCAATGATTGTTCCTTCAATTTGGGGAAAAAATTTGAATAGCACTTTTAGCATTTCTTCTTCAAATTCTTTTTTAAGCGTTAGATATGTCTTGCCACGTTTCATCCAGTTTGTGTTTTTATAGGCTTCAAACCACTCCATTTTTCCAATAGTAATAGCTTGAATGGTAGATGTGTTAGGATTAACAATATCCCAGTTAGGGTCTTTTGCTGAAGGAAATGAAATATATGCGAAGTTTTTTGGCGCGTTTTGGAGCGTAGCTTCATGAAAAATCTCGTCTATATTTTGGTTCTTGTAATACCAGAAATTATGTTTAGGTAGATTTAACGCATCACTCGATTTATTTAATCCTAAATATAGACAAATATGGGCGCTTGCAGGTTTTACATTCTTTAGGTTAAAATTACAAATGTTTCGATCTGTTTCGGAAAGTAGGCTGTTAAAGGTATTGTTTACGCCAATATTACTAATTACACTCTTGCAAGAAATAAACTTTTCTCCAATTTGTATTCCTTGAACTTGTTTGTTTTTGGTAACAATTTTTGTAACATCGGCATTTATATAAATGGTTCCGCCGTTTGCTGTAAATACCTCCAACGTTTTTTCGCATATTTGGTCTGCGCCTCCAACAGGGTAGTAACCGCCTTCTAAAAAATGACCAATTACCATGGCATGAACTCCAAAACTGCTTTCTTGTGGCGATAGGCCGTAGTTGCCGCATTGGGCGCATAGAACAGCGATTAATCGTTCGTTTTTTGTGATTTCACTTAGAACCTCGTACGTAGTTTTTTGGGTGTATTTGGCATATCTTTTTCTAAATATCCAACCAACCGAATTGCTTAGCCAACGCTCAAACACCTTTTCAAAAAAGAAGGCACTTCCGCGTTTGTTTGCTTTTTCAATTAGTTCTAAATATTTGTCAATTGCTTTTTCTTCATTTGGAAAATAGCTAATAAATTGTTTTCTGAAGTTTTCTTTACCAGCTTTAAAAATATATTCGGTGCCGTCAATATTTGCAACATCGTATATGTCGCCCATGCTTTCCCAAGCTAATTTTCCATCTGTCAAAAAATCGAAAAACCCTCGCAATGAGCCATCTTTCGCCATATTACCAACATAATGTACTCCAACATCCCATTGAAAGCCGTCTTTTCTTTTAAAACTGTGTGTAAAACCACCAGGTACATAATGCTTTTCGAAAATAGCAACTTTTTTTCCAGCTTTGGCAAGCCAAGTAGCGACTGTTAGTCCGCCCACTCCGCTACCAATAACTATATGATCCAGGCCTGAAAAGTTCAGGTCTCTTTTAAAAGGTTTGCAAAGTTTCTTTGACATACTGTAAGCGTACGAATAATAATTTCGAAGGTGTAAAATATAAAAAGTATTTATAGCGACCTTTAAATTTAGAAATAAAAAAACCGGCAACAGTTTTCGCTGTGCCGGTGTAAGCCTTAATTTACATTATTTTAAATATCGTCAAATTCGATGTCGGTAAACGTGCTTGTATCAACATCGCCGTTTTGAGCTACTTTTGAGAGGTCTGCAGTACTTTTTTCATCTGCATGTGGCGGTTTGTAATCCTTTTGATGACGCTCGCTAATTACCTCTTCGCCTTTTTCATCAATTACATAATCTATCATTTCAGCCAGAGTGTCTTTGAACTCGCTAAAATCTTCTTTATACAAATAAATCTTATGTTTTTTGTAGTGGAAAGATCCATCGTCGTTAGTAAACTTCTTGCTTTCGGTTATTGTCAGGTAAAAGTCTCCTGCTTTAGTAGACCGTACGTCAAAAAAATAAGTACGTCTTCCAGCTCGCATCACTTTTGAAAAAATCTCTTCTTGCTCCATTGTAAATTGATCGCCCATGTTGTTTGTTTTTTTCTTTATACGGTGCCAAAAATCCTAAAAATTTCCAAACCATCCAAAGTAAAATTTACATTTCTTTTTCCAAGAGTTGTTTTGCGTACAATTCCTTATAATATCCTTCTAGATTCACAAGTTCGTTGTGCGATCCGCTCTGTATTATTTTCCCATCTTCTAATACAATAATGTTAGTAGCATTTTTTACTGAAGAAATTCGATGGCTTACAATAATCGTGGTTTTATCTTTTGAAATTTTGTGAAGGTGCTGAAGTATTTGTTCTTCTGTTTCAGTATCTACGGCTGAAAGACTGTCGTCAAATAGCAGGATTTTCGGGTCTTTTATAATTGCACGTGCAATTGACAAACGTTGCTTTTGACCTCCACTCAGCGTTATTCCACGCTCTCCAAGAACTGTGTCGTAGCCCTTGTTGAATTCAATAATATTTTTGTGAACCACAGCGCTTTTTGCAGCTTCAATAACCTCCTCCTCAGTAGCGTCTTCTTTTCCAAATCGAATATTATTCCGAAGCGTATCGCTAAATAAAAATGCATCCTGGGGAACATAGCCAATACTGCTTCTTAAATCGGATAAATTAAGGTTTTTGATCGGAATGCCGTCAATAGTTAACATTCCTTCTTCAACGTCGTAAAGTCTTCCTATAAGTTCAAGAATAGTAGATTTTCCTGAACCAGTATTTCCTACTATAGCAAGGGTGTCTCCTGGTTTTACCGAAAATGAAATATCTTTTAACGCTACGATGCCGGTATCGGGATAAGTGAATGTAAGGTTGTTAAACACTATATTTCCATCGATAGGAGTGTTTTCTTCAACTTCATTTTGAATATCTGGTTCTGTTTTTAGAAATTCGTTAATTCGTTTTTGCGAAGCTTCTGCCTGCTGAACCATTGAAGCAACAAACCCTACGATTGCAACGGGCCAGGTGAGCATATTTACGTACATCAAAAATTCTACTAGGGTTCCTAGTTCTTCTATTTTTCCATCCATATAGCGCATTCCCCCAATATAAATTACGAGAATATTACTCACGCCTATTAATAGAATCATTAAAGGAGCGAACAATGCCTGAACTTTAGCTAAATCGATGTTTTTATCCTTACTGCCTTCTGCAAGATTCTCGAAATCTTGATTAATTCGTGGCTCTATTCCGTACGCTTTTATTACTGAAATTCCGCTAAAACTCTCTTGCGTAAACGACGTTAATTTTGATAGGTATTGTTGAACAATGGTGCTCCGCTTATTAATCATTACACTCAGCTTGAAAATAGCAACAGATAGCAAGGGTAGTGGGGCAATGGCATATAACGTCAATATTGGATCCTGATAAAACATATAACTAATTACCACTATAAATAAGGTAATTGTCGTGATGCTATACATAAAAGCAGGTCCTACATACATTCGCACTTTAGACACATCTTCGCTAATGCGATTCATTAAATCTCCTGTTCTATTTTGTTTGTAGAATCCTAATGATAGTTTTTGATACTGTTCAAACACTACGTTTTTTAAATCGTATTCTACATATCTAGAGACCACAATGAACGTTTGTCGCATCATAAATGTGAAAAAGCCAGAAAGTAATGCTGCGCCTAAAAGTATTAAAACATTAATTAAAAGGTGCTGTTTTACGTATGCCAAATCGGTTATTTCGCCATTCATATACTGTTCAACGATAGTTACAGAGTCTCCAATTTTCATTGGGACTACAAGTTTAAAGACTGTGGCAATAATGGTTATAAACACCCCTACGATCAATCGGCCTTTGTATTTAAAAAAATAAGGGTTTAGGTATTTTAATTCTTTCATTTTCAGAAACTGCGAGCGGTTTAAAATATTCCTAAATTAACAGGCTTTGCTTTGTAGAATATATAGCAAACCACTACTTTTGCATTACCATTTTGAGAAATAAATAATTAATTATATAAAGCTATGAGCACCGATATAATCGACACTAAAGAACTTCATAAAATAGATCCAGTTTTTGGACAAGGATCTTTTGACAATCACGAACAAATTGTTTTTTGCAACGACAAAGATACTGGATTAAAAGCAATAATTGGGATTCACAATACAGTTTTGGGACCAGCTTTGGGTGGAACCAGAATGTGGAATTACTCTAGCGAGTGGGATGCATTAAACGATGTTTTGCGACTTTCAAGGGGAATGACTTTTAAAAGCGCTATTACGGGCCTTGATCTGGGTGGAGGAAAAGCTGTGATTATTGGTGATGCTAAAACACAAAAAACTCCTGAACTAATGTTGAAGTTCGGAGAGTTTGTACATTCATTAGGGGGGAAATATATTACTGCCGAAGATGTAGGAATGAAAACTTCCGACATGGATCTTGTACGTACCGTAACTCCGCACGTAACTGGTATTTCTGAAGCAAATGGAGGTTCAGGAAATCCTTCTCCTATTACAGCGTATGGTGTGTATATGGGTATGAAGGCCGCTGCAAAATATACCTACGGAACAGAGGATCTTCAAGGTAAAGTTATCTATGTTCAAGGTATTGGTAATGTTGGTGAGTCTTTGGTAGAACACTTGAGCAAAGAAGGCGCTAAGGTTGTTATTTCCGACATCAACCAAGAGCGTTTGGAAGAAGTTCGCGACAAATACGGAGTAAAAATTTACGAAGGTAAAAACCTGTATTCTGAAGAAATGGACATCTATGCTCCTTGTGCTTTAGGTGCTACAGTAAATGACGATACTATTGGTCAGTTTAAAGCAAAAGTAATCGCAGGTGCAGCAAACAACCAATTGGCGGTTGAACAAAAACACGGAAAAGCACTACGGGAAAAAGGAATTGTTTGGGCTCCAGACTTTTTAATTAATGCGGGCGGAATTATTAACGTTTATGCTGAACTCGTAAAATACGACCGAGCTGAAATAATTCGAAAAACAGAAAACATCTACAACACAACGCTCGAAATTTTGAAAAATGCTGATGTTAATGACATTACTACGTATCAAGCAGCTTTCAATATTGCACAAGCACGTATTGATGCAAGAAAAAACGAAAAATAGTCACTAATTTGTGCCACTTGGCACTTACAATTTTATGTATCTTTGCAGCGCACAGGTAAAAACTTGTGCGTTGTTTTTTTATCAAAATAGTTCTTTAAAAAATATGCTTACAAGAAGACATATCAGGGTAAAGGTTTTACAGTCGGTTTATGCTTATAATAGGTTGGAAAACCCCGATATTGATACACAAGAAAAGTTTTTGAAATACAGTATCGAGCAAATGCAGGATCTCTACCTGTTAATGCTTCAACTAATGGTGGCCATGCAAGGGCAAGCTGATCGATTTATGATAATATCACAGCAAAAACACCTAGCAACAGAAACTGAAAAAAATCCTAGCCAAACGTTTGTTAAGAACAAAGTGCTGAATTTAATAGCAACCAATTCACTTTTTGTTGAAACAATAGAAAAGAAAAAACTGAACTATTGGGATCTGGATTCCGAATATGTGAATATTCTGTTTAATGCGCTTAAACAAAAAGACTGGTATCAAGCCTATCTCGAATTAAAAGAAACTGATTTTAAAGAAGATCAAAAGTTTGTAATCCGCGTTTTTAAAGAAATTGTAGCTCCTAACGAAAAAATTTACGAGTATATTGAAGACAAACGTCTAACTTGGATAGACGACTTTCCACTTGTAAACACTGCTATTGTGAAAATGCTAGGCAAACTTTCAGAGAAAAACGCATCCGACTTGTTAGTGCCTGATTTATATAAGAATGAAGAAGACAGGCAGTATGCTATTCAACTTTTCAGAAAAGTTATTTTAAACGAAGATAAATTAAATGCTGAAATAACGGGTAAAACCCCAAATTGGGATCAGGATCGCATTGCAGATGTAGATTTAATTATTTTAAAAATGGGCATTGCTGAGTTTTTGTACTTCCCATCAATTCCTGCTAGAGCTACTATTAATGAGTATCTCGAAATATCTAAAGAATATTCTACACCGAAAAGCAGCATTTTCGTTAACGGAATTTTAGACAAAATTGTTAAAGAATTTACCGAGAATGGCAAACTCAATAAAATAGGACGAGGCCTTCATTAATGGTGAAAAAATGCCTATTTTTGGCGTGCTAAAAACAAAAAATATTTATTACAATGAAAAAATCAATCTTATTACTAGCAGTTCTGTCTGTTTTTGCATTTTCTTCTTGCAAAGATAATGCAGCAGATAAAGTAAATGAAGAGAATGTTGCCGCCGCTGCAGATCGTGATGCAGAGTCGGGTAAGTTTCCAAAAATCACTTTTGAAGAAAGTCAATACGATTTTGGAACTATCGACAAAGGAACTCACGTAGAGCACCTTTTCAAATTTAAGAATACTGGTGACGCTCCATTGATGATTGTAAATGCAAAAAGTAGCTGTGGATGTACTGTACCGGAATGGACAAAAGATCCTATCGCACCGGGAGGAGAAGGCGAATTATTAGTGAAGTTTGATGGAAGCGGACAAAATCAAGTTAGCAAAACCATCACACTTACAACAAATACAGAAGCTGGAACTGAGTCTTTGGTTATTAAGGCATTCGTAAATCCTACTAATCCAACAACCAAAGCACCAACATCTTAATTAAATTCAATATTTATAGTTACTGTTATGGGAGATCTTTCTCAATTTTTACCAATAGTTTTATTATTTCTAGTAATGTATCTCTTCTTGATACGTCCTCAAATGAAAAAAGCCAAACAAGAAAAACAGTTTGCCGCCCAACTTAAAAAAGGCGATAAAGTGATTACAATGGGAGGCATGCATGGAAAAGTCCTTGACCTTTTTGACGACGGAACCTGCATTATCGAAAGTTTGGCTGGAAAAATGAAGTTTGAGAGATCTGCTATTTCTATGGAAAAAACAGCAAAACTAAACGCACCCGTAAAGGAAAAGAAGTAATTAATTGTTCCTTTTATTTAAAAACTCCCTTGCTATAATTAATAGTAGGGGAGTTCTTTATTTTAAATAATAATTGCCGAGAATTTAAAGCGAATTTTATTTTATGTTGCGGCATAAACAATTTGGTTTACACTTAATTTTCTATCTTTAATAGCTATGTCCAACCACAAAAAAAACCAACTCCGGAAACATAAAAGATTAGCAACTGGTCTTTTCTTTTTCATGGCAATCGTTTATGCTGCAATGGTATATTTACAGCACAACGGTGGCCAAACGTGGATGGGTTATGTCGAAGCTTTTTCTGAAGCGGGAATGGTTGGTGCACTCGCCGATTGGTTTGCAGTAACGGCTATTTTTAAGCACCCATTAGGAATTCCTATTCCACACACTAATTTAATTGAAAGGAAAAAAGATGATCTGGGTCAGAATTTAGGAAAATTTGTGAAAGACAATTTCTTAAACTCCGAAAACATACGGCCATATATTGAAAAACTAGACGTTGTTAAGTGGGTGTCTGAGTGGTTGAATAAACCCTCTAGCCAGAAAATTCTAGAAACTGAAGTTGTTGGTCTCACAAAAAAAATTATTTCCGATCTTAAAGATAAAGACGTAGAAACGTTTCTTGCAATTAAAGGCACCGAAATTTTACATGAAATCGATTTTCAAAAAATAACATCTTCTGGTATCGATTACTTTATTGAAAAGAACGAACATATTCATTTACTAGAAGTATTACTCCCACAAATTAAAGGCTATATCAATGAAAGTGAAGAATTGATTCGGCAACGCTTGTACGAAAATAGACCTTTTCTAGCTTTTTTAGCTGGAAAAAAAATATCGACTGAAGTTGTAGATGGATTAGTTAAATTTCTTGACGAAGTAGATGCAGATAAAGAACATTTTGTTCGAAAGAAACTTACAGAAAATCTACGGAATTTTTCAAATGATGTAATAGTTTCTGAAAGTTGGAACAAGAAATTTGATAACCTGAAGCAAGAAGTGTTAACGGAACAAAACCTCCGTCCCTACACAGATGATGCGTGGCAATCTATTAAAGGGCTCTTAGTGCAAAACCTAGAGAATCCAGATTCGCAACTACATGGCTATTTAAAAAGTAACATTCAAAAATTTTCGCACAGCCTGTCTCACGATCAAGCATTGAGTAGTCGCATAAATAGTTGGGTGCGTCACTTTTTATATCGAATGGTTCTTAAAAACAGAGATGAGGTTGAAGCTTTAATAAGCAGGACTGTAGCTGGTTGGAAAGGCAAGGAGCTAAGTGAAAAGCTAGAATTGGAGGTAGGAAAAGATCTGCAGTTCATTCGTATAAACGGCACTTTAGTAGGCGGATTTGTAGGTCTTTTGATTTATACGCTTACTCAATTGTTTCTTTAAGAATTTAGAACCCAAATAAAAAGCACCAAATTCCAAAAGTATTCATTGGAATTTGGTGCTTGATTTATTGAAGTTTCAATACTTATTCCTCTTCCGATTTGTATTTCGTAAGATCTTTAGCAGTAAGTTCTGCAATTTTAACAATTACTTCCGTTGCTTTTTTGATGCTTTCTACAGGAACGTATTCATATCTTCCGTGAAAATTGTGACCTCCAGCAAATATATTTGGACAAGGAAGCCCCATAAAACTTAATTGTGAGCCATCAGTTCCACCGCGGATAGGCTTTATTAATGGTTTAATTCCTAACTGTTCCATGGCTTCCTTTGCGATAGAAACTATATGCATCACAGGTTCGATTTTTTCACGCATATTGAAATACTGATCCTTTATTTTAACAGATACAGCTTCCATCTGGAATTGCTCGTTGATATCGTTTGCCAATTCTTTCATCATTTCTTTTCGCGCTTCAAAATGTTCTTTGTTATGATCGCGAATAATGTATTGTAGTTTTGTTTCGTCAACACTGCCATCAATTGTATGAAGATGGAAAAATCCTTCACGGCCTTCGGTGTGTTCAGGAGTTTCAAGTCTTGGAAGCGAGTTAATATAGTCTGTAGCAATGTACATACTGTTTATCATTTTTCCTTTGGCATATCCAGGATGTACGATTTTACCTTTAATAGTAACCACCGCTCCGGCAGCATTGAAGTTTTCGTATTCCAGCTCACCTACTTGACTTCCGTCCATAGTATACGCCCACTCCGCTCCAAACTTTTCAACGTCAAACTTATGGGCGCCCCGACCAATTTCTTCGTCAGGAGTAAAACCAACTCGAATTTTCCCGTGTTTAATTTCTGGGTTATTGATAAGATATTCCATCGCTGACACTATTTCGGTAATTCCAGCTTTATCATCTGCACCTAGAAGCGTTGTTCCGTCTGTGGTAATAAGAGTTTGTCCTTTATACATTAATAAATCCTCGAAATAATCTGGAGAGAGTATAATGTTTTGTTCTTCGTTAAGAACAATATCTTTTCCATCGTAATTTTCGATAATTTGTGGTTTAACATTCGCTCCTGTAAAATCGGGTGAGGTATCAAAATGTGAAATAAACCCAATTACTGGCACTGGGTACGAAACGTTAGAAGGCAACGTAGCCATTATATAGGCGTTTTCGTCTATGGTTACATCTTCCAGGCCTATTTGTTTCAACTCCTCAACCAGTTTATTGGCGAGGTTCCATTGCTTTTCAGTGCTTGGTGTTGTATTGCTATTGGGGTCACTTTCTGTGTCAATCGTTACATAGCTGGTGAAGCGATCAATAATGTGTTTTTTTTCAATCATAACTTTTCTTTTACAGTGCAAAATAAAGCATATTCAAAATAACAAATACATGGTTTAGTGTATTTTTGTACCATATCTGTCAACCATGTATAAAACCATCATTCGCCCCCTGTTTTTTAGCTTCGATCCAGAGAAAATTCACCATTTTACATTCTCAATGGTTCGCTTTTTTCATAAGATTGGCTTCGGAAGTATTTTCCGAAGTATCTATAAAATCGAAGACCCTAAACTTGAACGCGAATTATTCGGATTGAAATTTCCGAATCCCGTTGGACTTGCAGCTGGTTTTGACAAAGATGCGAAACTTTACAAAGAACTCTCGAATTTTGGATTCGGGTTTATTGAAATAGGAACTGTAACCCCAAAGCCACAAGCTGGAAATGAAAAGCCGAGACTCTTCAGATTGAAAGAAGACTCAGCCATCATTAACCGAATGGGTTTTAATAATGGAGGGGTGGAAGAAGCGGTTGAAAGGCTGAAAGAGAATCCAAAAGGAATTGGAAGGGTCTTAATCGGTGGAAACATCGGGAAAAACAAAGTCACTCCCAACGAAGAAGCGGTCAACGATTACATAATCTGTTTTGATGCGCTGTATGATTATGTCGATTATTTTGTAGTAAACGTTAGTTCGCCAAATACGCCAAACCTTAGGGAACTGCAAGAGAAGAGGCCTTTAACCGAATTACTGCAAACACTTCAAGATAGAAACAAAGCAATGTCAGCTCGAAATGAGTCGAAAACTTGCAAACCTATTCTTCTAAAAATTGCACCCGATTTAACGAACGACCAACTTTTGGATATAATAGATATCGTTTCTGAAACTAAAATAGCTGGGGTTATCGCTACCAATACTACTATTTCACGCGACGAACTTACTTCAGAAAAACAAAAGGAAATGGGCGGCCTTAGTGGAAAACCATTAACTAACAGGGCGACAGAAGTAATCCGCTTCCTGTCAGAAAAAAGCAATAAATCGTTCCCGATAATTGGAGTTGGCGGAATTCATTCCGAAGAAGATGCGCTGGAAAAACTAGACGCCGGCGCTAGCTTGGTACAACTTTACACCGGTTTTATTTACGAAGGCCCAGGTTTGATTAAGCGGATTAACAAAGCAATTTTAAAAAGGACTTAGGATTAAAGGACTTACGACGTAGGACGCCTTTTATTATATATTTGTTTTTTGTCATACGAGTAATAGGTCTGCGAGTATCTGCGACATCAGCGGGAACCGAAAATCTGAGAACGCGAAAATCATCCCACAGATCACGCCGATTAACGCAGAATAAAAAAGTAGTTGCAATTTGAGACTCCTTATAAAAGTTGTTTTAATGTTACAATTCACTCATTATGATATTTTGCGGATAATCAATTCTATTAATATAAAATTTAAATTCAATAAATTGAAAGTCTTATATCGTACGTCCTATAGTGCAGCGGTCTTACGCCATTTTTTATGATAGAAACCCTAATTTCTTTCTCAATCGCTACGCTTGCCCTCGCCATTTCTCCGGGGCCAGACAATATTTATGTGCTTACGCAATCTTTGGCGAATGGAACTAAAAGCGGAATTGCAACCACTGCTGGCTTGATAAGTGGCTGCATTGTCCACACCACGCTTTTGGCTTTTGGTCTTTCGGCTATTTTAATTGCTTCCGAAGAAATTTTTTATGGAATAAAGGTTTTGGGAGCTTGCTATTTACTTTATTTGGCTTACAAAGTTTATAAAAGTGATTCGGATATTTCTGTAGCTAATAACGCACCTAAAAAATCGTATCTCCAACTGTTTAAAACAGGTGTAATAATGAATTTGGTGAATCCGAAAGTGATGATTTTCTTCTTGGCGTTTTTCCCAGGTTTTCTATGGGATAAGGAAGGGAATACGATAGTTCAGTTTTATATTTTAGGAATTGTTTTTATGATTGTTTCCTTTATCACTTTCAGCAGCATTGCACTCGCCGCAGGACGAATCTCTAAGCTGCTTATAGAATGGAAAAATATGGGAGTTGTTTTAAAATGGTTGCAGATTGTGGTTTTTGTGGGGATTGCAACTTTCATTCTACTGCCTTAATATACTTTTCGCCACTTTCTAATTTCAAATTATTTTTTATAAACCATTTTTAAAGAGGAAAGATTTCTGACTTCGTGGGAATTCTTATCTTTGAGCCAATGCAGCAAGTAAAAATAATAGAATGTCCGCGCGATGCCATGCAAGGCATTAAGGATTGGATTCCCACTGAAAAAAAGGTGCAATACATTCAGTCGCTTTTGCGCTGTGGTTTTGATACCATTGATTTTGGAAGCTTTGTTTCGCCTAAAGCCATTCCGCAAATGCAGGATACAGCCGAAGTACTTTCAAAACTCGATCTCTCAAAAACATCAAGTAAGTTACTAGCCATTATCGCCAATGAGCGAGGGGCAATAGATGCCGTAAAACATCCAGAAATAGATTATTTGGGTTACCCGTTTTCCATTTCGGAGAATTTTCAGATGCGGAATACTCATAAAACGATTGCCGAATCTTTGGTGATACTCCAAGAGATTTTAAATCTAGCGCATAAAAACGATAAGGAAGTTGTCGCTTATCTGTCTATGGGTTTTGGAAATCCGTATGGCGATCCTTGGAATGTAGATATAGTAGGGGAGTGGACCGAAAAATTGGCGTCTATGGGCGTGAAGATTCTTTCGTTAAGCGATACCGTTGGCTCGTCTACGCCTGATATTATTTCCTATTTATTTTCCAACTTGATCCCGAAATATCCTGAGATAGAATTCGGTGCGCATTTACACACCACACCGACTGCGTGGTTCGAAAAAGTTGATGCTGCCTATAAGGCTGGCTGTAGAAGGTTTGACGGTGCTATTCAAGGTTTTGGTGGATGCCCAATGGCAAAGGACGATTTAACGGGGAATATGCCAACAGAAAAAATGCTGAGTTACTTTACAACAAACAAGGTTTCTTCAAATATCAGCCCTATGTCGTTTGAAAGCGCACATAACGAAGCAACAAAAATTTTCACTAAATACCATTAAACATTTCGAAATGGGAAGATTCTTATTCATAGCAATCGCAAGTTTGTTCTTAACGAGTTGCGGTGTATCCAAAGATGCTACCAATAAAACAGGTGAGATTACCATTAAAATTGTACAAATTAATGATATCTATGAAATCGCCCCACTCAACGGAGGTGAGTATGGCGGACTAGCACGCGTAGGTTTTATCCGTGATTCTATAAAAGAGAAATTCCCAAACACGTATTTGTTTTTGGCAGGCGATTTTTTAAACCCTTCACTTCTAGGAACAGTTAAAGTGGATGGGGAACGCCTTAATGGGAAGCATATGATAGATGTTTTAAACGCCTTGGAAATAGATTTGGTAACCTTCGGAAATCACGAATTCGATTTAAAAGAAAAGGAGCTTCTAAAAAGATTGGAGGAGTCTACCTTTAAATGGACTACAGCCAATACACGTCATGTTACTGAAAGCGGGACATTGCCTTTTGTTACAGGCAGTGGTCTAAATAAAATAGTGACTTCGGATTATGAAATCTTTACAGCTGTTGGCTCCGGAAGTGATAAATTGAAATTCGGCGTTTTCGGGGTTACACTTCCTTCAAACCTGAAAGATTACGTTTACTATGGCGATATTTATGAAAATGCCGAAAGGGCATACAACCTAGCGCTTCAGAATACGGATTTTGTCGTAGGACTTACCCACGTTGCTTTAGAAGAGGATTTTGAAATTGCAAAACGTCTGCAGTCAATTCCCCTAATAATGGGAGGTCACGAACATTTTAATATGCTTGAAAAAGAAGGTAGCACAATAATAGCCAAAGCAGATGCCAATGCCAAGAGTGTTTATGTTCATACGTTAACATATAATCTAAATAGTAAAAACCTTCAGGTTGATTCTGATTTGGTGATGGTTACTGACAAAACGCCTTCCAGTCCTAAAGTAGAAGTTGTTGTTACCAAATGGAATGAATTATTGAACAACAAATTAAAAGAAGTGATTGATAACCCCAATGAAATTATTTATCACGCTTCAATTCCGTTAGACGGAACCGATAAAGCGAGTAGAAGTAAACAAACCAATCTGGGCGATATTATTACCCGCTCTATGGCGAATGCGTATACAGGAAAAGTAAATGCTGCCTTGGTTAACGGAGGCTCCATCCGAATTGATGATAACTTAATTGGCGATATTACTAGCACAGATAT
This sequence comes from Brumimicrobium sp., assembly GCF_048268645.1. Lineage (NCBI taxonomy): Bacteria > Pseudomonadati > Bacteroidota > Flavobacteriia > Flavobacteriales > Crocinitomicaceae > Brumimicrobium > Brumimicrobium sp. Next base: position 47,952 of record NZ_JBLWVE010000012.1, on the reverse strand, counting down.
TTTTAGGGTGCTTCCTTTTGGAGGAAGCGTTCTGCGAGTTGATTTAAAAGGTAGCCTTTTAATAGAAATATTGAATTACGGAGTAGAAAAAAGTGGAACAGGAGCTTATTTACAACGCTATAATTTTTCTAAAAATACAAACGGAAATTGGCAAATTGGAACCGATTTAATCGAAAATGAAAACACCTATTCAGTAGCTTTTAGCGATTTCTTATTAAAAGGCTATGATATACCTTTTCTTACTCCAGAGAATCCAGAAGTGCTAAATGTTTATTATCCTATCGAAAAAGAAACAGCCTCGGATATTCGAAAAGCGATAATCGAGTATTTTAAATTACAATAGCACCAAGATTCCACAAGCTTCAATAGCTGTAAATTAGTGCTGTAATATGTTAAGGGTAGACAATCTTTCAAAGAAATAAGCTGTTGAAAAAGAACTAAATACTATATCTTTTTTTGGCAAGTTAGTCTTCCGGATGTAATTTGTTTTACTTCTATATTTTCAGAAAACACTGTTTACTTCTAGTGTTTATAGGTGTTTATGACTTCTTATCTGATTGAAAAAACTTTAAATATTATCTTTATTTATTCTAAATAAGCTTGTGAGTTAGAATTTTCAATCTTACTTTTGCAAGCGTAAAACCAATCTATTTAAATTAAGTCTAAATAAACTCTAATGAAAAATTTCTTATTTAGTGCGTCTATAATTAGTGCACTAGTCTTTACTTCTTGTTCTTCGGATGATTCTGTTAATCCTGACGATAACACGGTCGTTCCTCCAGCAACCTATACATTTAAGCGTGGAGGTGAATCTACTGTTTCTTTTGGAGGTCAAACTACGCGAATTAAAATGGCGGGTGAGTTAAAGTCTGCTCTTATGGATTTTGACAATGCTACCGAAAATTCCTTATTAGCTATGTATGCGCACGAAGCTGGAAATAATGATTTCAGCGATTCAGAATTAAATGCATCCGATAAAAGTCTTCGAAGCAAAACAGCGGCCTCTAAAGATTATTTCTCGGCAAATGCTTCAGAAAGTGCAATCATTAAAGCAACTTTAGAAGGCTTTATTTCTTCACAAGTAAATGAAGTTTTTCCTAATAAAATGGTGGTTGCCTCTCCCGGAGTTGCAGGTCAAATTGCTGATGGGGATAAAACGCGTTACGTAAACCAATATGGGCTAGAGTACAATCAAGCTTTCGCTAAAAGTCTATTGGGAGCCTTAATGACAGATCAAATGCTTAACCATTATTTAAGCTATGCGATTTTAGATGAAGGAAGCAATAGAATAAATAATGACAATAACATTACAGAAGAAGGCAAATCGTACACTACTATGGAACATAAGTGGGATGAAGCTTATGGCTATTTATATGGTAACTCTCAAGACCCAACAAATCCAAACTTAACAATAGGAGAAGACGATGCTTTCTTGAATGAATATGTAGGACAGGTTAGTAAAGATCCTGATTTCTCATCAATTGCAACTGATATTTTCGACGCCTTTAAGCTTGGACGTACTGCTATTGCTGCCAAAAATTACGAGGTTCGTGATTCGCAAATTGCAATAATTCAGAAAAATGTTTCAAAAGTAATTGCAGTTCGTGGTATTTTCTATTTACAAAATGGTAAAAACAAAATTGAAAACGGAAATGTACAAGGCGCATTTCACGCTTTGTCTGAAGCATACGGATTTGTCTATAGTTTACGGTTTACACGAAATCCTGAAACCAATACGCCACTATTTACACGATCTGAAGTAGATGCGTTGTTAGCCCAGTTAATCAATCCAGCAGATAATGGCTTTTGGGGAATTACACCAGAAACCTTAGAATCGATTTCTGAAGCTGTAGCAGCAAAATTCGACTTTACTGTTGCGCAGGCAGCAAGCATTTAATAATAGTCTTAGTTATTTACCAACCGAATCGTGATTTCACCTTTCGGTTGGATTTTTTTGATTTTTAAACCTAGCAAAATGAAATATTTAAAATTGAGTGCCATCGTTTTTTCACTAGCGCTAATTCTTGCTTCCTGTTCTAACAGCAGCGACAATCCAGAAAGTGCTGATGATAATTTTGATCGTGGTGCCATGCTTGCCAACTGGGCAGACAATATTATTATACCAGCTTATACGAGCTTTAATGCTAAGGCAGCCGATTTAAAAACTAAAACCACCGAATTTTCTACAAATCCGACGGTCGAAAAGCTTCAAGAACTTCGAAACACTTGGGAAAGCGCTTATGTTTCATTTCAACACGTTTCTATGTTCGAAATAGGGAAAGCAGAAGAGCTAAGATTCAGAAACAGAGTTAATATTTATCCTACCGATACCGCTCAAATTGAAGGTTTTATATCCACTGGAGAGTATAATCTTGACTTGCCTTCAACAATCGATGCTCAGGGCTTTCCAGCATTAGATTATATGATAAATGGATTGGCAACCAATGATAATGAAATTATTTCATTTTATACTTCACACACTAATGCCGAAGGGTATAAAAATTACGTAAACACCCTTGCTTCAACCATTTCATCTTTAAGTGCTGAAGTATTGACTAGTTGGACTGCTGGCTATCGCGATGTGTTTGTTTCCAATACCGCTTCTTCAGCTTCTGGAGCAGTAGATAAGTTTACAAATGCCTACATTTTCTATTATGAAAAGTCCCTACGTGCAGGAAAAATTGGAATTCCAGCCGGAGTATATTCTAACGGGGTTTTACCAGAAAAAGTGGAAGCATTTTATAAAGAAGATATTTCTAAAAAACTTTTGTTAGAGTCGATTACAGCGACCCATAATTTTTTTAATGGGAAGAAATTTGATGGCAACACAAATGGGCCGAGCTTTAAAACCTATCTCGATTATTTAAACACGATTAAAAATGGGGAAAATTTGAGTGCCTTAATTGATGGGCAATTTACAGTTGCCCACAACAAAGCAAATGAACTCAATCCTAATATTGTAGAACAAATAGCAACAGATAACACAAAAATGCTGCAAACTTTTGATGAGCTACAGCGAAATGTAGTTTTGATGAAAGTAGATATGGTTCAAGCCCTAAATATTTCAATCAACTATGTTGATGCAGATGGGGATTAGCAATTTATTGGAACATTTTTTAATGTTTTAATGCTGAGAACCAATCTAATAACCAATACCGTTGTTTAGGAACTATGTTTCCAACGTTTTCAAAATATTTGAATAAAAGCACATCGGCCGCACCTCTTGCGGTCTTTCGTGTGTTTTTTGGGTTGATGATGTTGGTTAGCATCATTCGGTTTATGCTCAATGGTTGGGTTTACAAACTTTATATCGAACCCAAATTCTTTTTCAGTTACTACGGCTTTGAATGGGTTCAACCGCTTGGCGATTACACCTATCTCATTTTTATTATTTGTGGAATAGCCTCTCTTTTTGTGGCTTTAGGCTATAAATACCGATTGGCGATTATTGTTTTCTTTTTAAGCTTCACCTATATTGAGTTGATGGATAAAACTACCTATCTCAATCACTATTACTTTATAAGCTGTGTTGGGTTTTTAATGGTATTTCTTCCTGCAAATGCCTTTTTCTCGCTAGATGCTTATAAAAATCCATCCAAAGCATTTTTAAGAATTCCAAGATGGACGGTGGATAGCATCAAGTTTCTTTTGGGACTAGTTTATATTCACGCAGGTTTGGCAAAATTAAACAGTGATTGGCTTTTTAAAGCGATGCCGTTAAAAATTTGGCTTCCTTCAAAATACGATTTGCCAATATTGGGAGATTTACTACAACAAGAATGGGTTCATTTTGCGTTTAGTTGGAGCGGTGCCATATACGATTTAATTATTCCATTTCTACTTTTTTATAAACCTACACGTTGGTTTGCGTTTGCCTTGGTTGTTATTTTTCACGTGCTAACCAGGGTTTTATTTCCAATAGGAATGTTCCCTTTTATCATGATTGTCAGTGCGCTAATCTTTTTTGACGCAGGCGTACATCATCGAATTCTCGGATTTATTTCAAGAATATTTCGGATTAATTATTCAAAGGTTATTTCTATGGCCAATGAAAAAAGTTTTCGTTTTAAAAGAAACTTTACGCTTCCTATTGTTGCAATCTTTTTAGCTGTTCAGTTACTGCTACCTTGGCGCTATTTATTGTATCCAAATGAATTGTTTTGGACGGAAGAAGGATTTCGATTTTCGTGGCGCGTTATGTTGATGGAAAAAGCCGGGTATGCACAATTCACGATAAAAAACACAGAAACAGAGGAGCAGTTTGTTGTTGATAACGATGATTTTTTGACTTCTTTTCAAGAGAAACAAATGAGCTTTCAACCCGATTTTATTTTGGAATATGCGCATTACTTAGGAAATCATTTCAAAAAGCAAGGTTATGAAAATGTAGGTGTGTTTGTTGAAGGTTATGTAGCCTTAAACGGACGATTAAGTCAACCTTTTATTGACCCAAAAGTTGATTTATTGAAGAAAAATGAGTCCTTTTGCCGAAAAGATTGGATACTGCCGTTTAACGATGAGATTAAAGGATTATAAAAAAAGGTCATCCGACTGAAAATGATAGAATTTAAAACCAATATATTGCGAAAGACCTCACAGGTTTCAGTTGAGACCTCACTGGATTTTCAAACCTGTGAGGTCTGGGGACACTCAAAGAAGACCCCAAGGGTTTTTAAAACCTTTGTGGTTTGGAACCACGATATTATTCCGAATGAAGTTTTTCATCTTAGTAGAAATCTTTTTCTCACTGTTTTCTTCTTATTTATTACTATTCCTCTTTTCGCGCAGTTTTCCGTCTCGGGAAAAGTGCTTTATAAAGCCAATAATCTGCCTATTCAAAATGCTGAAGTTTACAATCTCGATTTAGGGAAATCGACAATTACCGATACCGAAGGAAGTTTTCAATTCGATAACGTGCCTGCCGGAACCTACGAATTTGCTGTATTTGATATGGAATACAAGGTTTTGAAGGAGTCGATTACTGTTTCTCAAAACACAATTGTAAATTTTGAATTAGAACCCTTGGGCGAACAGCTTTCCGAAGTTGTTATAAAGAGAAGGAAGGAAGAGGTTTTTGCCTTACGCAGTTTAAAACAAGTAGAGGGAACCGCCATTTACGCTGGGAAAAAGAGTGAAGTAGTAGTGATGGATAACCTCACTTCCAATACCGCAACCAACAATGCGCGACAGATTTACGCTCAGGTTGTAGGGTTGAATATTTACGAAAACAATGATGGTGGTTTACAACTCAATATAGGAGGTAGAGGTCTAAACCCAAATAGGACAGCCAATTTCAATACACGTCAAAATGGGTATGATATTTCTGCTGATGTCTTGGGCTATCCAGAGAGTTATTACACCCCGCCAGCCGATGCATTAAGCGAGATTGAAGTGGTTCGTGGTGCGGCTTCGCTTCAGTACGGAACCCAATTTGGAGGGTTGATCAACTTTGTTCTTAAAAAACCAAATCCAGATAAGAAGTTTGAATGGGTTTCCCGGCAATCGTTGGGTTCCTTCAACTTGTTTAATAGCTTCAATAGTTTTAGCGGAACGGCAGGGAAATTGGGATATTACACTTATTATAATTTTAAAACGGGCGATGATTTCCGTCCTAATTCGCAATTCGATTCGCATAACGCCTTTGCACACTTAGACTATGCGTTTTCTGAAAAGACTAAGCTCACTTTTGAAATGAGTTACCTTCATTATTTGGCACAACAGCCTGGAGGCTTAACAGACAGGCAATTTGAAGAAGATCCAACTTTCAGCAACCGCACACGCAACTGGTTTGAAGTAGATTGGAAATTATATTCATTGCGTTTTGATCATAGTTTTTCAGAAAGAACAGATTTTAGCCTAAACGTATTCGCTTTAGATGCCAGCCGAAAAACAGTTGGGTTTAGGGAAAATCGTGTTTCACAAGTAGACGATTTAGAGAAACCACGCGAGTTAATTTCAGGAAACTTCAATAACTGGGGCGCCGAAGCACGAATTTTAACGCGTTATGACTTTTTAGGAAAAGAGAATATAGTTCTTTTTGGAGGGAAATATTACCAGTCAAATAATGATGAGCGTCAAGGTCCAGGAACCAATGGAATGGACGCAAATTTTAATTTTGCTTCCTCCACATATCCTAATTACGAGCGTCAGAGTGATTTTACATTTCCAAATTTAAATTTCGCAGCCTTTGGTGAAAACATTTTTAATCTTTCATCTAAGTTTTCTGTTACACCCGGTTTTCGATTTGAATATATAAAGACTCAAAGTGAAGGTGAGTACAAAAAAATTAATTTTGACATTGCTGGAAACCCGATCTTAAATGAGGACATTCCCGATAATCGTGAATTTGAACGAGCATTTGTGCTGTTGGGCGTTGGTGTAAGCTATAAACCCACAAAACAAACCGAGCTTTACGGAAACTTAAGCCAGAATTACCGATCAGTAACCTTTAATGATATTCGAATAACAAACCCCTCATTGGTTGTTGATCCAGATATTTCGGATGAAGAAGGATATACATTTGATATTGGAGCTCGAGGTCGATTTGGAAAATATGTTTCGTATGATGTTGGTGCTTTTTTCCTGAGTTATAAAGATCGATTAGGTGTGATTGTTCGAGAAGTAAGCGATATTCAAGAAGAACGTTTTCGTGGTAATATTGGCGACGCTATTACGTATGGCTTCGAAAGCTTTGTAGATTGGAATATTTTAGAGACTTTTTCTATTGATAGAAGTTTTAGATTGAACTATTTCGCAAACCTAGCGCTTACAAATAGCGAGTACACTTCTTCAGAAGAAACGAATGTGAAGGGAAAAAAGGTAGAATTCATTCCAGCCGTAAACCTGAAAACAGGACTTGGTTTTGGTTATAAAGATTTTTTGGGAAGCCTTCAGTATACTTATCTAAGTAAACAATTTACAGACGCAACCAATAGCGAGCGTGATTTTGAAAGTCAGAGTGGCATTATCGGCGAAATACCTGCTTATGCTATTATGGATCTCTCGGTATCCTATACGATTGGTCATTTTAAAATCGAAAGCGGCTTAAACAACGTGTTGGATACGAGTTATTTTACACGAAGAGCGACGGGATACCCGGGACCAGGAATTTTGCCAAGCCAACCACGAACTTGGTATGCGACCTTGCAGATGAAGTTTTAGCTTTTAGACCTACAAGGTGTTCCCCGCTTTTGAGCGGGGCTCTTTGTAGGTCTAGTTTTATTTAGACAAGGTTTTTGAAACCGTGCTCGATAATTCAAAATTCTCAATTAAATTCCACAAGGGCTATTGAGATTTAGGAAATCATCATGATTTTGGCATATCGTTATACCTACAAGTTTTTTGAAATCTTGCAGGACGTATTGAAAACCTTGCAGTATAAAACTGAATTCGGAGTATATATTTCTGAATTAATTCCTGTATATTTGCACGCAATTAATCCATAAACACATTCCGACTTTACTCATCTTCAACTTTGTGCCTCGGAAGTTAATTTAATTGCCATGAACGAACATCAAAATAAAATTTTAGGAGAAGGACTAACTTACGACGATGTCCTTTTAGTTCCCGCTTATTCCGAAGTACTGCCTCGCGAAGTTTCTATCGCTACTAAATTTTCACGCAATATAACGCTTAATGTTCCTATTGTTTCCGCAGCAATGGACACTGTTACCGAAAGTGCTATGGCTATTGCTATTGCAAGAGAAGGAGGAATTGGCGTTCTTCATAAAAACATGACTATTGAACAGCAGGCAGCGGAGGTTCGAAAGGTAAAACGCGCTGAAAGTGGGATGATTATTGATCCTGTTACACTTCAAAAGCACAATACAGTTGGCGATGCTCAAAAGACAATGCGGGAGTACAGCATCGGCGGAATACCAATTATTGATGATTCAGGAAAGTTAATAGGAATTGTTACTAACCGTGATCTTCGTTTTGAACGTGATTTGAACCACGAGCTAAGCGAGGTTATGACTTCTAAAAACCTTATTACTGTTGCTCAAGGAACTTCTTTAAAAGAGGCGGAAATAATTCTTCAGAAACATAAAATTGAAAAACTTCCTGTGGTAACAGACGACGGAACACTCCTCGGCCTTATCACATTTAGGGATATTACAAAGCTTACTCAAAAACCTAGTGCCAATAAAGATCAGTTTGGGCGTCTTCGCGTAGCTGCTGCCTTGGGGGTTACTCCAGATGTAATGGAGAGAGCCGAAGCTCTGGTAAATGCACAAATTGATGCAGTTATAATCGACACCGCTCACGGTCATACAAAAGGCGTGGTAGAGGTGTTGAAGCGTGTGAAAGAAAGATTCCCAGAATTGGATGTGGTGGTAGGAAATATTGCTACTCCAGAAGCTGCAAAATATTTGGTCGATGCTGGTGCCGATGCCGTAAAAGTTGGGATTGGGCCAGGTTCTATATGTACTACACGAGTGGTTGCTGGTGTTGGTTTTCCTCAGTTTTCAGCTGTTTTGGAAGTTGCTGCGGCAATTAAAGGCAGCGGAGTTCCAGTGATTGCCGATGGTGGGATTCGATATACTGGCGACATCCCTAAAGCCCTTGCAGCTGGTGCAGACTGCGTAATGCTAGGGTCATTACTTGCAGGAACTAAAGAGTCGCCAGGCGAAACGATAATCTATGAAGGCAGAAAATACAAATCGTATAGAGGAATGGGGTCTGTAGAGGCAATGAAGCAAGGAAGTAAAGATCGTTATTTCCAAGACGTAGAAGACGATATAAAAAAACTTGTTCCCGAAGGAATCGTTGGACGTGTTCCGTATAAAGGAGATTTATTGGAGAGTATGACACAGTTCATCGGTGGATTGAGAGCTGGTATGGGATACTGCGGCGCTAAAGATATTGAAAGCCTAAAAGAAAATGGAAAGTTTGTTAAAATAACCTCTTCAGGAATTGCAGAAAGCCATCCTCATGATGTAACCATAACTAAAGAAGCTCCTAATTACAGTAGATAGGTAGGGTGAAAGGCATTTCTTTTGCCAGATTTTAACTTTAAGATTATAACGAACGATATCGATTAAGCAATTGGTGTCGTTCTTTTTTTGAACTGTGTTAGTTTAATTTTCCCCTCGTTTTTCAAACAACACTTTTTTAATTCCGAAGTCGGTATTCCATTGTTTAATTTCAACGAAACCGAGCTTTTTATATAACTCAGTCGCTGGTTTATTATTGATGCCAGTTTCAACAGTAAAAAGGTCGGAATTAAATTTATTGAAAACGAAAAGTAATAACGTTTTCGCTATTCCACGTCTAAAAAACAGGGGGTGCACCACCAAGCTATTTATAGCGGTATGGCTATCATCGTGATTAGCCTCTATAACTCCTGCTAATTCGCCATTTTCAAAGTATCCAAAAAAATCATTCTCGCTTTCTAAATAATTTTCAATAGGTCTTATAAGTGGTGGAAAATCTGTTGCCTCTAAAGTCTTGGCTTCAACAGCATACGATAATTGAAAAAGCGAATGTATTTGAATTGCTGTTTCTAGGTTGTTATTATGGAGGGAATGGACCATTAATTTATATCGTACAATTGAAATGTAATAATTATAAAATCATTGAAATATTCATTCTTTAGTTTTAGGCAGGTGTTTTAGCACATTGATTTTGTCCCTGAAAAAACAAAACGTGAAGCATTGTGCACTTCACGTTCTGTTTCTTAAAATAAAGTTGAGATGGGTTTATTCTTCACCTTCCACTTTTTCCTCAATAGTAATACCTAATTCTGCAATAATTGAGGTCGTAAGGTCGTAATTTGGGTCTAGATAGACAACATCTGCGGTAACTTGCATTACTTGTGTAAAACCTTGTGCCTTTGCCACCTTGTCTAAGGCAGCTGCAATTTTACTGTAGAGCGGCTGCAGGAATTCTTGTTGTTTTATTTCCATTAATTTAGCTCCATTTTGCTGAAATTTCTGGATATCATTTTCAATTTCTATCAACGCAGATTGTTTTTCCTTCTTTTGTGCAATTGTCAGTTCTTTTTCTTCTGCTTGGTACGCTTCAGCTAGAGATCTGTATTTGTCAATCTTTTTGTTAAGGTCAAGATCCATTTGTGCTCCATAGGCTTCTAATTGTGATTGCACAGAAGTCATTTCGGGCATATTGGAAAGTATGTAGTCAATATCAACAGCTCCTACTTTTCCTTGTGAAAATGCAGAAAGGCTTATGAAAAAAATGGCGATTTTTAGAAATCTCATAATAGTAGGTTTAATAAAATTAGTGCGCAAAGTTACTATAAATATTGAAAATGAGGAGGTGCGGAAGATGTTGATCGAGAACAAACTTCGGAATAGGTTCAAATCGCTAAGTTTTTTAAATAGGCACTATTGAGGTTTGAAGTAAGATTTATAGCATATTTGCTTAGATCTATTTATTATCACCGTTATTCTTTATAGTGTTGACCTCGGTTGGGTTTTAAAATTGCTCTTAGATCATCAACCATTTCTTTTTCAACTGCCATATAAGCAATGTGGTGTGTCGAACTAATTTGCTCCACGCCAAGCGGAATGTTGTCAAGTTGTTTAATGGTTATAAATTCTCCTAAATGCTTCACGTGATGCTCAGCTGTAGGCTTGCCATTGGGGCCATGAAAATCCCATATAAATTTTATTCTTTCAGTCATAGTGCTTTGTTTTTGAAATTAGGTCGTATCGAAAAGAAACCTTTTTATTTAGTTGTTTAGCATATTGCAAAGTACGGAATTCAGAAATACATTGTGAAACTACTGCTGTCGTAATTACACATTTTTTTAGGTAATAAATCACGGTTGATTTTTATTGAAATACAAAAATAGGTTGGATAGAAACATTCTTCTAAACAATCTAATTTATTACTGAAATAGTCTGAAGTAAGTAAATGTCTGAGGTGAGTTTATTCACTCATTATTGTAGCTGTTATTTATGCGATTCTAAGGACAATCATTTTAAATTATATTCGTTTATTTTTCGGGCATGAGTTACGTTGCTTTTGCTATTTTTGCAACTTTGTGCGCCAAAGCCATATAAGGGCGCTTGTGGAATCTTTAAAATTAATATTTTAGTAAAAATGAAAAATTTTCTTACTGTATTGTTCTTGGTATTCCTTGGTGGAACCACAATTTTTTCCCAAAACAAGAAAGATGTTTTGTTAACGATAGACGGTACACCCGTTTATGCCAATGAGTTTAAAAGAGTCTATGAGAAAAACCTTGAGTTGGTTCAAGATGAATCCCAAAAGGATATTGATGGCTACTTACAACTCTTCATAGATTATAAATTAAAAATATTTGAAGCAAAGGCCCAAGGTCTCGACGAGGGTGAAGTGTATAAAGCAGAGCTCACCAAGTACCGTGATCAACTTTCACGCAATTATCTCTTCGAAAATAAATTCACAGAAGACTTAGCAAAAGAAGCATACGATAGGGGTAAAGAAGAAATTAACGCCAATCACATTTTGATTAAGGTGAGTTATGAAGCTACGCCACAAGATACCCTTGCGGCATATAATAAAATTAAGTCTATTCGTGAAAAAGCTTTAAAAAATGGAGCCGATTTTGAACAATTAGCAAAAGAAAACTCAGAAGAGCCTAATGCAAAAAGTTCTGGTGGTAAATTGGGATATTTTTCTGTTTTCAATATGGTCTATCCATTTGAAACCGCAGCCTACAACACAAAAGTAGGTGCAGTTTCTGAAATTGTACGCACGAACTTCGGATATCATATAATTAAAGTGAACGACCGTCGCGAAAGACTTCCAAAAGTAGCAGTTTCGCATATTATGATTTCGGATAAAAAAGGCGCTAAAACGTTTGATCCTAAAGAGCGTATTAACGAAATTTCTACAATGTTAAAGCAAGGACAATCTTTCGAGAACCTCGCTAAAGAATATTCAGACGATAAAAACTCAGGAGTAAAAGGAGGGGCTTTAAAACCATTTACTAAAGGAGAACTTCGCGCCCCAGAATTTGAAGAAGTAGCATATCAATTGAAGAATATAGGAGACATTAGTGAGCCTGTAAAAACAGATTTTGGATGGCATATTATTCGCCTAGATGAAATTGTAGCAGATCCAACCTTTGAAGAACAAAGAGTTCAGTTAGAGAAAAAAGTAAAACAAGGAGATCGTGGTAAAGTTGTTATAAATGCGGTTAACAACAAAATAAAAGAAATATACGGTTTTAAAAAAGTAGAAAGTTATTTACCTTTTTTCGATACCTATGTAACAGATAGTGTACTTTCAAGAAAATGGAAAAAAGAGCCTATTGCCGCTGCACAAAACAAAACACTTTTTACCATTGGAAATAAAGCTGTTAAGTATTCAGACTTCGCTTCCTATATAGAAGAAAGACAAGGAACAACAATGCCTTTTAAAGACAAAGAGAAGCTGCTAATTGGAATGTACGATGAGCTTGAAACAAATGAATTAAAAGAGTACTTTAGAGACCAATTAGAAATTGAAAATGAAGAATATGCCGCTATTTTAGGTGAATACCGTGACGGTCTACTCATTTTTGATGTAATGGATAAAAACATTTGGAGCAAGGCCAAAAATGATACAATCGGGTTACAGAACTTCTATAATAAAAGCAAGGAAAATTACCGATGGAAAAAAAGATTAGATGTTGATATTTTTTCAGCTACATCACAAATTTATGCGCAGCGCGTTCAAAAAATGATTCAAGAAGGAATGGCTCCTGAAGATATTAAAACAGAACTTAACCCAGACGGGTCGGTAAACGTATTGCTTACTCAAGGTGTGTTTGAAATAGGCGAAAAAGAACTTCCAGAGAATCTTGATATCAAAAAAGGCGTTTCTTCTGTTTATCCAAGTAATGATTCATTTACAGTGGTAAACGTTAAAGAAATACTTCCTGAGAGCATCAAAGATCTTGAAGATGTTAAAGGAAGGGTTATTAGTAATTACCAAAATGAATTAGAAACTACGTGGATGAATGAGCTTCACGCCAAGTATAAGGTTGAAGTAAATAGCAAAACACTTAGAAAGTTGAAAAGAAGATTGAAGTGAGATTAACGTGGTTTTACATAGCGGTAGCGAGCCTTTTGGTGTCGTCTTGTGGGTATTTTGAACAAGAACCGAAAGAAGGGATAGTTGCTCGTGTACACGATGAATACTTATATGTATCCGATATTCAAGCTTTAATTTCAGAAAACACAACGCCAGAGGACAGTACACTTATCGTCAACAATTATATTACGCGCTGGGCTACTCAAAAATTATTGATAGGTCAGGCCAAAATCAACCTTACCAGCGATAAATTAGGAAGGTTTGACAAGTTGGTCGAAGAATACAAAAACGACTTACTTACAGGTGCATATAAAAATGTAATAGTTGGGCAACAATTGGATAGCACAATTACCGAAAGTGAATTTGAAAGCTATTACCAAGAAAATAAAGAGAACTTTAAGCTGAACTATATGCTTCTTAAAATGAGGTTTGTTCAGCTGCCGAAGAGCTATGAAGGCTTTGAGACTATAAAAGAAAAGTTTGTGCGTTACGACCAAAAAGATAAAGAGTTTCTTAGTGATCGCAATCTGCAATTTGCATCCTCAAATTTGAACGATTCTGTTTGGATTAAAAAGGAAGTTCTATTTGAGACGATTCCCATATTGAGATCAGCAAAAGATGAAGTGTTAAAGAAATCAAATTTCACACAATTGCAAGATTCAATAGGAGTATATTTGGTGAAAATTGAAGATATCCTAAACCAAAATGAAATTGCGCCTCTTTCTTATATTAAGCCTACATTGAGACAGATAATACTCAATAAGCGAAAGCTTGAACTTATTAGAAAACTTGAAACAGATATTACAAGAGATGCCATTGAACACAATAAATTTGAAATTTACAACAATGAATAAATTTTCCCTGTTACTACTTCTATCCACCTGTATTTTACAGGCACAGAATGTAGTAGTTCCTGATAGTACCGGAGTAGTAAAGAGCAGTGATGCTATTACGGTTCCTGCAAAAAACGTTGCTAACGACACCTTAAAACCTTTTGAGCGCTTTAAAGCTGAGGGGATTAACGCAGTGGTTGGCGAATACGTTATACTCGATTCCGATATAGATAAAGGATATCTTGAAATGCAATCTCAGGGAATTTCAGTAGAAGGTATTTCTCGTTGTCGACTTTTAGGAAAACTAATGGAAGACAAACTATATGCACACCAAGCAAAACAAGATAGCTTGATGGTTTCAGAAGCTGAAATTAATTCACGAACAGATCAACAACTTCAATATATGGCTAGTGAGTTGGGAAGTGAAGAGAAAGTAGCACAATATTACCGAAAAGACAATATTGCCGACCTTCGAAAAGAGCTTTATGATGCCAATAAAATCAATGCGTTGGCTACGAAGATGCAGCAAAAAATTATAGATAAAATGGAGGTTACGCCAGAAGAGGTTCGTAGTTTTTTCTATTCCATACCAGAAGATGAACGTCCCGTTTTTGGAGCCGAAATTGAGGTCGCGCAAATTGTAATTGAACCAGAAATTTCGCAAAAAGCAATAGACGATGCCGTTGCCAAATTAAATGAAATGAGAGCAGACATTATAGACAATGGGGCAAGCTTTTCAACCAAAGCTGTGCTGTATTCTAAAGATCCTGGTACCGCAAGTAAAGGAGGTCTCATTACTGGAATTAAGCGCGATTCCCCTCTTGCCAAGGAATTTATGGATCAGACTTTTTCTCTTTTAGAAGGAGAAGTAAGTGAGCCTTTTGAAACAGATTTTGGCTGGCACATACTTTACGTTGAAAAAATTAGAGGGCAAGAAGTAGATGTTCGACACATTCTTGCATTTCCAGAAGTTTCACAAGAAGCAATAGAAGCAGCTCAAAACAAAATTGAAGATATTAGAAAACAAATTGTTGCAGGCGAAATTACTTTTGCTGAAGCAGCACGAAAATACTCCGAAGACAAAGAAACTAGAAATAATGGAGGTCAAATTGTGAATCCACTTACGTTTGATACTAAGTTTGATCTAACCAAAATGGACCCAACCTTTAGTGCACAAGTGTATAACCTAAAAGAAGGAGATGTTTCTAAAGTTATTACCGATCGAGACCGTACGGGTAAAGGATTGCTGAAAATTTACACTGTAACAAGACGTTACCCTGAACACAACGCCGATTATGTTGAAGATTACGAACGTATTAAACAACTTGCTCTTCGCGAAAAACAAATTAAAGAAATTAATAAGTGGCAGGATGAGGTCATCGTAAAAACTTATGTTCACGTTAATGACGATTATCAAGATTGTGATTTTGCTGCAAATTGGTTGAAAAAATAATATTGAAATTAAAGATATGTCAGACGTAACAGCGGTTTCGCAACTTGTTTCCAAATATAATGCACTTCGAACCGAGATAAAAAAGGTTATCGTTGGCCAAGATGAGGTAGTAGAGCAGGTTTTACTAGCTATATTTTCCGGGGGTCACGCCCTTTTAATTGGGGTTCCTGGTCTTGCAAAAACACTATTGGTAAACACTGTGGCGCAGGCGTTAGGATTAGAATTTAAAAGAATTCAGTTTACTCCTGACTTAATGCCAAGTGATATTTTAGGTTCTGAAATTCTCGATAAAAACAGAGAGTTTAAATTTATTAAAGGACCCATTTTCGCAAACATTATTCTTGCAGATGAGATTAACCGTACGCCACCTAAAACCCAAGCAGCATTACTTGAAGCTATGCAAGAGCGATCGGTTACTGTCTCTGGGCATCACTACAAATTAGACTTACCATATTTTGTGCTGGCTACGCAAAACCCCATCGAGCAGGAAGGAACTTATCCGTTGCCCGAAGCGCAGTTGGACAGATTTATGTTTGCCATTAACTTAGACTATCCTACATTTTTAGAAGAAGTTGAAGTTGTAAAAATGACAACGGCTGGAACAAATGAAAAAGTAACTCCTTTATTTAATAGTGAAGAAATTATTGGCTTTCAGCAGTTAATTAGACGCATTCCAGTAGCAGACAATGTTATTGAATATGCGGTAGGTCTTGTGGGGAAAACACGACCAAACAGTCCTACAGCGCCTGAAATTGTTAAGAACTATGTCGATTGGGGAGCCGGGCCAAGAGCTTCTCAAAACCTGATTTTAGCTGCCAAAACCAACGCAGTGCTTAATGGAAAATTCTCTCCAGACATCGAGGATGTTCAAAAAACAGCAATCGGAATATTACGACACCGTTTGATTAAAAATTACAAAGCTGAAGCAGAAGGGCTAAGTATTGAAAAAATTATTCAGAGTCTGTTTTAACTATGTCGTTTTATAACTGCCAATTCAATTCAATTCAATTCTTTTCTTCATTTTTATTCAATCGTGAATAGTGTTGGGTAAGTAGTTAACTTCTAAATAGATTCTATCAAGAAATTCTATAAATCTGAATTGTGAATTTCATATTTTAAACAGCTTCTTCTTATGGTTTGTTTATTAAATATTAGCTTAATTGATTATTTAATAAATATATCGCAGTCAAAGAGTCCTTCTGTTAAATACTTTTGAATTATATCAAAATTTTGTACTTTTGCAGAACTTTCAAAAATCTTAAAAACTTACATTATATGGCATTTGATATAGACATGATTAAAGAGGTGTATTCTCAAATGGCTGAGCGTGTGGATAAGGCACGCGAGCTAGTTGGAAAGCCCTTAACTCTTTCAGAAAAAATACTTTATTCTCACCTGTGGGACGGAACTCCTAATAAATCGTTTGAACGCGGAAAGGATTATGTCGACTTTGCTCCCGATCGTATCGCTTGTCAGGATGCAACAGCGCAAATGGCCTTGCTTCAGTTTATGCAAGCAGGAAAAAAAACAGTTGCTGTTCCAACTACAGTTCACTGCGATCATTTAATTCAGGCAAAACAAGGCGCTTCGAAAGACTTACTGCGTGCCAATGAAACGAGTAATGAGGTTTTTGACTTCCTAGAATCTGTTTCAAATAAATACGGTATAGGATTTTGGAGACCAGGGGCTGGAATTATCCACCAAGTAGTTCTTGAAAACTACGCTTTCCCAGGAGGAATGATGATTGGTACCGATAGTCATACTGTAAATGCTGGTGGATTAGGAATGGTGGCCATTGGAGTAGGAGGTGCAGATGCGGTTGATGTAATGGCGGGTATGCCTTGGGAATTAAAATTTCCGAAGCTAATCGGTGTGAAATTAACTGGTAAATTGAATGGCTGGACAGCGTCTAAAGATGTTATCTTGAAAGTGGCTGGAATCCTTACAGTAAAAGGAGGAACAGGGGCTATCGTTGAATATTTTGGACCTGGAGCAAAAAACCTTTCTTGCACAGGAAAAGGAACCATTTGTAATATGGGAGCCGAAATTGGGGCAACCACCTCAACCTTTGGATATGACGATTCTATGGAACGCTTTTTAAGAGCTACCGATAGACACGAAATTGCTGACGAAGCAAATAAAATCCGTGAATACTTAACTGGAGATGATGAAGTATATGAAAATCCAGAAAAATATTTCGACCAAGTAATTGAAATCGATTTATCAACACTTCGCCCACACTTAAATGGGCCGTTTACACCAGATTTAGCAACTGAAGTTGGTGATTTAGGCGAAAAAGCTAGAAAAAATGACTGGCCTCTTAAAGTTGATTGGGGCTTGATAGGTTCTTGTACAAACTCGTCTTACGAAGATTTGTCTAGAGCGGCTTCTATCGCACAACAAGCAATTGATAAAAATTTAAAGTCGAAAAGTGACTTCGGAATTAATCCAGGTTCAGAACAAATTCGTTTTACTGCTGAACGCGACGGACTTTTAGATGTTTTTGAAAATCTTGGCGCTACAATATTTACAAACGCTTGTGGACCTTGTATTGGACAATGGGACAGAAGTGATAGAAAAGGAGATGAGAAGAATACAATTGTACATTCCTTTAACAGAAACTTTTCAAAACGTGCCGATGGTAACCCAAACACCCACGCATTCGTAGGTTCACCAGAAATGGTTGCAGCAATTGCAATTTCAGGTCGTTTGGACTTTGACCCGATGAACGACACACTTATTAACGAAGATGGCCAAGAAGTAAAACTTGACGAACCAGTTGGGCTTGAATTGCCTCCAAAAGGTTTTGCCGTTGATGATAACGGATATTTAGCACCTACGGCAGACGGAAGCTCTGTGGAAGTTAAAGTTGCTCCAGATAGCGAGCGTCTTCAGTTATTAGAGCCTTTTGTGCCGATTAAAGACTCGGAATTACAAGGAGTGAAGTTGTTGATTAAAGCATTCGGAAAATGTACAACAGACCATATTTCTATGGCTGGTCCTTGGTTGCGTTACAGAGGGCACTTAGATAATATTGCAAACAACACCTTAATTGGTGCTGTGAACGCTTTCAATAAGCAAACAAATTTTGTTAAAAATCAACTCACTGGAGAGTATGGCGGAGTTCCAAACGTTCAAAGAGAATACAAGGCTAATGGTATAAAAACCATTGTTGTTGGTGACCATAATTACGGTGAAGGTTCTTCTAGGGAACACGCTGCAATGCAGCCTAGATTTTTAGGTGTAGCTGCTGTTTTAGTGAAATCGTTTGCAAGAATTCACGAAACAAACTTGAAAAAACAAGGAATGTTAGGGTTAACATTTGCTAATGAAGCAGATTACGATTTAATCCAAGAAGATGATACTTTCAACTTTGTTGATATAGCTGACTTTGCACCAAACAAGCCGTTAACAATTGAGATCGTTCACGCTGATGGTAGTAAAGACACTATTAAAGCAAACCATACCTATAATGATGCTCAGATTAAATGGTATCACGAAGGTTCCGCTTTAAACTTAATTAAAAAGCAAAACGCTTAAAATATTTTAATAGGATCTAAACCTCACAGCTCTCCGAGACCTGTGAGGTTTTTTTATTTATATAAATTATGGAGAAATTTTTTAAAAAGCATTGGAGTAATATTCTCTTTGGGGTGTTAGTTGTTTTAATGATAATCCCGCAAACACGAATGCCTATTCAGGTATTTGTTCAACGGCTTATTTCTTTTTCTCCATCAGAAACTTCGGAAGAAAAACGAGAAACACTTCAGGATTACAATTGGTCACTTGTGTCCTTGAATTCAGAAGAAATCAATTTTTCACAATCTCAAGGCAAAGTTGTTGTTGTAAATTTTTGGGCTACCTGGTGTCCACCTTGTGTTGCAGAAATGCCTTCATTTCAGAAACTATACGACGCTTATGGTTCAAACGTAGACTTTTATTTTGTTACTTCAGAGAAGCCTGATAAGGTGAATAGGTTTTTAGAAAAACACAACTACTCCCTTCCCGTATTTTTACAATTTTTTGAAGCTCCAGAGCAGATGCAGTCAAGTGTATTGCCAACAACTTATGTTTTGTCAAAATCAGGGGAAATCGTGGTAAATGAAACAGGAGTGGCAGATTGGAATAGCAAAAAAATAAGAAGCTTATTAGATCGACTTATAGCTGAATAAATTTAGCTTGGATAATAGTTTGTTTTAATAGATTCCATTTCTTTTTTGCCCTTTGCAATTTCTTCAATTTCGTTCCAACGATCTGGAGTAAATAATACGTGTAAAGGTTGCGCTACTTCAATAATTTTCGGGAAGTTTTGAATTAATTTTTTGTCCCAAGTTTTATAGTGCTTCAACAAATCGTCTGGGTAAACTGTTTTTCTTCGCGTTCCTTCATTTATACCTTTAAAAGGCTCGGTTACATTTAAGTATCCATAATCGTCGGTTAGCTCTTCTCCTGCTTGGATATCACGTATTGCAATTTCGAAATCGTAAGCTGTAGAAAGACAGTTGCTTTTAAAACTGTGGTTTACAAAACGTCCATAATCCCAGCATAGCACTAAGTTTCCCTTATTGTTTCGGTAGCTGTAAGTTTCTAATACTTGTTGATATATTGGTTGTAACTTTTTAACTTGGTCAGGAGTAAATTCCCTATCCAATTCATCTAAAACCCACGTAATAGTACCAGCGGGAATAAATTCCTTTGCTACAACACCATAACCAATTTCTTCGCTTATAAGTTTTAGTTCTGTTTTTGGATGTATCATTGCCTATTTTTTATACAAAAATAGTGCGAAAAACAATGTGTAATACGAGTGTAAGCTATTGGATATTATTTATTAAAACTGTTTATTTGCCGATTTTTTCAGAAGAAAAATTTCACTAGTCCTGAATTCTTTTACTGTTCCAAGATTTAAGCTTTTCCATTAATAAAAACACAGTCAAAAGCATTGTAAGTGCGTAAATACTATCTTCAATAGGAACAGTACCGATTCGAACTCCAAGATTTTCAGCATCGTTGTACCATACAACTTGTTCGTCTATCCAACTTCCGGTAAGAAAACCGTTTACAATAAAAAAAGGAATTAAAAGTATGGCGAAAACTGGTAGAAACTCTTTTAACAAATCGCGTTCATTATTAAAAATCCAGGCCAATAGAATTACTGCATATCCAAAATTTACGGCGGTGTACCAACGGTTATAATTATACAATAACACCAAAATCAGTATGGTTTGTAAACTAAAGTAAATGTTTGACGTGGCTTTTTCTGAAAGTTTAAACTTTGGAAGTAAATTTTTAAACGAATATACAGTGAATAAGCAGGCGTAAGGAATACAAATAAAAAACAGCCATTCTTCAATGGGTAAATTCCCCAATCGTATTCCAGAAAGATATGCTTCATTAAATCCCCAGAATCCATTATGAGTAAAAATGACATCCCACGTTACAAAAAACGCCATCATAAGCAATGTTGCCGGAAAGAAATATTTCCAGAGCTTATAAAATTGAAGTTTTGGGTGAAAACTGAACAAAAATGGAATGCTTAGCGAAGCCAAGTCCAATATAAAGTAAAGATGCCACATGATTTATTTTTTGAAATATTTCAAAGGGGGAAGCAACATTCCGAAACATTCGCCTTTGTCTTTTCCCAAGTGTTTATGATGCATTTTATGTGCTCTTCTAATGCCGCGAGCATATCTATTATTAGCATTTCGGAATAGCTTAAAGCGCTGGTGTATAAAAATATCGTGAACGAAAAAATAAGCCAATCCGTATGCGAAGATACCCAATCCGATAGGCAATCCCGCCCAAAATTCAAAATAGCTCCATCCAATAAAACAACCGATGCTCACTAAAGCATAAAAGAGGAAGAAATAATCATTTCGCTCCCACCAACTGTTGTGGTCTTTTTTGTGGTGATCTTTGTGTAGCGACCATAGAAAGCCATGCATAATGTATTTATGGGTAAACCACGCCATGAATTCCATAAGCGAAAAGGTTGTTACAAATATTAAAATCCAAATTAGGGTAGACATTTTATTATAGTTGTTAAGGCTTTGGTACAATCCCAATGCAATTTATTATCGGGATGGTATTTCTCCGCCATCTTTTTTGACTCGATTTTGAATATAGTGGGTAATGAAAATTGTCTGTACTGTGTCTGGTCCAGCCTGCCTTTGGCGGCAGACAGGCGCGGGCTCGAGGTGACATTGTTGGTATAAATCACTTACTTTTACCCACTCAAAATAAGATAGAGCCTCTTTATTTTATTCGTTGATTAAACTAATAGTATTATTTTTTGTTCATTTATAATGTTTCTGAGTATTCCGATGCAATCGGAATGTATCAAAGACCTCACTTCACCAAATTTAATTGATATTTCAGATAGCTGCCGGTCAAAAGTCCGATTTTTTCAATATTCGGAACTCTAATTCTTGAGTTTCTTATTTCGGCTGCAGGAGTTTTTTGTAATTTTTTTAATAACCTGCGATAGTATTTATAGGCCACAAATACTCCCAATCTTGCTTCGTGTGGTAACTTCAGAATTCCTAGATATCCTTTTTTAAAATTATCTTCAATTTCTAAAATGATTTTTTCTTTTGAGATTTCATCTAAGGTGTTTAGGTCGATATTTGGAAAATAAGTTCGACTTAAAATTTCCTCGTCTTCTTTTATATCGCGTAAAAAATTCACTTTCTGGAAAGCAGAACCCAAATTCATGGCAGCGTTTTTCAGTTCATCGTATTTTTCGGAATTACCTTTCACAAAAACCTGAAGGCACATCAAGCCAACAACATCTGCCGAGCCATAAATATAATCGTTAAATTCTTCTACAGTAGTGTAAACGCTTTTGGTGAGATCCTGCCGCATGCTACTCATAAAAGTTTGGATTAACTCCCTGTCGATATTGTACTTATGAACGGTATTCTGAAACGAATTTAAAATAGGGTTTAAGCTTATTCTGTCATCTAAAGCAAGCTGTAAGTCTCTTTCAAAACACTCGAAAAGCTTTTCCTTGTTGTATTTATGAAATGAATCGACTATTTCATCGGCAAAACGAACAAATCCGTAAATGTTGTAAATATCTTGACGTATAGATGGTCCCAACATCTTCGTTGCCAAAGAAAAGGAAGTGCTGTAAGCCTGAGTCGTCTTTTTAGAGCACTCGTCTGATAGTATGTCGAATATTTCTTTCACTTTGTGTTGTTCTTATCAATCAATCCTGCGGCTAATTTTCCAGATATTAAAGCTGGTGGAACTCCTGGCCCTGGCACAGTGAGCTGTCCTGTAAAGAATAAGTTTTTTACTTTTCCACTCTTTAATTTTGGTCTTAAAAATGCAGTCTGCAATAACGTATTTGCCAAACCATAGGCATTCCCTTTATAACTATTGTATTCAGAAATAAAATCATTGATGCAAAAGGATTCTTTAAATATAACGTGTTTTTTTACAGTTTGCCCAGTTACTTTTTCTAAACGAGTTATAATTTCTTCAAAATATTCTTCCCTGAGTTCTGGAATATCATTTAGGTCTGGGGCTAACGGAATCAAGAATATACCTGCTTCTTTTCCTTTAGGAGCAAAACAATCTTCCGTTTTGGAAGGAAAACTTGCATAGAACAATGGTTCTTTAGGCCATTCAGGACTATCGTAAATAGCTTTGGAATGCGCCTCAAAATCAACGTCGAAAAAAAGAGTGTGATGAGCTACGTTATCTATAGGTTTGTCAAAGCCTACATAGAATAGTAGGGCAGAGGGCGCCAATGTTTTTTTATTCCAGTACTTTTCTGAATATTGTCGTAACGATGATGGCAATAAAGTTTCGGTATGATGATAATCTGCACCACTTAAAACGATATCTGTCTTAATCTCATCACCATTTATTACTAAACCAGTTGCCTTACGCTCTTCAACTACAATTTTTTCTACGTGTTGGCTTGTCTTAATTTTAACTCCCAATTCTTTAGCGAGACTAGCAATTCCATCTACAACCGAAAACATTCCATTTTGTGGATGAAAAGTTCCCAATCCAAAATCGGCGTAGTTCATAAAGTTATAAAATGCTGGAGTTCGCGATGGTTTGGCGCCTAAAAATAACACTGGAAATTCTAAAATTGAAATCAATCTTGGGTTGGTAAATTCAGAACGTACTTCTTTACTTATTGTGCTGAAAAATTGATTGATTTTTTTCGCAGTCTCCACGGTAATTAGCTCCATTGGGGAAACTCCAGGACGATAGACCAAATCTTTAATGGCAATATTATAATTGTCTTGAGCTTTGGCAATAAACTTTTTTAGTTTCACAGAACTTCCAGGCTCTTCAGTTTCAAAAGCGATACATATTTTTTCTAAAGTATCGGCAATCGTGATATAATCGTTATCGCCAAAATATACCCTATATGCTGGATTTAACTTTAGTAAGGAATAATAATCTGATGGTTTTTTATTGAAGTCTGAAAAGAATTTTTCAAAAACATCTGGCATCCAATACCACGTAGGCCCTAAGTCGAAAGTAAACCCATCTTTCTTTAATTGACGCGCGCGACCGCCAATTGCTTCATTTTTCTCATAAATGGTTACATCGTGACCAGCTTGTGCCAAATAGCAAGAAGCAGCCAAAGCTGAGAAACCAGAACCAATAACAGCAATGTCTTTTTTCATATTGTTTAACAAAAATACAATTTATTTAAACAAAAATGAAAACCGAATAGATTTAATTTTAAGTTAAATTCATTTTCAACACGTTAGAATGACTTTTTAAGGTGATTTTTAAAATGGTCAATCGCCTCAAATAACTTTATGTTTTTCTGTTTCGTTTCAAAAGTGCGTACTCTATTTCCTAAGATCCACAGTTCATTTTTTGACCCTACTTGTTCTTGGAAGCTATCGATATATGATTTCAAATTTTCTGTTTCAGGTTGTATTGTAAAGTAACTCACAAACACCGCATTAGGCATTTGTTTTTGTACGTGTTTCAGGCTTTCAATAGGAATGTTTGGACCGAGGTAAAGTGTTGGAAATCCGTTAGAAACTAGTTCGTAATGGGCGTAGAGTAGGCTAATTTCGTGAATTTCGGAGGAAGGGAGGTAAAGAATAAAAATAGGAAAATCTTTTTCTACAATTTGTTTTTTTAACTTGGCAGTTTCAAGAATTAAGCTGTGTTTTATTTTTTCAGAAATAAAATGTTCGTGAGAAGGGTCTATGGAGCCGATGTGCCAGAGTACACCTGTTTTATTCAGTAGCGGTACAAAAATTTTTGAATATACATCGCTGTAGCTCTTTTTTTCTAACAAATTTTTCAGGGTTTCATCAAATTTCTGTCCGTCAAATTCTAACATCGCCGATTTGAACATTTCAAGGCCATAGGTAGCGGCGTGAATTTCCATATCCTCTTTAATCAAGGATTGTATTTGAGCCGGAGTCATTCCCGCAAGTTTTGAAATTTTATAACCTGCTTTATATAAATAGGTGATGTTAAGAAGTTTTTTTAAACTTTCAAGATCGTACTTCCGGATGTTGGTATCCGTGCGATCTGGTTCTAATAAGTGATATCGTTTCTCCCAAATGCGTATGGTGTGCGCCTTTACGCTCGATAGATTTTCAAGATCTTTTATGCTGAATTCCGTTTTTACCACAACTAAAAATTTCGGTTAAAGTACTAAAAAGAATGGAGTTGTGTTTAGTTTTTTTGAAGAATGACTGAACAAATTTTTCGGGAGCTGCAATTTGATTTGTTTTGTTAAAAACAAAGAACCCCGCCAAACAAAGGTTTAGCGAGGCTTTTATAGTACCCGGAATGAGACTTGAACTCACACGCCCGTAAGGACACATGGCCCTCAACCATGCCTGTCTACCAATTCCAGCACCCGGGTAGCGGTGTTGCTAAATTTTCAAATTGCAAGTATGAATTGTTTATCACACTTTTCGCTTTACAAGCCTTTTTCTTAGCGGGCACAAATATAAGGTATTTTAGATATTTTGAAGGATGAAAAAATGGGATTAATCAAAAAAATAATTAAAATAGGTTTTTGGTAAGAACCGCATTACAGCATCAACGCACGTGCTAGAAAAAATTAAAAAGAAATACCCTCATTTTTTCGAGAATCTATTTTAATCACTATGTTACAGGAGTTATGATGTATATCATTCTTTTTCAGTAAAATCCGCCTTATATTTGAGGTTTACCTGTTTCAAATGTCTAGATCAACCTCTTTTTTAGATCGTTCCAAATCATTCTTCGCTGAAATTGGCGATATGACTTTATTTGCCGGACGTTTTTTTCGGGAATTGTTCAGTACGCCATTTGAGTTTAAGGAATTAATCCGCCAATGTTATAATATGGGAATTCGCTCCCTATTTCTAGTAATGGTAACTGGGTTTATTTTAGGGCTGGTATTTACGCTTCAATCGCGCCCCACCTTGGCCGACTTGGGTGCCGAAGCCTGGATGCCTTCTATGATTAGTATATCAATTGTTAGGGAAATTGGACCCGTAATTATTGCACTTATTTGCGCCGGAAGAATCGGGTCGGGTATAGGAGCAGAGCTTGGCTCGATGCGCGTTACAGAGCAAATTGATGCCATGGAAGTTTCTGGCACCAATCCGTTTAAATACCTCGTTGTAACCAGAATACTTGCGGTTACTTTAATGTTGCCGTTGCTCGTTATAGTTGGCGATGCCGTAGCATTAATAGGTTCCGCAATTATTGAAAATTTAAAAGGCGACGTATCATATACCTTATATTTCAACAAAGTTTTTGATGCCTTGAGTTTTAGCGATTTACTTCCCGCAACTGTTAAAACAGTATTTTTTGGTTTTGCAATCGGGCTTGTGGGAACTTACAAAGGATATAATTGTGCAAAGGGAACCGTGGGAGTAGGAGAAGCATCAAATTCCGCTGTGGTGTACACTTCGATGCTCTTGTTTATAATTGATTTTATCGCCGTATTTGTTTCAGACATATTTTTTGAAATCTAGATGAAGAAAGAAAACCAAAAACCTGTACTCGAATTAAAAGACATTCATAAGAGCTTCGGAAAAAACCACGTGCTCAAAGGATTCAGCCTTAAACTTCACGAAGGTGAAAACCTAGTAATCATGGGGAAATCTGGTTCAGGAAAGTCCGTAATGGTAAAGTGTATTGTAGGCCTAATTCAGCCAGACAGCGGTAGCATCACTATTAAAGATCAGAATATTATCACTATGGGGCAAAAGGAATTGGACTTTTTACGAACAGAAATTGGATACCTTTTTCAAGGAAGCGCTTTATACGATTCTATGACGGTTCGAGAAAATTTAGAGTTTCCTTTAAGGCGGCATAAAGATAAAATTGAAAACTTTCAAGGAACCGATGAAGCTGTAAAAGCTGCATTAGAAAGTGTTGGATTGTTGCATACATTAGATTTAATGCCCTCTGAACTTTCTGGCGGAATGCAACGTAGGGTAGCTTTGGCCAGAGCGTTGATTTTAAAGCCCAAAATTATAATGTATGACGAACCAACCACAGGTTTAGACCCAATAACGGCAAATGAAATTATTCAACTTATGCGAAATATTCAAATTGAATATAACACATCATCCCTCATCATTACGCACGATGTAGATTGTGCGCGGGTAATTTCAAACCGAATTATTTTACTGGTAGATGGAATTAATTATGCAGAAGGAACTTACGAGGAACTTTCAAACTCGAGCGATCCTCAAACCAGGGCATTCTTTAAAAATTAAACTTATGGCAAAATCGAATTCACAAAAAATAAAAGTTGGAATATTCGTGGTTGTGGGAACTATCCTTCTCATTGGCGCACTTTATTCCATAGGAAAACGGCAGCATATTTTTAGCAAAACCACACAGGTTTATGCCGTTTTTGGAAACGTAAATGGGTTGCAAATAGGTAATAATGTCCGCTATTCTGGAATAAACGTTGGCACGGTAAGTAAAATTGAAATGACCGAAGTTGGAAAGATTACAATCCAAATGTCGGTAGAGGAAAAAACCGCCTCATTTATCAAGAAAGATGCAATCGCTTCCATTGGGTCAGATGGGTTGGTGGGTAGTATGGTTGTAAATATTATCCCAGGTAAAAACGAGCAAGCCGTGCGAATCGCTACTGGCGATACCATTCAGTCGTACAGTAAAATTGGGGCAGACGATATGCTTTCAACATTAAATACAACAAATGAAAATGCTGCTCTATTGACTTCGGATTTATTGAAAATAACCAATCAGATTTTAGAAGGAAAAGGAACTTTAGGTGCCTTGATCAACGATACGATCTTGGCCCAAGACATTCGGAAAACAATGATTGAGCTTAGAAAAACCTCTGAAGGAACAGGATTGGCTGTGTCTAGAATAAACAGGATTATTTCTAAAATTAATTATGATGAAAGCGCCGCGGCTGTAATTTTGAGCGATACGGTTACTGCAAATCAAATTAGAAATGTATTTGAAAATCTTGAAAAATCTAGTGAGGATATAAATGAAGTAACCAAAAATTTGAATGAATATTTAACTGAAATTAAATCGGGAAAAGGCGCATTAAATTATATTACACAAGACGAAACCTTCGTGAAAAATGTTGATTCTACAATGCTTCAGATAAAAGAAGCATCCGAAAAATTAAACCAAAACATGGAAGCCCTAAAACACAATTTCTTCTTCCGTGGCTATTTCAGAAAACTAGAGAGACAAGAACGAAGAGAAGCCAAAGAGAAGTGATTTTAAATCCGTATTTTAGCTATTCAAAAACCACCAAAATAATTTGAATGCTAAGTAATTTAAAACAAAACTTCTCGCATCTTTTTGAAGATGATTTGATAGCAGAAATAAACCAAGTAGGTAATTTAATACACGTAACAGAAGGGGACAAGCTAATTGAAATTGGAGATTATTTGCGCTCTATGCCGTTATTGATTTCGGGAGCTATAAAAATTCTGAGAGAAGATAGCGAAGGCGACGAGCTTTTATTGTACTTTCTAGAACCCGGTGATACTTGCGCCATGACCCTTACTTGCTGTTTAGGACAAAAAAAGAGTGAAATTAGGGCCCTCGCGGAATTAGACACCACACTGGTTATGATCCCAGTTCAAAAAATGGAAGAATGGATGGGCAGGTTTAAAAGTTGGCGAAACTTTGTATTGGCCAGTTATCACACACGGCTTATGGAAATGCTTGATACCATTGACAGCATCGCCTTTTTGAATATGGATGAGCGATTGGTAAAATACCTTCGCGACAAAAAAAATATTGCGAAAACTGATGTAATTGCTTCCACGCATCAAGAAATTGCTTACGAACTGCACACATCGCGAGTAGTGGTTTCACGTTTGTTGAAGAAATTGGAATCAATGGGGAAAATAGCGCTTAACCGAAACAGTATCAAGATAATTGAACTTTAAAGAAATTGCTTTTTAAACTTTATTTTTCGGGTTGAATGTAACTTTTGTTACTGCTAAAAATTCTTTTCTAGCTTATTTTTGAAATGTTTCAACTTAAACCGCATCTTATGAAAATATTTCTCACATTTTTTATGGCTATTCTGTTGGCTTCCTGTAACGATACTGTTCGTAAAGAGTATTCAGGAATGACAGCAAATGATGATTTTGCTAAAGCAGAACTTGTTCAAAATCATCCAGGAAAAAAATTGATGGAAAACAATTGCTACGTTTGTCATAACCCGAAAACAGCCGAAGATCGCATGATTGCCCCACCCATGGTAGCGGTGAAAATGCACTATCTTTCCGAAGAAACTTCAAAAGAAGAATTTAGTAATAATATGGTTGCGTTTTTAGAAAAACCATCCGAAGCAAATTCAAAAATGCCCGGTGCGGTTAAAAAGTTTGGTTTAATGCCATATCAGTTCTATCCAAAGGAAACCATCAGGCAGATTGCAGATTATATGTACGATAACGACATAGAAGAACCTGAGTGGTTTGAGGCGCATTATTCCGAAATGCACGGAGATAGACCTAGAATGAAAGGGAAAAAAGGACAGGGCAAAGGCAAAGGAATGATGAGGAGCAATCAAACAGGTAATACGCAACAATTAACAATTGAAGAACGCGGAATGCAAATGGCGCAAACCACAAAAGCTGAATTAGGTAAAAACTTAATGGGACAAATTCAAAAAAATGGAGTAATCGCAGCACTCGATTTCTGTAATATCCAAGCCATGCCTATAACCGATAGCATGTCGGTAGTGCACAATGCACATATTAAACGGGTATCAGACAAGCCAAGGAACCCTAAAAACAAAGCCAATGCAATAGAATTGGAACACGTGCAGACATTTAAAAACCAAGTGGCTGCCGGTAAGGAGGTCAAGCCTATTGTAACTTCGATGGGAGAAAAAAGCAAGTTTTACTATCCCATAGTAACCAATTCTATGTGCCTAAAATGCCACGGTACGCCTGAAAAAGAAATAGAAAGTCTTACGCTAACAAATATTTTGAAGCACTATCCAAACGATAAAGCAACAGGATATGGTGAAAATGAAGTTAGGGGAATTTGGAGTATTGAGTTTGATAAATAATTATTCAGATTAAGCACTTGCGTTAAAAAAAGTTATGGCGAATTTGAAATTGGACGAATCGTTTTGGAGTGAGAAGTATTTAGATGGACACACAGGATGGGATATTGGGTATGTTTCAACACCATTAAAAGAATATATCGATCAGCTTACAGATAAGGAATTAAAAATATTAATCCCTGGAGGCGGAAATTCGTATGAAGCAGAATATCTTTTCGAGAATGGATTTAAAAATGTTTCAGTTATCGATATTTCGACCATTCCCCTTGAAAACTTGTTAAAACGGGTTCCGTCTTTTCCGAAGAAAAATCTTTTGCATCTCGACTATTTTGAGCTTGAAGAAACGTATGATCTTATTATAGAACAGACCTTTTTCTGTGCTCTCAACCCAGAAATTAGAAAAGAATATGTTCAAAAAACACATCAGTTACTGAAGCCAAAAGGAAAGTTGGTAGGCTTGCTATTCAATATTCCGTTAAATAACGACAAACCTCCTTTTGGTGGAAATGAGCTTGAATACCGTTCTCTTTTTGAAGAGAAGTTTATAATCGATATTATGGAAACCTCTTATAATTCCATTCCACAACGTGCAGGAAATGAACTTTTCGTGTATATGAGAAAGAGGTGAAGATGAATCCGAAATCGAAAACGAAATTGAAATCGAAATCGAAACTGAAACCCCAATTGATGTTGAAACTTTAAGAGATACAGACCTTTGCGCCTTTTCGAGAGGGTTTCACGCGGAGGGCGCAGAGCAGACGCGGAGTACGCAAAGAGGTGTGTTTTCTTGTGGTTTGATTTGTTGCAATGAGGATTGCTTCATCGAAATTGAAATCGAAACTGAAACCTAAATTGAAGTTGAAATTTTATGAAATATAGACCTTTGCGCCTTTGTGAGAGATAACTTTGCGACCTTTGCGTGAAAACAAACATCCAATTTGAAAATTCCATTTAAAGACATACTATTCGTGGTGCTTCAATTTTTACTGTTTATAGCATTTTCTTTTGAAATTGATTCAATGGCAATTATATTTCCTGAAGTACTTTTTTGGTTTGGAGTAGTCATATTTGTAATTGGAGCTTTTATCACAATTACTGCTGCATTACAACTTAATTTCAATTTATCGCCATTTCCAAGTCCGTTACCCGGCTGAACCTTATTGAAAATGGAGTTTATAAATTCATTCGCCATCCCATTTATACAGGTCTAATTTTGTCATTTTTCGGATTTGCGATTATCAGCGATTCAGGATATAGAATACTTATTACCGCTGTTCTTTTCTTGTTGTTTTATTTTAAAACCATTTATGAAGAAAAACGGCTCATTGAAAAGTTTCCAAGCTATTTAGAATACAAAAGTCGTTCAGGAAGGTTTTTTCCGTGGAGTTAAGGGGGAGGGAAATCGAAACCGAAACGGAAACTGAAATCTAAATTGAAGATAAAAATTTTAAAGAGAATAAACCTTTGCGTTTTCACGCCCTTAGAGAGAGAATTTCCTGTAGAGGGTGAATTTCCCGCAGATTTCGCAGAGAATACGCAGAGAAGGTAGAGGATTGAAAGATTAAGGAATTGAGGGGAAACGGAATCAGAACGATTAGAAGTATTCTTCAATTTTATAGAAAATAAAACCTTTGTGCCTTCGCGTCTTTGCGAGAGATAAAACAGCTGTATTATCTTGAACTACCAACTACCATCTAAAATCAATCAAGCCTCGGCCCATAGCAAAGATCTCCTGCATCACCAAGTCCTGGTACAATATAGCCACGTTCGTTTAGCGCATCGTCAACAGCTGCTATCCAAAGATGTGTGTTTTTAGGAAAAATCATATCGGCGAGTTCAATTCCAGCTTTTGCTCCAATTATAGATAGTATGTGAATTTCTTTTGGCTCCCCGTGATTTTCCATTGCTTTTAAAACATTTTCCAGCGTTTTTCCAGTTGCGAGCATTGGATCGGCCAGAATTAAGGTTTTTCCTTCAATTGAGGGAGACGCTAAATACTTAACGATTACTTCAAAATCATCTCCTCCGTGAGGATGATGTCTGTAAGCAGATACAAAAGCATTTTCTACACCATCAAAATAATTTAAAATTCCTTGGTGCAAAGGGATTCCAGCGCGTAGAATAGAACAAATTACAAGATCGGAAGTAGGAACATTAATCGTTTTTTTACCCAACGGAGTTGTAACAGACTTAGAAGTGTATTCCAAAGTCTTACTCATTTCATAACTTAAAATTTCTCCAATCCGTTCAATGTTTCTCCGAAAGCGCATGCTATCTTTTTGGATAGAAATATCGCGAACTTCACAAATGTACTGGTTAATCAGGGTGTTTTCTTTACTAAAGTCGTGGATTATCATAATTTATGAATCAATCGGTTAAAAAAAATGTGAGTTCGAAGTTACAATTTCTTCACGATGAATTAAAATAAAATAGTAAGTTGATTTATACCTTGATTTTAGATGTATACCAACAATTTCAAAAATAACTAGTCTAATGAAGTTAGGAATTATTGAAGTACCATGTATTAACGATCTAAATGAAGCGATAACGTAATAATATGTGCAATTTCTGAAGTAATGATGCTTTTCAATTATACAAAAGGGTGAGCCGAATCATAACTTATTGAAAAATAATATTATATGTTATCAATGTAACTCTTGTTACTGCCCAAGGAATTTATAAGTACTATTTTCGCAGGAAGTAAAAATCTATGGAATTAATAGAAATTTTCGGTTATATAAGTGCACTGGCAATCGGTATTTCCCTCGGAATTATTGGCGGTGGTGGTTCTATTTTGGCCGTCCCCGTTTTGGCATATTTATTTTCAATCGATGAAAAAGCCGCAACTGCATATTCTTTATTTATTGTTGGGGCGAGTGCTTTGGTGGGTGGAATAAAGCAACATCTAAAAGGTTTTGTAGATTGGCGAACTGCTATTGTATTCGGTGTTCCAGCAATAGTAGGAGTTACGTTAATCCGATATTTTGTTATTCCTTGGTTGCCAGATATTCTGTTTTCAATAAACGACTTTGAATTTACCAGGCGTATGGGGATGTTTGGCTTGTTTGCTGTTTTAATGATTCCTGCAGGTATATCAATGCTTAAATCAAAAGAAGAAGTAACGAGCAATGAAAGTGAAAAAGTTAAATACAATTATCCACTTATTATTTTAGAAGGGGTAGTGGTTGGATCTATTACCGGTTTAATTGGTGCTGGAGGCGGTTTTTTAATTATTCCTGCGCTCGTATTATTGGCAAAAGTTAAAATGAAGGTTGCCGTGGGTACATCCCTAATAATTATTGCCCTCAAATCTTTACTTGGTTTCCTTTTTGGAGATGCCTTGACAATGGCAATCGATTGGCCTTTTTTAATGTTATTCACGGGCTTGTCTTTTATCGGCATTTTTATTGGCAGCTATCTAAGCAACTTTATAAACGGCACCAAACTAAAAATAGGCTTTGGTTATTTCATATTTGTAATGGCCATATTCATCTTCTATATGGAGTTTTTTGTAAATAGTGCTGTGTAACTTATGTTACTTCGGCTCTGGGGTATAAATCATATTTTTATAAATTAATCTTATTCACAAAAAAATGAAAACATCAATAACAGTTCAAAACTTAAAATGTGGCGGTTGTGCCAATACAATTTCCACAAACCTATCTTCAATTCAAAATATTTCTGATGTAGAAGTAGTTATAGATGAAAGCACTGTAACTTTCAGCTCTACAAGCCCTGAAGAAGCCCAAATGGTTAAAGAAAAACTGAAAAGTTTGGGGTATCCTTCCATAGACGATTCAAACTCATTAACATCCAAAGCCAAGTCGTTTGTAAGTTGTGCGACGGGTAAGCTTTCAAAATAAAATTAGTATGACAGGGTTTTGGGACAATAGATATAGCGACAAACAATTTGTCTATGGCACGCAACCAAACGCCTACATTAAAAAGAAGCTTGACAAACTTACGCCAGGGAAAATTCTTTTTCCAGCTGAAGGTGAAGGTCGAAATGCGATTTATGCCGCAAAATTAGGCTGGGACGTTACCGCTTTTGACAGTAGTGAAGTCGGGAAATCTAAAGCATTGCATTTGGCAGAACAAAACCAAGTGAGTTTGGATTATATAATTTCGGATGCTGAAAGTTTTATTTCGAAAGAAAAATTTGATGTGCTGGCACTATGCTATGCTCATTTTTCATTTGAAACAAGGCCTCAGATTCACAAACAATTAGTTTCGTATGTCAAGCCCGGAGGCATCATAATTTTTGAAGCTTTTTCAAAAGAACAATTGGAGTATAATTCTGGAGGGCCAAAAAATGAAAAGATGCTGTTTTCAATTGAAGAAATAAAAAACGAATTCCCAAACGTTGAGTTTACAGAATTAACAAAAAAACTTGTTGAGCTTAACGAGGGGGAACACCATAAAGGCACGGCTTCGGTTATTCGGTTTGTTGGCAAGGTTCTGGATTCTTAATTATTTAATTGATTATTAGTAATTTACAAGCTTATGTAACTTGTGTTACTGTGCAGTAGTTTAATATAGTTTAATTTTATAGAAAATATAAAAGCAATAACAAAAACAAATTACTATGGAAGCAAATGCAGAATTACAACACATAAATACAATGCCGAGAATTGGCGATAAAGCACCGGATTTTACCGCCGTTACAACCAAAGGAAATATAAAATTTTCAGATTTCGCTAAAGATAAATGGGTTGTAATGTTTTCACATCCAGCCGATTTTACACCAGTCTGTACAACAGAAATGAGCGGATTTGCACAGCGAAAAAGCGAGTTTGATGCTTTGAATACAGAACTTTTAGGGTTAAGCATCGACAGTATTCACTCACATCTAGGTTGGGTTCAAAATGTTCGGGAAAATACAGGGGTTTATTTCGATTTCCCAATTATAGCCGATATTGATATGAAGGTGTCAAAGCTATACGGAATGCTTCAGCCCAATGAAAGTGAAACAGCAGCAGTTCGCGCGGTATTCTTTATAGATCCGAGTAAAAAAATCCGGTTAATTATGTATTACCCATTAAATGTTGGAAGGAATATGGACGAGATTTTACGTTCTTTAGAAGCACTTCAAATTTCGGATGAACATAATGTTGCAATGCCATTAGATTGGAAAAAAGGCGATAAAGTAATTGTAGGGCCTCCAAAAACATTAGACCAGTTAAATGAAAGGTTAGCAGACGATTCACTTGAAAAAGTAGATTGGTATTTGGCAAAAAAGAGCCTTTAATAGTTTAATGAAAAAATTTGATTAAATAAGTTTTCATATCAAATCGGGTTAAGTCGAGTACTTTTATATTTATATTTAGGTCTCGACTTTGCCTACCTGCCAAAGGCACGTAGGCAGGCTCAATCTGACAAACCGAAGTAGTATTCATCTTATTTATGACTTCAATTTAATAATCTTAAGTAGAATAAAATAGTATAGAAATATGACAATAAAACAATTTCAAGACGTTCCATTAGCGCATTATTCGTATGCAATAATCAGCGAAGGCAAAATGGCATTGGTAGATCCAGCAAGAGACCCAATGCCTTATTATAAATATGCTGAAGAAAACAATGCTAAAATTGTAGCGGTTTTTGAAACACATCCACACGCCGATTTTGTTAGTAGCCATTTTCAAATACACAAAGAAACAGGGGCGACAATTTATGTGAGTAAATTGGTTGGAGCGAGTTATCCGCACAAAACTTTTGATGATGGAGATACCGTTACCTTGGGTAAAACATTATTTTCTGCAATCAACACGCCTGGGCATTCCCCAGACGGAATTACCATTATAGCCAAAGATGAAAACGACAAACACGTTATGTTTTCGGGCGATACCTTGTTTATTGGCGATGTAGGGAGACCGGATTTACGTGAAAAAGCCGGGAATATGAGAGCTACGCGCGAAAAATTGGCTCAAAGTATGTACAATACGATGCAGCATAAATTTAATCATCTACCCGACGAAACCATACTATATCCCGCACACGGAGCAGGTTCGTTATGTGGTAAAAATATGAGTACAGATTCTTCCAGTACGCTCGGAAATGAACGAATTGGCAATTGGGCGTTCAAAAAGCAAACAGAGCAACAATTTGTAGATCATATACTAAGCGATCAACCTTTTATTCCTTCTTACTTTGGGTATAATGTCGACATCAACAAAAATGGAGCAAGCAATTTTGGAAAAAATGTAGGCGACGTTCCTTTGATGTTATGCGTAGATAATCTTCCAGACAACAGCTTGATTATAGATGTTAGGGATGAAACGGTTTTCAAAAAGAACCATATTCCGGGCAGTATAAATATTATGGCCCGTGGTGAAGACGACAAAGTGGAAACGTGGCTGGGAGCAATAGTAAAACCCGAAGAGAAATTCTATTTGGTTTTAAATTCTATTCATGATAAAGATGAAATTGTTGCCCGAATTGCCAAAATAGGATATGAAACCCAAATTGAAGCAGTCGTTACACTTTCAGACGAAGCTTCATTTAAAAAAGTGGAGGAAATCGATTTGGAGCATTTTGTAAAAAACAAAGATGCTTATTCAATTATCGACATTAGAAATAGAAGTGAAGTCGCAGAAGGTAAGTATTTTGACAATGCAATAAACATCCCGCTTAATGAATTGAGGGATTCTAAAGACCAAATTCCAACAAATAAACCCATCGTAGTGCATTGCGCTGGAGGATACAGAAGTACCTCAGGAACTAGTATTGTTGAAAATATGGTTACTGAAGTAAATGTGTATGATTTAAGTCAACGCATAAATGATTTTAAAGATTAAATAAACTTTACGCCTAAATATGAGAAAGGACGTAATCAAATACATCCTTTCTTCATTTATGTAACAAGTGTTACCAAGATAGTTGCTGTAATTATCTAAATTTGAATCATCCGAGATACACTCATTTATGGAAGACATGATATTTTATGATAGAATGCAATTTGCATTTACTATCACGTTTCATTATTTATTTCCGCAGTTAACTATGGGGCTATCATTAATGATAGTCTATTTTAAATGGCGATTTTTAAGAACCCAAATTGATAAGTATAACGATGCGGCCAAGTTTTGGATGAAGATTTTCGCACTCAACTTTGCGATGGGTGTGGTTACAGGGATTCCAATGGAATTTCAATTTGGAACCAATTGGGCTAAATTTTCTGAACTTACTGGCGGAATCATTGGTCAAACCCTTGCGATGGAGGGAATGTTTTCATTTTTTCTAGAGTCTTCGTTTTTAGGATTATTTCTTTTTGGAGAAAAGTTAATGGGCCAAAAGCTACATTTCCTTACTGGTTTTCTTGTGTTTTTAGGCTCTTGGGCGAGTGGTTATTTAATTATTGCTACACATTCTTGGATGCAATATCCTGTAGGTTATGAGATTTTAGAAAATGGGAAATTTGTACTTAATAACTTTGGAGCCTTATTTTCAAATCCTTGGCTTATGCCCGCATTTTTACATAATCAAATGGGGTCTTTAATTACTTCTTCCTTTGTAGTGGCAGCAGTTGGCGCATTTTATCTATTGAACAATAAACATAGTGAATTCGGAAAACTCTTCGTAAAGACAGGCGTTATTTTCGGTTTGGTCGCTAGTATTGTAGTGGCTTTTCCAACAGGAGATTGGATGGCAAAAAACGTTGCCATTCATCAACCAGTAACTTTTGCTGCAATGGAAGGTATTTTTGAAACCGAAGATGGTGGCGCGGAGATAATATTAATTGGCCAACCAGACGTAGAAAATAAAAAACTAGACAATAAAATTGCAGTGCCAAATGTGCTCAGCTTTTTAACTTACCAAAGATGGGATGCCGAGATTAAAGGATTAAATGAATTTGACGAAAGTGTACATCCCACAAACATTCCAGGGCTGTACTACTCGTATCATATTATGGTTGGTTTAGGTACAATTTTCATTGGATTATTACTTCTTGCAAACATTCAGTTGTTCCGAAAGAAACTCTACGAAACCAAATGGATACTATGGTCATTGATGTTTATGTTACCCTTTCCGTACATAGCCAATACCGCTGGTTGGTACACCGCCGAATTAGGCAGGCAACCTTGGTTAGTCTATAATCTCTTGCGAACTGTAGATGGTATTTCACCAACAGTTTCTTCAGGAAACACCCTGTTCACATTGCTCGGTTTTATCGGACTCTATTTATTGCTAGGTTTATTATTTATAATGTTAGCTGGAAAAATCATCAATAAAGGACCTGAAACCACAAAACAAATCTAACTATGGAATTATTCTGGTATATCGTTTTAATGACTATGCTTACCATTTATGTAATTTTAGATGGTTACGATTTTGGCGCAGGTATTATCCACCTATTCTTCGCAAAAAAAGAAAGAGATAAAAAGACAATCAGAAATGCAATTGGACCTTTCTGGGATGCTAATGAAGTATGGCTAATTGCTGTTGGAGGTGTATTGTTTTTTGCTTTCCCAACCTTATACGCTTCATCGTTTAGCGGATTTTATTTGCCGTTGATAATGATTTTATGGCTACTCATTTTTCGGGCTATAGGTCTCGAATTAAGAGGACAAATTCACAACAGCATGTGGGAAGCTATTTGGGATAAAGCCTTCGGTATTTCAAGTTTACTATTAGCTTTATTCTTCGGAATAGCATTGGGAAACATAGTAAGAGGCGTAAATTTAGGAATGGTTACCGATGGTGTTTCTGCACACGAACCTCATTTTTTCTTTTTGCCTTTATGGAATTCAACTTTTAGTCCACACTCAGAACATCTAGGTATAATCGACTGGTTTACATTGTTGCTTGGGGTAATTGGGGTTGTAGCTTTGGCAATACATGGCGCAAACTGGATTGTTTTTAAAACCAATTCAGATTTAAATCAAAAGCTTAAAAAAGTAATTTTTAATTTAAATTTCGTTCTGTTGGTCTTAGTGATAACCTCATTACTCACTTGGCACGTAATTGAGCCAAATCCATTTCACAATTTCATAAAATATCCTTGGCTTTTGATTTTCCCGATTATTACATTCACTGGGCTTTTCGGCTTGTTTAAAGTAAAGACGTTTAAAAAAGATGGTTTGGGATTCTTGTTTTCAACGTTATTTCTATTTGGAGGTTTAGCTTCTACGGTAACTTCAATTTTTCCAAAAGTATTGCCTTCTACCAACGATGTAAATCCATCGTTAACGCTTTATAATGTCGCTGCAGACGAGTATGGTCTTTCTGTTGGCGTGTATTGGTTTGCGATAGCTGCCGTTTTAGTAGCTGTTTATATGTTTATTCAATATCGTGTCTTTAAAGGTAAAATGGACGATGTTGGTTACGGCGAACATTAGTAAATTTTACAATTACTCTATTATGACAGATACACTTATTGCCATACTCAGTATTTTTATTGGTATCCTCGGGGCTAATTTATTAAGTGTATTAAAGAAGAAATACGCGATGGGATTTACAGGAAATACCATCGCAGGAATTTTTGGAAGTATCTTTTTTATTAAAACATTTGGAAGACTTGGTTTTGATCCTATCACCATCATGAAATCAGGGGAAGTAAACTATATCCTTTTTGCGGTGAATATTATGGTATCACTAATAGGTGGCGCTATTGGGTTAATGCTAACTAAGCTAATTGTAAATAAGTTGAATAAGAAAAGGTAAGGCAAAATATTTCTTCTGTGTAACAAAAGTTACTGTTTCGGTTAAATAATTATGCCATCTTTGGTAGATATAGATTGTTCATTTTCAATATGATTGTTGTCATATTTAGAATTCAAAAATGAATTAATTGATAATGTCTAAACTTTCAAACCATGGCAAAAATTGTAATATTAGGAGCTGGAATTTCAGGGCACGTCGCTGCATCTCATCTCCGTAGAAAGTTGAAAAAGGAACACAAAGTTGTCG
Organism: Brumimicrobium sp.; assembly: GCF_048268645.1. Taxonomy (NCBI): domain Bacteria; kingdom Pseudomonadati; phylum Bacteroidota; class Flavobacteriia; order Flavobacteriales; family Crocinitomicaceae; genus Brumimicrobium; species Brumimicrobium sp. The sequence goes on along the minus strand of NZ_JBLWVE010000012.1, from coordinate 8,213 downwards.
TTGTTTCTCCAAATAGTAATTATCAATGGATTCCTTCCAATATATGGGTAGGGGTAGGCCGAATGAAGTCTAAGCAGATACTTTTTCCCTTAGCGCCTTTGTACAAGAAGAAGGGAATTGATTTTAAACAAGCCAAAGTAGTAACCTTTCATCCAGAAGGAGATGCTGAAATAAATGAACCCTTTGTTATTGCTGAATACGTTTCAGATGATAAACGTGGCGAAACCGAGAAAGTGACTTATGATTACCTTATTAATGCCACAGGGCCAAAACTCAATTTTGAAGCTACCGAAGGTCTTGTTCCCGGCACAAACAAAACGTATTCAGTTTGTACCTATAGTCATGCCGATCACGCTTGGGAAGGATTAAGCGCCCTTATTAAAGAGATGCAAAACGGTAAAAAAGCCAAGATTGTAGTCGGTACTGGACACGCAAAAGCCACTTGCCAAGGAGCTGCGTTTGAATATATATTGAATGTGGAACAAGAACTTCGTCGACATAATGTTCGGGATATGGCTGAGGTTACTTGGATTTCTAACGAATATAAACTCGGTGATTTTGGTATGGACGGGATGCTGTTGAGCTATGGCAGCAACATTATGAAGTCCAATGAAATGATTGAAATGGTTTTTGAAGATCGGGGCATTAAATGGATTCTCGGTGCGGGAATTACTAAGATAGAAGATGGAAAAGCGCATTATGAAAACTTGGACGGAGAATTTAAAAGCATAGCATACGATTTTGCAATGTTACTTCCTTCTTTTTCAGGACACGGCTTTAAAGCTTTTGACAAAAACAATCAAGATATAACCGAAAAGCTATTTAAAGGATTTATGATTGTGGATGCCGATTACACTCCCAAGCCTTATGAAGAATGGACGGTTCAGGATTGGCCAGAAACATATCAAAATCCCATTTACAACAATATTTTTGCGCCAGGAATTGCCTTTGCACCGCCACATCCTATTTCAAGACCGAGAAAAAGCCCGAACGGGACCGATATAACTCCTTCGCCACCGCGCACAGGAATGCCATCGGGAATGACTGCAAGACTGGTTGCCGACAATATCATCGATAGTATTAAAAACAAAAAAGAAAGCAGACATCACAAAGGTTCTATGGGCAATATGGGTGCCGCTTGTGTTGCTTCAGCAGGATATGGAATGACAAAAGGTAGTGGCGTAAGCATAACCACATTCCCAATTGTTCCAGATTACATAAAATACCCAAATACACAAGGGAGGAAATTAGGCAAAACTTTTGGTGAGATAGGATTGGCTGGACATTGGTTAAAATTATTTTTGCACCACGCATTTATGTATAAGGCGAAGATGAAGCCATTTTGGTGGTTGATTCCAGAATAAATTAAACAGTTTTTGAGTTTAGAGTTTAAATGTTTATTTGACAAGTCCTTAAACTTATAAACCCTAAACTTTTAAACATAATCCAAGTCATTATTCTAAATCACTCAAATCTAATTACAATGGCAACAAAAAGAATTTCAAATACCAAGCGTTTTTTTATGATGAATCCCATCATACAATTTTTCAAGTTTATTTACTTGAGTATAAAAATAATGTTCATAGTGGCAGGTGGTCACGGAGGAACGCGAAAAGCAGGATACTAAGCTGATACAAATCATATAAAAATCGAAAAAAAATACATATTTTTGAGGCATAATTGAAAACAATTGTCGCCATATCGCTCTCCTTTCTCGTCTTTTTTCAAAGCGTAGGGCTTAGTATTTCAGATGTTTTTTTATTCAGCGACTTAATTGAGCATGCTGAATATCATTCAGAAGAATACGGCGATGATTTCTTTACCTTTTTTGAAAAACATTACGGCGATTTAAAAGCAGAACACGAAAATTCGCATCAAGGTGAAAAATCCCCGCACGAAAAACTTCCTTTTCAGCATAATAGCTGCAATCATTTAGTGGCAGAGGTAATTGTTGTCGGGTATGAATTTTCATTAGAGAAGTCGGTGGTTTTAAATACTTCAAATCCACATTTTTATTACCAAGATTTATATTCCTTCCTTGAAAGAGCTTCTATCTTTCAACCTCCTAAAATTGCATAATTAAATTAGTGAAACTCAATTTTTAAAAGTTGCAAAGCAATGAATTAAAAATTGTTAGTTGAGCTAATTCCGCTTTTTAGCGGAATCCCTGGGAAATCCTTTTCCCAAAGACTACTGTAGTGGTTTATTACTGTCAAAATGACTTGGTGGCTAATAACCATTTACCTCTTGTTTCATTTTTCAATATTGCTTTATAGCTGTTGGAAATCTAAAAGGTTTCACATAATTATGTTATCAAAAATCATTCAATTTAGCATCAACCATAAACTCATTATCGGGTTATTTACCCTTGTTTTGATTGGCTTTGGTGTGTTTTCACTTACACAATTACCTATTGGGGCTGTTCCTGATATTACCAACAATCAAGTGCAGGTTATTACCACTTCCCGCAACCTTTCTACTCAGGATATGGAACAGTTTATCACCTACCCTGTCGAGTTGGAAATGGCAAACCTACCTGGAGTTGTTGAAATTCGTTCTACTTCAAAATTTGGACTTTCAGTAGTTACTATTGTTTTTGAAGAAAGTATGGGTACGTACTTGCCCAGACAACTTATTGCAGAGAAAATTCAATCTGCATCCGAAAATATTCCCGAAGGATTTGGCACACCTCAAATGGGCCCGATAACCACTGGTCTTGGCGAAATTTATCAATACATTCTAGACGTAAAGCCAGGTTATGAAGGTAAATATACCACTACTGAACTGCGTACCATTCAAGATTGGATTGTAAAAAGACAGCTCTCCGGAATTCCTGGTGTAGTTGAAGTAAATACTTGGGGAGGACATTTAAAGCAATACGAAGTTGCTATAAATACCAACAAGCTGAATGCGATGAATATTACCGCTTCAGAAATATTTACTGCATTAGAAAAAAACAACAGTGTTTCTGGCGGTGGTTATATTGAAAAGGAAAATCAAGCTTATTTTATTCGCGGGGAAGGCTTGGCTACTTCATTAGAAGATATTGGAAATATTGTAGTGAAAAACGATAATGGCTTCCCTATTTATGTGAAGGATGTCGCCAAAGTACAGTTTGGTAGCGCCCCACGCTTTGGTGCTATTACTGGAAATGGAGAAGGCGAAAAAATCCTCGGACAGATAATGATGCTGAAAGATGGCGATTCCAATCAAGTAATAAATGCCGTACAAGAAAGAGTTGCAGAAATAGCAGAATCTCTACCTGAAGGGGTTTATATAAATCCGTTTTTGGATAGAAGTGTGCTGATTGGTAAAACCACCTTTACAATTGCTGAAAACCTTATTCTCGGGATACTTATTGTAATTTTTGTAGTGGTGTTACTATTAGGGAATTTCCGTTCAGGATTAGTGGTAGCCTCTGTTATCCCGCTGTCTTTGCTTTTCACGCTCTCGATGATGTACTTATTTGGTGTGGACGCAAACTTGATGAGTCTTGGCGCTATCGACTTTGGAATTATCATTGACGGTGCAGTAATTATAGTTGAATTTGTCGCTTTTCAAATTAGTAAAAACGCTTCAAAACTCAATGCACTTCCTTTATCAGAAAGGCGATTAGCAAAAGATAACCTCACCTGGAATAGCGCTTCAAAAATGATGAATTCTGCCATTTTTGGGCAACTTATTATTCTTATAGTTTTTATTCCCATTCTTTCATTAAGCGGTGTGGAAGGCAAAATGTTTAGACCAATGGCGATGACGTTTAGTTTTGCGCTTATCGGAGCTATGATTTTGTGTTTTACTTATGTTCCTGTAGCTGCTTCCCTATTTTTAAAACCCGAGGAAGCTTCCAAAAGAAACATTTCTGTTCGGATAATGACTTTCTTAAATCGTTTTTACGAACCTTCAATTCGTTGGGCATTGAGAGCGAAAAAACTGGTTTTAAGTATTGCTATTTTAATCCTTGCAGTTACTGTTTATATTTTTACTACTATGGGTGGCGAGTTTGTCCCTACGCTTGACGAAGGTGATTTTGTAATTCAGCCTGTATTAAAAACGGGGACTTCTCTTAGCAATACCATTGATATTACTACTCAAATTGAAAAAATTCTCATTGATAACTTCCCAGAAGTTGATCAAGTGGTTAGCCGTATTGGTGCCGCAGAAGTTCCTACAGACCCAATGTCCATGGAACAAAGTGATGTTATAATCACTTTAAAACCAATAAAGGAATGGACATCCGCCTCAACTAAAAATGAGTTAGCTGAGAAATTTAAAGAAGCCTTAGCAATAATTCCTGGGATGGAAGTGGAATTCACCCAGCCTATCGAAATGCGTTTTAACGAACTTATTACAGGAGTTAGAGCAGATATTGCGATTAAGATTTTTGGAGAAGACCTCGATATACTAAATAAAAAGGCGAACGAAATAAAAGGCCTAATAGAAAATGTTGAAGGTGCCGATGATATTATCGTAGAAAAAGTTGCCGGCCTACCCGAAATGAATGTAAAGTTCGACAGAAATAAAATAGCACGGTACGGTTTAAACATTGAAGATTTAAATGAAATGATCTCAATGGGCTTCGCTGGAAAATCTTTGGGAAGCATTTTTGAAGGTGAAAAACGTTTTGATTTAGTGGTTCGTTTAGATGAAAATAACCGTCGTGATCTTTCAAATCTTCAAAACCTTTATGTTGATATTCCTACTGGTGGAAAAATTCCTTTAAGTGAACTTGCTGAAATAAAATACTCCAAAGGTGCTGCGCAAATTTCCCGAGACGACACAAAACGTCGCATTGTAGTTGGGGTAAATGTTAGAAGTCGCGATCTACAAAGTGTAGTTGATGATGTTCAAAAAATAATTGACGATAACCTTAAACTCCCTGCTGGCTACACCATTGATTACGGAGGTCAGTTTGAGAATCTTCAAAGTGCAAAAAACAGACTTTTAATCGCCGTCCCCATTGCATTACTGCTGATTTTTATAATGCTTTATTTCGCTTTTAATTCAGTAAAAGAAGCTTTGATGATTTACTCTGCAATTCCTTTGGCAGCGGTTGGTGGCGTGTTGTTGCTTTGGATTCGCGATATGCCTTTTAGCATCTCGGCAGGTGTTGGTTTTATAGCCCTCTTTGGAATTGCCGTACTTAACGGAATTGTTTTAATAGAACATTTTAAAGAACTTAAAAAAGAAGGAAGGACAGATAAAAACGAACTTATAGTACAAGGTACAAAAGACCGTTTACGTGCAGTATTACTAACCGCTTCGGCAGCGGCACTCGGATTTTTACCGATGGCTGTTTCAACAAATGCTGGGGCTGAAGTTCAAAGACCATTAGCTACTGTGGTAATTGGTGGTTTGATAACAGCTACAATTCTAACCTTAATAGTTTTACCTGTGTTATTTTCAATTTTTGATTCTGATAAAAAGAAGAAGCCTAAAAAGAAATTAGGGAAGTCATTGCCAATTACAATTCTCGTACTACTTCTAAGTTTTTCAGGATTGGCTCAGCAGAATCCGAAATCGTTGCAAGATTTACAGCAAATGGCTTTGGAAAACAATGCTGGACTCAAAGCTTCCTCACTTCAGATGGATGAAGCCAATGCTTTAATTGGTAGTGCTTTCCGTTTTGATAAAACCACCGTTTTTTATGAATTTGACGAAAACAATATGGCGCCCAACAATGAGCCTCTTAAAGTTTTTGGTGTGGAACAAGACTTTCTTTTCCCAACAGTTTACTTCGCTGAACAGCATGTAAATAAGCGTCAGTTTGAAATGCAAAGCAAGCAATACCAACTTCAAAAACGCAAAACTGAAGGGTTTGTTGCAGCAGCCTATTATCAATATCAATATGAGAAAAACAGAGTAGGTGTTTATGAGAGATTGGATAGTTTGTATCAAAATTTTGCGCACGCAGCGCAACGCCGTTTTGAATTAGGTGAAACAAATTACCTAGAAAAAATAACCGCTCGCGCCAAACAGCGACAGTTAGAAACCGATTTCAATCAGACTAAAGAAGATGTATTAATTGCATTGGAGCAGCTAAAAACTGTAGTTCAATCTAAAGATAGTTTGCTTATCTCTGAGCAACCCCTTGAGAAACTTCAACTTTCAATTGCAGCTTCTGAACAACATCCAGCATTAGACTATTATGAAAGTAGAAACAACTTTTTTCAAGCTAAGAGCAGTCTTGAAAAGCAGCGCTTACTTCCAGACATCAGTCTTTCCTATTCTTTGGGAAGCAATTCTGGTTTAAATCAGAATCTGTACGCCTATCAAATCGGACTTAAAATTCCGTTGCTTTTTGGCGGAAATGCTTCAAAAATAAAAGCATCAAAGATTGCCGCAGATGTAAGTCAGCAACAAGCTGAAGATTATAAAATTCACTTGGATTCGCGAAAAGTGCAGTTGCTCAATGAAGTTTCAAAATATGAAGATGCACTTCAGTATTACGAAACCGAAGGAAAATCACTTTCAGAAGAAATTTTAAAGACAGCCAATATCAGTTTCAAAAATGGAGAAATAGACTTTTTTCAATACATCCAAAGTCTTGAAAACGCCTACGAAATTGAATTACAACATCTAGAAAATCTCAACAAATACAACCAAGCAGTAATTGCTATCAACTATTTAACGCTTTAAAAAATTAGTTATGAATTATATAAAATCAATTTTGTTGCTTTTAGCCTTGGTTTTGGCATCCTGTAACAATTCAGAAAAAGAAAGTCCCCACCTAACCTCCTCAGAGGAGAAGGACGAAATGATTCACCTTTCAAAAGCACAGTTTGAAAATGCCAAAATGGAAATCGGTCAACTTACCGAAAAGCCATTTGCCCAAACGGTTCAAACTAGTGGAGTTATTGATGTGCCGCCACAGAGCAGAGCGGTGGTTAGCGCTTTTGCTGGAGGTTATATAAAGAACACACCTTTGTTGGTTGGGAGTAAAGTTACCAAAGGACAACGTCTGGTAACTATTGAAAACCCTGAGTTTATCACAATGCAACAAACCTATATGGAAACTGTGGCGCAGCTTTCTTATCTTAATTCGGAATACGAGCGACAAAAAACGATGTTGGAAGAAAACATAACCTCACAGAAAAGCTTTTTAAAAGCCGAAAGTGAATATAAAACAGCCTTAGCGCGAAGTAATAGTTTAAAGAAAAACCTCGAAATGTTGAATATAAATCCAGCTTCCGTAGCCGCTGGAAATATAGTTTCGCAAGTAAATATTTATAGCCCGATTGATGGCAATGTAACGCAAGTATATGTAAACACGGGAACTTACGTTTCGCCAGCCGATAAGATTATTGAGATAATGAACACCGACCATATTCATATGGAATTGAAGGTTTTTGAAAAAGATTTGCTTCAACTTAAAAAAGATCAGGAAATACTGTTTTCAGTGCCAGAAGCTTCCACCGAAACTTTTAAAGGTGATGTGCATTTGGTTGGAACTTCTATAGATCCAAATTCAAGAATCGCAATGATTCACGGCCATATAGACGAAAAAGACGAGCAAAATTTCACGGCAGGAATGTTTGTAGAAGCACAAATCGTGATTGGCACCTCAAACCACTTAGCACTTCCTGAAGACGCTATAGTAGAACTGGAAGGAAAGAATTTCGTTTTACTAATTGAGAAAGAAGATGCTGAAGAATTCGAATTACATCCCGTAGCAGTAAAAATAGGTGCAACTTACAACGGCTATACAAGTATAGAAAATGCTTCGGAGTTTAAAAAAGATAGTAAATTTTTAACCAAAGGCGGATTCGTTTTGATGCAGGAAGAAGGTGCTGGTGGGCATAGTCACTGATGAAGTTGAAAACGAAATCGAAGTTGAAGTTGAAGTTGAAGTTGAAGATGAAGTTGAAGATGAAGTCGAAAAAAGAAATGTATAATCTAGTTTCTGACGGTTACGAGTTCCTTCCCCTTGATACTTTATTAAATATTTATACGAAATTATTTTTTAGGGGAGGGTGGTAGCTGCGTGATAGGTCAATTGAGAGCTATATTTACAATCCAGCTGTCGGAAGAGGTTAAGGATAATCGTAGAACGCCAATATCCTGCAAGGCGTTGTCTTTTCCGCTGCCAATCGGAACAGGCCTCCTTGTAGGTCTTTACCGAAATCTTAGCGACTTAGCGCCTTTGCGAGAGTGCTTTTACCAACATTCAAACGCACTCAGGGACCTTTGGTCGTTTGGAGTTTTGAGAAATA
>NZ_JBLWVE010000011.1:0-103344 GCF_048268645.1 Brumimicrobium sp. | reverse complement strand
TTTACTGTGACCAATTTCTGTTCTGGCTAAAGGTCCGTGGTCGTAATAGAAGTATTTTGCATCTTGTTCATAGATTACTCCATCTTTTGAAGTAAAAACATTAGGAACATTGAAGTTTCTTGCCCCAGATGTTGAATAGGAGTTGCTTGAAATGGATCCAAAACTAACCCAATTTGCACCGTTGTCTGTTGAGTAAAACAAATAGGTGTTGTAATTCACACAGGTTTTAGAATAGTTAAAGTTTACAGTGAAGTTAGAACATCCATAGAGTGCATCTGTGAATTGTGGCGTGAGTTCTACTACAGGGTCAATAGAGAAACTAGCATCTGTAATATCAAATTGAGATAAATCATTGGTTTGAGTCACCTTGACTTAGACATGGCTTTCTGGTTTCAGTCCGTCCACAATAATTAGGATTTGGCTTTTTATTTATTTTACACACCAAGGACTTCCGTTCTTGGCTAGAAAAATGCCATACCTTCGGCACTTTTTGTTTAAGTGCTATGACATTCATTATTGCAATCGACGCACTAAACCTTTCAAACGCAATAAAAAGGCTTCAAATAATGGTTTATTTTTAAAGACAGGAGAATAGTGAATTTAAGCATATTTAGTTGTTGTAAGACAAAGAATCAAAACAAAAAGAACTAACTCTTTTTAATCTCATCCACAAAAATTCATAAAGGGTCTGGTGTTTTAACTAGAATTCTGTATCCTATAAATTAATAGTTGCGTAATGCCGGGGAACAATAAACTTTTGTCTATTTTTATGATCAGATGCTAATCTTATGTTGAAGGTAAATCACAGTCGAACGATAATGTTTTTAAAGAAATTCTTTTTTGTCTTAGGACTTATTATTTGTTCTTTAATCTTTACTTCATCCTCTTTTTCACAAGAAAACGACAGTTTAATTTATAAGCTAGAACATTTTGACTCATTAGAATGGAAAGAAAAAACAAAAGTGGCCATTGCCTATAGTGAAACAGATTTAAATTATAATGTAGTCAACATTTATATACTTTGGTATTATGAATTTTTATCTCTTTATGACATAGAAAATTACAAGATCATATTTAATAAAACCTCTTTTCCAAACGAAGAACTGCAGGAAGACTCTTTGTTTTTTTCTTTAAAAATCAACCTTTATGATGACGATTCTTTAAAAGCCGAATCGACATATGAATTAATGAAGGCCAAAAGCAATAAGAATCGAAATCTAGCTGGTCAACAACTTTCGGATTATTACTACTATAGTAATCCGCAAAAATCGTTAAAATACCTTGAAGAAGTTTTTAATTTTAACATTGACGATTACCTAAATACCAAAAGGAAAATCTGGAGATATAATAGTATAGTTGACAATTACTTTAGATTACTCTATTCCAATAGAAAATATAAAACAATTATTGGGTTTTGTGATAGTATTCTTATTTACAAGCCAAATAATGAGATTTGGATGGAAAGAAAAGCCAAATCACAATTTGCTCTAAATCAATTCAAAGAAGCTTCACAAACATATCATAAACTCTATGACTTAACCAATAAGATGCAGCATTTACAAAGTCTCATGAATACCTATACGAATGTCAATGATACTGTTTCTGCCCTTCATACATTGAGAAAAAACATTGAGCTTAGAGGAAAGAAAGACATTGAAAGCAGGCATTTTTTTCTTGATTACTTAGACCTGTTCAAAATAGACAAACTAAAAGATTCACTTGTCAGAGAGGTCTTAAAAAAAGAACCTGAATACTATATTTCTAACATTCCTTCAGAAGGATTTTATTATTACTCTATATTTCAAGCGGAAAACCAGCAAATAAACGAGGGAATTGAAACCCTATTCCTAGCAATTGAGATGGTTGATACGACCAATTCAGTATATCGATCTAATTCATACCCTCCAAGTTTTCATTCAGTATACGATTTCTATATCACCAATGAAGATGGAACTTTACTTAAGAGTAAATACTATAACAGAATTGCTTGGTATTACACCTTTTTGGGGAAAAAGAGAAAATCATTAATAGCGCACAGGAAAGCCCTAGAATTTTACGGATGTAATCCCAACTCCAATTACAGACTTGCTTATTTACATAAATCCAAATTTTGGAGAAGCAATAATAAAGCGATTCCATTCTATGAAAATATAATCTCCTGCAACACTATTGGATGGAGTAGTTATTATGCAATCAATCAGTTGTCAAGACACTATTACTACAAAGAAGGAAACGCTAAAAAAGCTAAAGAATTACTTCTATCTATCTTTTCCTATGGTGAATTACAAAGTACTGACTATGTCCTTTTATCCCAAATTTATGAAGAAGAAGGAAACTATTTTGAAGCGATAAAAATGATTGATCAGGCAATTGCATTAGAAAATGAAGAATGGTATCGTGAATATTGCAAAGACATTAAGGTAAGACTGGAATTTTCGCAGAAATTAAAAAATTAACTCCCTCATCACCCTACTCTTCACCATAGTAAATACCATTCAAATAATCGTTTTTTCCTTCACATTGACTACAGTAGAGTTTTCTCAATGCTTCATGATCGAAAACTTGAAATGGAATTCCACAGGGTTTGATAAACATATTACACCATATTTCTGGAGGTAAAATCTTACTGTCATCAATCAATTTCTGGTAATACACTTCAGAGAATGGTGCAGTCTTGTGTTGATAAGCAACTTCGTTTACAAAGGCACGAATTTCATCATTAGTGTTATGAAAAGGCATGACCATATTCAGGGCTAACTCTGGATTTTGATAAAATATAGCCATTCGGGCAAGGTGCAACATCAATGAGTCATTCAGTGATTCGTTATCGGAATAATACTGATGAACCTGAGATAAAGCCATAATGGCATTCTTTTGTTCGCCTTCTGGATTTGAGTTGAAATGGTGATTCAAGGCAAGCATATTTAAATTGAAGTTCACCTTATCGATATTCTTTTTGGCCATTTCAAAATCTTCATAATAGCTTTTCAATTGAATTGCTCGTGGTTTTAATACTTCCAATTGTTGCTGGGTAAGTTTTTTACGCTCAATCAATTCTTCTGAAATCATCTTCAACATCCAATAATTGAACTCTGGAATAAAATCAATTTTTGTGGAATTCTTATAATTATTGAAATAATAAGACCTGTTCTTCTCATAATCGTCAAATGTTGAAAACACTTCTGGATATTCTTTACCAAAAAGTAAGTAATACTGAACCAAACGTGGATTCTGTTCCATGACAGGTGGCGGTTCCATTGCCAAAAAAATATCCGGTTGAAGAAAATCTTTCTGAATCATGGCATAGGTGTATTTGTACAGGTCAGCCATTGAATTCAATTCAGACTCAAAATTAATTCTGCTTTTGTACTTTTGAAGGATGTCTTCGTTTAAACGAATGAATTCCTTTTTGATGTAGTATTTCAACGATTTCAGATTGGGAATGACATGAAAATAGACCATCACATCTCCTTTCCTTGAAGCCGCTAACTGAGGCTCTAACTGTGTAGAATTCCGATTCACTTCCTTCAACAATTCTTTGTTATTCAATTGACTGAGCGGACGTGTTTCGTGATTTCTTCTGATTGCTCTTCTGAAATCGGTCCAATTGATCGCGGTACTAATAGATTTTTCAATTTCCTTCTCTTGAATTCCTTGAAAAATATCAGCTATGTTTTCCCCTCTTTTGATTTGCAATTGTGCATTAATAGCTGAATCACCTTCTACGGAAGAAAATGCTTTTATTTTCACCGAATCGATAATAAAATCATACTCAGAGAGCGTACTTATATTTTTGAGTACCGTTTCCTTTTCGAAATTATACTGACCTTGTTGAAATGGAATAGAAAAGGACAGTTGATCAGGGCTGATTTGAAATAAATAATCTACCGTATCGGGTTGAAAAGGAATAAAATCTGTGCTTTTATATTCTTCGTATACATCACCACAATAATTGGTAAAATAATATACATCGCAAATCTGTTTGTCTTTGATCACAATCAAATTATGATTAAAAAAACGCGGTCCATTTCTGGGCGGTTTTCCCAATCGAATTTCAAAGTATTCACTCGTGTATTTGTCTAATCGATATTGTCCAAAGCGCTTGAAAAACTTCACCGAATCTTTCCTGAAAATATAAGGGAAAAACTTAACTTCCTTATTGGCTTTCCTTTTGCGGAATCCACGCTCTAAATCTTTCCTAAACTTCGGTTCCAACAACATCCCGTTCAAACGCAACTGTCCATTCCTACGACTTGGTTTTTCATAATAAAATGGACTTCCACAAGCATAATCTTCATAATCGACCAACTCTACTGCAAAACCGTCCCACTTGTTGCGAATGAGTTTATTGACATACGCTGAATTTTCAACACGTAAAACAAATCCCTTGCGTTCATCATAAGCCAAAGAAATATCTGGTGATTCTTTATGTTTATCAGGACAACTTGCGCAAACTTCTAACTTATCATGTCTTAATTTATAAGGGTATTTATATTTAGGAATCAATCCCTGAGGAACTCCATCAAAACTATTGATTTGTTGCGGAGGTGCATAATTGGAGTAGGGAAAAAAGGTTGAACTTTCTTCAAAAACGAATCGAAAATCAACTTTAGCGAATTTTTGACAAGCGAAAATTGCTTTTTTCTCATTATGTACACTAACACTCACTCCCGTAATTTCATAATCAGATGAAATAATGTTTTGATAATGTCCTGGTGAATTCACCCAATTAGTTACGAATGATTTTGCTATACTTCCATACGTTTCTGAAGATGCACCATAAGAAATAGATGCGACATTTTCTCCTACATTATAATTCACAGCACCATAAAGTTCAGCGCGCAATTGGGGGGTTCTCTTTTCCTTATTTTGAGATTGATAATGCGAAAGCCTTCCATATTGTTTTAAAAATTGCGCATGATCCGCTGAAGCAAGGTATAAAATGGAATCGTTAACCAAAGGATTTAACCCTTTTTCGACACGCACTTCATCAATTCCTTTTTTGATCAGGTGCTCCAAATACTTCACATTGGGGTTGTTTTCATCAAAATAAGTGGTAGGTGATTGTGACCAACTCCATTGAAGCGAAATAAATAGGAATAAGATAGGCAATATTTTGGAAAGGCGAAATGACATAGTTTAAATGTATAAATATTATTCAGCATGGCGAAATGCTTTCACTTTTCTTTTGCACATTTATTAATATTGTAGGTGAAATTCATTAAAAAAGGGTTACAAGTCGGAACTTGTAACCCTTCATTTTATTCAATTATATTTCTCGGCCCTCTATTATATTTTATTGCTTTACAATTCTAAAGGTCTCCTCACCTACTTTCAACATATACATCCCTTTTGCAAATGTTGTTATGTCGACTTGGTTTTGGCCAGCTACAAACTCACCTTCTTTCAATAGTTTCCCATTGATGTTTAGAATTCTGTAGGTTTGATTTTGTTGAATTCCATCAACTGTGATTTGTCCTTGTGTTGGATTGGGGTACACACTTATTGAAACCAATTCTTCGTCTTCTATACCAACTGTTGAAATCATGTAGCAAGCGGAAGTATCGGTACAGCCATTTTCTGTAATGATCACAGCGTAATTCCCATTGCTGGTTGCCGTATAAGATGAACTTGTGGCTCCACCAATAAAGACATTGTTATTATCACAATCAATCCATTGGTAACTTGTTGCCGAAGTATTCAAAGCTGTTAAGGTAGTTCCTGTTACTGAAATACTTAAATCAACAGAATTAACGGTAACTGTTTCTGTTTGTGTCGCACTACAACCATTGACATCCGTTCCGGTAACTTCGTAAGTTATTGTCGAAGTTGGTGCTACGGAAACCATTGCATCTGTTCCTAAACCATTCGACCAGGTATATGTAGCCGCTCCACTTGCAGTTAGGGAAGTAGTTTCTCCCTCACAAATTGAAGTATTCCCACTGATAGAAACTACAGGTTCAGCATTTACATTTACAGATACAACATCCGTTGAAGTACATCCATTATTATCTGTTCCTGTTACAGTGTATTCTGTAGTACTTGTCGGACTCACATTTACAGTTGAGCCTGTTCCTGCACCATTACTCCAAGAATAAGTTGATGCTCCACTTACTGATAAACTTGTCGTTTCGTTTTCACAAATCGTCACATCATTCGAGGCCGTAACCGTTGGTACAGCGTTCGCTGTTACAATCACCTCATCTGTAGCAGAACATCCATTCAAATCTGTTCCTGTTACGGTGTAAGTTGTAGTCGACATTGGAGCAACACTAACCGAACTTCCTGCTCCAGCACCATTATCCCATACATAAGAATCTGCTCCAACCGCAGAGATAGAAGTAGATGCACCAGAACAAACTGCAACATCTGCTGAAGCTTGTACGTTAGGCAAAGCGTTTACATTTACTGTAATTGGCAGTTCAGTTGAACATCCATTATTAGCAGTTCCCGTTACTGTGTAAATAGTTGAGATACTTGGTGAAACGGCAACACTTGAATTGGTTCCCAGGGCATTGTCCCACATGTATGTTGCCGCTCCTGAAGCATTCAACACTGTTGAACCACCTTGACATAATTCTGTATTACCTGTAAAACTTAAAGTCGGTGCCTGATTTACAGTTACTGCTACTTGAGCTGTTGCTGAACAACCATTGGCATTTGTTCCTGTTACGGTATATACTGTAGAGTTTGTTGGAGCAACGGTAACTAGCATTCCACTTCCTGCACCATTGTCCCATGTATAAGTTGAAGCTCCTGAAACAGAAAGATCAATTGATTCTCCAGAACAAATGGTCGCGTTATTCGAAACTGCAAGTACTGGAGAAGTCACCACAGTCACCTGAACCTCATCGGTTGATGTACAACCGTTAGCATTGGTTCCTGTTACGGTATAAGTGGTTGTTGCAGTTGGCGTAACATTAACTGTTGCTCCTACTCCTGCTCCATTATCCCATGAATAAGAAGTTGCTCCTGTTGCTGTTAAGTTCGCTGATTCACCTTCACAAATAGTAAGGTCTGCAGTTGCTGAAATTGCTGGCCCGGAATGAACATTTACAACATGGTCCACTGTTACATCACATGCTCCTGGAGAAGATCCTGTAACGCTATAAACAGTCGTAGAAGTTGGTGAAACAACAATATTTGCTGTAGTTTCTCCAGTAGACCATAAATAATTACTGCTTCCACTTGCTGTCAATACAATGCTTTCGCCATTACACAGCGTGTTTGGTCCGGTTATATTGACACTCGCTTCTGGTTTTACTGTAATTGTAATGGAACTACTCGAAGAACAGCCGTTGGCAGTTGCCCCGATTACTGTTAAAGTAGTATCTCCCGTTGGTGTAATGGTTTGACTTGCACCTGAAAAGGCATTACTCCAATTATAATTTAACGCTCCTGAAGCAGTTAATGTAACTGATTCACCTTGACAAATCGAAGTTGCTCCAGAAATGAAGACGTTAGGAGTAGTTTCAACAGTTACCGTTGCTGATGCTATAGAAGAACATCCATTGACATCTGTTCCTGTAACTTGATATGAAGTCGTTAATGTTGGCGAAACCGTTTGTGTGGCGTTCGTAGAAAGATCATCCCAAACATAACTCAATCCACCATTTGCAATCAAGTTTGTCGTTTCTCCATTACAGATTTCTAAATTCCCTGCGATGGTAATGTTAGGAAGTGGTGTCACTTGGATATTGATGGTATCTGTAGATTGACAGCCATTTGCATCTGTTCCAATGACCGTATAATCATCCGATGATGTAGGTACAAAAGCTACTCCGTCGGACACTCCATTGTTCCAAACATAAGTAGCGGCACCATTTCCTGAGAGTGTTACTGACTCTCCTTTACAAACTGCAAGACTCGTTGCGCTAGCGGTAACCAACGGTGTAGCATTTACGGTAATATTAAGATCAGAGGTAACAGAGTTTCCACATTGATTTTGCGCTTGAACGGAAATCATTCCAGAAACATCTGGGGTAATTCCAATTTGATTACTTGTACTGCTTCCCAACCAAGAACCAGGAATACTCCAAGAATAAGCTGTTACATTCGGATCAGCCACAACAGAGTAATTATTCAAAGTTGAAGCACAAACTTCATTGTTTCCAGCAATTGCTGTTGGTGCCGCTGGAACATCAAAAACATGAATCGTAATTCCATTTGAGGTAACCGTAGAGGTTGAAACACAATATTCACTTGATGTTAATTCTAAACTAACCACATCACCATCCGAGAGGGTTGAAAAATTCGCTGTGCTTCCAGTAAAACCAGTAGAAACTCCATTGACTTTCCAATCATAATTTGGACTTCCACCTTCATTACTCACAGAGGCTGAGAAGTTAACTGTTTCCCCTACGCAAATCGTGTCTTTGGATGCTGTTATAGAAACTGTTGGTGTCAATAGTGGATTTACTGTAAACGTCATTGTGTTTGAAGTTGTTGGACTTCCAGTAACACATGCTAAATTTGAAGTCATGATTACACTTACTTCATCTCCATGATTTAAAGAATTCGTTGAAAAGTTTGCAGTACTTATTCCAGTAGAAACTGAATTCACCATCCAATCATAAACAGGTGTACTTCCTCCATTTGTTGGAGAAGCCGTAAAGTTCACAGTTGTTCCAGCGCAAATCACTGAAGGTTGATCTGCAGAAATAGCAACAGAAGCCACAAGTGAAGGATTATTTTCAACAGTAACGACTACACTATCTGTGGATACACAAGTACCATTTGTACTATTTACATAATACGTCGTAGTGGTATTTGGCGTTGCAATTGGAGTAGCACTATTGGGGTCATCCAATCCGACAGTTGGTGTCCATGAATAATTGACTCCATTTGAAGCAGAGAGCGATACTGAAGTCCCAGAACATACTGTTTGATTGGGTGTTGAAATTTCTACTGAATTACTTTCAATAACAAAGAGTGCATCGCTAATGTCTTCCTTAATCGTTCCCGAAACGAGAACACGCACTAAAACACCATTTTCATCAATATTTGGAACCACCCAGTCGTAGGAAGAGCTTGTCGTTGGGTAATCTTCAATGATGGTCGTCCAACTTGTTCCACCATCTGTACTGTAGAATAGGTCGTACATTCCGAAAGTAGATTCTTCTGACCAATCGATGGTATACGTCGCACATCCTATTAAAGTATCTCCACCGTTTGGTGTTGTGATGGTAATTGGCGGTGCAGTATTGGTGATGGTAAACGGAACATTACTTACGTCTTGCTTACAGTTATCAATGTTGTCTTGAACTCTTATTAAACATTGTGTTGACAAATCATTTGGAACTGTCCAAGCGTAAGTGTTTGTGGAAGTATTGTGTCCGATAATAATCGTATTCCAAGTCACTCCATTGTCAGACGAATAATAAAGGTCATAGATATTAGAGATCCCATCAGAATCCCATTCGATATTATACACACTTCCGACCTGCATAATTCCCCCAAAATTCGGTTGCGTAAGTGTTACAGGTTTCGTAATTGTAAAGGTAGCATCACTTTCATCAAAGTAAGCCGTTTGGTAATAAGGTTCTACTTTTACTAGTGCTTGACTAGTAGGAATATTGGGCATTGTCCAGTTGTAAGTTGCAGTACTGGCATTCGATACCCAGTTGGTAACAATTGTGGTCCAATTGGTTCCTCCATCTATAGAATAATAGATATTGTATCGGTTCCAAGCTGGAGAACGGTCAAAGGAAATTGAGGTTACTGTACAGCCTCCCCAATTGGTTATTCCATCATCTCCGTTAGGAGTGATAATCGTTACTGCCGGTTTAATTCTAAATACATTATCACTAACATCATAACGACTCACGTCTGAAGTTTCAGAAACGCGAATTAAACACAGTGCAGAATTCTCATTGGGAAGTGTCCATGAATGACTTCCATCATTTGAAGTAGAAGTCACAATGTTATTCCATGATAAGCCATTGTCTATTGAATATTCAATTCTAACATTTCCATAAAAGGTTGAATTGTCCCATGTAATTGTCGTTGACATTCCAGAATAGAATTCTTCACCTCCATTCGGCAATAAAACGATAGGGTTTTTAGGAGAAATCGTAAAGACATTGTCACTTGCATCTCTATTGCATGATTGTCCATCCACACGCACTTCAATCATCGCATTATTGGAAGGAGTATTAGGAACTGTCCAGTTGTAATTATTTCCAATGACATTATTCGCAACTAGTGACCATGAAGATCCGCCATTGATTGATGAGTAAACATCATACGGACCTGAAGTATTGGCTGTATTGGTCCATGAAATCAATGTTGATGAGGCAGCAACAAAAGACTCTCCTCCATTGGGTGTTGTAACTTCTACATCCACTTTAGCTGGAAGAATGGTGAAAGTATATGCAGTTGTATCACAAAATCCTGTTCCATCATTTGTAGTACACGCCATAAATTTACATTCGTTGCTGCTTATGCCGTTGGGAACATTGAAATTTCGTGTGGCATTTGTATAAGACGAACTATTCGAATGATTCGCAAAGTTGACCCAATTGGCGCCGTTGTCAATTGAATAATACAAATAAGTAGTGTAGCCTTCACAAACTTTAGAATAGTTGAATTCAACCGGGAAGTTTTCACATCCATACAAAGTATCGGTAAACACCGTTGTGATTTCAACAGGCTGTTTTATTGTGAAAGGTGCATCACTGATATCAAAGTGAGAAAGATCATTGGTTTGTGAGACTTTGATTAATGTATTCTGAATCAATCCAGAAGGAACGCTATGCCAAGTATGTGAACCGTCATTTGAAGTGCTCGTTACGATTGGACTCCAAGTTACTCCATTATCTGTCGAATAATCTAATCGAACACTTGAATAGAAAGTCGAATTGTCCCAAGTAATATTTATACTACAACTCGAAGGAAACTCTTCTCCACCATTAGGATAAGTTAATTCAGGTGTTCTTTTGCCAATGGTAAAAACAGCATCACTTTCATCAAAATTACACGATTGATTGTTGAATACCACTTTGATTTTCGCATTGCTTGTTGGTGAATTGGGAACAGTCCAATTAAAACTTGTACTATTCAGGTCATTCGCAATTGAAGTATAAGAACTTCCTCCATTGGTAGAATAATAAACGTCATAGGTTCCAACTAATCCCGAAGTATTGGACCATGATAAAGAAACCACATCATCAGGTTGAACCGTTTCTCCACCGTTCAATGCGACTACTTCCACATCGATTTTTGCGGGTAAAATAGTAAAAGTATACGCTGAAGTATCGCAGTAACCTGTACCATCGTTTGTCGTACAGACCATAAACTTACATTCGTTGCTCGTTATTCCATTTGGGACATTGAAATTTCGAATACCACTTGTGGAATAGCTACTATTTGAAAACGATCCAAAACTGATCCAATTCGCACCATTATCAACAGAGTAATAGAAATAAGAAGTATAGCTTTCACATACCTTTGAATAGTTAAAGTGAACAGGGAAGTTTTCGCAACCATACAAAGTATCGGTGAATACTGTAGTTAATTCAACTGGTGGCTTAAGAGAAAATACAGCGTCACTTTCATCAAATCGGGTTAAGTCGTTGGTTTGAGAAACACGTACTTTCATTTGTGTCTGCGGACCTGTTGGTGGTGTCCAAGGGTGACTTCCATCATTCGAAGTGGAATTGGTAATGTTATTCCATGTTGCGCCATTATCTATTGAATAATCAATACGAACACTAGAATAGTAAGTACTTTGATCCCAAGTGATGTTAACCTGACAACTAGACTCCAGTACTTCTCCTCCATTTGGATAAAGTAAAACAGCAGGTTGTGGTGAAATTTCAAAAACATTATCCGAAAGATCAAAATTACATGGTGCTCCATCCATTTGCACTTTGATGATGCAATTGGTACTCGGTATATTGGGTACTGTCCAATCGTATGAGTTCCCTGATATATTTGAGGCTAAACTCGAGAAAGTCGAACCTCCATTCGTGCTGTAGAACAAATCATAAACGCCTGTTGAATTGGGTGTATTTGTCCAGGTAATGGTTTCAACATCTCCAATAATAAAGGTTTCCCCTCCATTTGGTGTGCTGACAGTTACGTCAATTGGAGAAGGAAGAATAGTAAACGTGTAAGCCGTTGTATCACAATATCCAGTTCCGTCATTAGTAGTACACACCATAAACATACACTCATCACTTGTGATTCCATTGGGGACGCTAAAATTACGTGCACCCGAAGTGCTGTAAGAAGAATTTGAGCTAGATCCAAAGTTCGTCCAGGTCGCACCATTGTCAATAGAATAATACAAATATGTCGTATAACTTTCGCAAGTCTTTGAATAATTATATTGAACAGTAAAGTTTTCACAACCGTATAAAGTATCCGTAAACACAGTTGTTAATTCAACCGGTGGACGAATGGTATTTACTGCATCACTTTGATCGTTGTGGCCTAAATCTCCAACTTCAGAGACTTTAATTAAAAAATCATTCTCCGGACCACTTGGAAAGCTCCACGAATGTGAACCATCGTTGGAAGTTGAAGCAACCACCATGTTCCAACTCACTCCATTGTCAGTTGAGTAATCAATTCTTACATTTCCGTAATATGTAGTATTGTCCCATGTGATGGTATTACTACATCCAGATTCGAACACTTCACCTCCATTTGGAAAGGTCACTAATGCAGGACGCTTACCAACGGTAAAAACAGCATCGCTCACATCGAAATTACACGCTTCATTATTAAAGACCACTTTAAACAAACCATTCGAAGTTGGTGTATTCGGTACCGTCCAATTGTAAGCTGTTCCATTCACATCATTCGCAATTTGGGTATATGAACTTCCTCCATTTGTTGAATAGTACAAGTCATAGGTACCAATTAAACCTGAAGTATTGGTCCACGTTAATAAAGTGGTAGCATCTGGTTGGATAGTTTCTCCTCCATTCAGGGCATTGACTTCAACATCTATTTGAGCAGGCAAAATAGTGAAAGGATTGTCAGAAACATCACAATATCCTGTTCCGTCACTTTCTGTACACACTTTAAACAAAGCATCTTCAGAAGTGATACCATTAGGAACATTGAAGTTTCTTGCCCCTGAGGTTGAATAGGAGTTGTTTGAAATGGATCCAAAACTAACCCAATTTGCACCGTTGTCTATTGAGTAAAACAAATAGGTGTTGTAGTTTACACAAGTTTTAGAATAGTTAAAGTTTACAGTGAAGTTAGAACATCCATAGAGCGTATCTGTGAATTGTGTCGTGAGTTCTACTACAGGGTCAATAGAGAAACTAGCATCTGTAATATCAAATTGAGATAAATCATTGGTTTGAGTCACCTTGACTTGAACATTGCTTTCTGGGCCGTTTGGAAGAGACCAAGGATGGGACCCATCATTGGAGGTGCTTGTTACCACAGGAATCCAAGTCACTCCGTTATCTAAGGAGTAATCAATTCGAACAGAAGAATAGAATGTACTTGCATCCCAAGTTACATTGATTTGACACCCCGAAGTCAATGTTTCTCCTCCATTGGGATAAGTTAAAACAGGCGTTCTTTTTCCAATGGTAAAAGTAGCGTCACTGACATCAAAATTACAGGATTGATTATTGAAAACTACTTTAATTAATGCGTTATTTGTTGGAATATTTGGAACTGTCCAATTGTAATTTAAAGAATTTAAATCATTCGCAATAGAAGTATAAGTGCTTCCTCCATTCGTAGAGTAATAGACATCATAAACGCCCATTAATCCGCTGGTATTTACCCATGACAGTGTTACCACATCATCAGGTAAAATGGATTCGCCACCATTTAAAGCGGTAACCTCCACATCAATGGGCGCGGGTAAAATGGTAAAAGGATTATCTGAAATGTCACAATATCCCCCCTGATTACTTTCAGTACATACCTTGAACAAACAATTCGCACTGTTTATACCATTCGGCACACTAAAAGAGCGTGTTCCTGAAGTTGAGTAGCTGTTGTTACTGAAACTCCCAAAACTGATCCAATTGGTTCCATTGTCGATGGAATAATAGAAATAAGAAGTATAACTTTCGCAGGTTTTGGCATAATCGAATGTTACAGGAAAACTTGTACAACCATATAAAGTGTCTGTGAAATTGCTTGTTATTTCTAGTGGAGCTTTGATACTAAACACCGCATCTGAAACATCAAAAACAGATAAGTCAGCGGTATTTGAAGCTTTAATCAAACAAGATGAAAACGGTCCAGAAGGCTTGTTTGACCAGGTATGAGAACCGTCGTTGCTCGTTGAGTTTGTAATTACATTCCACGTAGCGCCATTGTCAACCGAATAATCTAAACGAACTGAAGAATAAAAAGTTGAGGGGTCCCAAGTTATTGTTTCGTTACACGAGGACAATAAGTCTTCCCCTCCATTGGGAAAGGTCAAGACAGGAGTTGCGGGATTAATCGTGAACACCGCATCACTTTGATCTTGCTTACAGTTTTGTGCATAATCGGCCACACGAATCAAACAAGTGGTAGAAGACAAATTGGGTACTGTCCAATCGTAAGTTCCAGAAACCGTTGAATGGTTCGTCACAATTGTTGACCAAGAAACGCCATTATTTACCGAATAATAAAGGTTAAAAGAATTACTCATTCCTTGGGCATCCCAAGAAATGGTTTCAACCGTATTGCCTAAAAAAACTTCACCTCCATTTGGAGATAAGATATTCACAGGAACACCAATTGTAAAATAATTATCACTTTCATCGACGATGCTTCCATCTTGCGCATCTTTCACCCGAAACAGTACGGTACTTGATTGCACATTTGGCACTGTCCAATTGTAGACACCAGTATTTGAGAAATACGAACTTGCAACAGAAGCCCAAATGGTTCCTCCATCGAGTGAATAATCAATATCAAAGTAATTCGAGACGCCACCCGAAAAATTCCAAGTGATTGGATACGTTTCACATGCGTAGAGTTCTTCTCCTCCATTGGCTTGCACAACAGTAATGGATTGAGAAAATAGCGAGAGGGTTGTGACAAAAAGCACACCTAAAGTCAAAAGTATTTTTTTCATAAGAGTATAGCTAACTTCGGCGAAAATAAGACAAAAAGGTCTATCATCATTGAATTGTTAATATCTTTTAAAAACACCTGTATCTATTTAATGCCTTTTATACCATAGGTCCAGGTAACAACCTTAATGTTTAATCATGCACAATTCAACGATAAAACAAAGCAATCCCATCTGTTAAGCAACTAATTTTCATTCCTGTACGTCTATTACAAAACATTAACACAATCTAGTCATGTCAAAAATTGTCCTTACTATCACAGTACTATCCTTAGCACTTTTTTCATGTAAGAAAGAAGTCACCAATTTACAAGATTCCAATTTCTTAAATGTTGAAGAAAAAAACATGTCCGTAGTTGCCAAACGAACTGCAACTTGGTGTGGACCATGTGGTGGTTGGGGTTTTGATTTATTTGCCGATTTAAAACAACAATACAAAGACGAAGCTGTTTTTATGGCCTTTAAAACGGCCTTCACCTATGTTTCTCCAGAAGGGAATACGTATTACGACAGGGTGAACGACTTGTTTGGAATTGGAGGAGGAACCCCGCGTTTCTTCTTTAACTTTGATACCATCAACGGTGTTAATCATGCAGGAATCGGAAGTATTGCACAACATATTGACGCAGAGGTATTGGCCGGTGCAAATTATGAATACACCTTATCTGATGAAAAAATTCATTTAAAAACAACGACGAAATTTTTCAAAGCTGCAGAAGGAGACTTTGTTATTTCACCTTTTTTAATTGTTAGCAATCAAGTCGGAGAACAAAACGGTCATCCTGATGGTCCCAATACGGTTCACCCCAATTTCGTTGCTAATCTTGCCCATCCGATCAATACGCAGTTCAAGGATCCATGGGCTTATAAAGTAGCTACAGGAAAAATAGAAAAAGGCTATCAAATCAACTTAGAGTTTGAAGTCTATAGAAATCCAGATTGGACAGAAGAGGATATTTCTTTTGCTTTAGTGCTCTTTAAGCGAGTTGGAGGGACTTACAAATTCGTAAATGCATTTACTAAATAGATAAGGCCATGATGAAATTAGTATTCAGTATCGCAATTATATCTTGTTCATTTTTAGCACAGGCTCAAATTAAATTCGGAGCACTTGTTGGCTTTAATCACAATATGCCGAAATATGAAACATTAGGAGATTCTTTAAACAATCAAACAGTGTCTGGAAAGTCATTTTCTGGAGGACTCTTTGGAAGTTATGAGCTCCACGACAATTTTGAATTAATGGCTGAGCTTTTAATTTCAGGAAGACATCATAACTCTACATTGATTGTAGAGAAATCAAAAAATGGTTTAACCTTTTATGAAGAGCATTTCTCGAGTGTTGGTACTGTTAATTTCGAGCTTCCGATATTGGCTTCTGTAAAAAAGGACTTCAGAAAAGGAAGGTACGGAGATAAAAAGACCATTAGTGGTTTTGCAGGCCCTGTCTTTATGATGCATCTTAGTGATAGTTATTACAGGAGTTCGGGATATAGAAAAACAGTATACAACCAGGAATCTATAGAAACAGAAGAGCTTACAGAAAGTCCGATTGATTACAGAGGAATCAATTTAGGATTTATTGCAGGGGTTCAATATGAATTTGCATTTGGACTTCGCGCAGGTGTTCGATTCCAGACCAATTTCATGAATGAAAACACCAATACAAATTTTAGTATACGTTATTCTCAACTGCAATTGAACTTAGGATATACGATTTTCAAATAGGCTTTTGTTGCTTATTGCGAACTACATTGATTTAGTTGAATATCGATCTCGTTTTGTAAAAACTTATAATACTCAAAGAATCTACTATGTGTTTTTCAGCAGAAGCAAGTTTTATCGCAGGAGCAGCGCTTACAGTAATTGGAGTAGCTACAATAAAAAAGACTACGCATAAATCTCAACTATGGTTTGCTAGTATTCCTTTGGTATTTGGAGTGCAACAGTTGGCTGAAGGTGTTTTATGGCTAACCCTCCCCGACCCTGAAATGATTCAAATACAACGCGTCGCCACATATATATTTATTTTTTTCGCTCAAATTATCTGGCCTTTTATTGTCCCCTTTGGGGTGCTTATGCTCGACAAAAAAAGTGATCGGAAGTTAATTCAGAAAATACTTGCGGGCGTTGGAATACTTGTAAGTGGGACTTTAGCTTTTTTCCTTATTGCTTATGATATGGAAGCCAGTATTTCTGGTCATCACATTGCATATTCGAATAATTATCCTGAAACAATTTATAAATATGGAGCTATTCTCTATGCAGCTGCAACCCTTCTTTCTTTGTTTTTCTCCAATGTAAAACGCATGTGGATACTCGGCGTATTCATAGCCATTTCTTACGGATCTGCTTTGTATTTCTATGAAAATCATGTGCTTTCTGTATGGTGTTTCTTTGCTTCATTGATCAGTGTATACATCTACATCATCGTGAAAGGGGTAGCCAAAAAAAGACCAATCAGAATATGAAGGCAGTCGCTTAGAATAAATAAGAAACAAAAAAACCTGAATCATATAATTCAGGTTTTTTTCAATAAAATCGATTTGTTTTATTCCACTTCGAAGGTGATTTTTACGTTCACTCTAAATTCTGTAATGTCATCGCCTTTTACGCTAGCACTTTGTTCATTCACGTAAACAGAACGAATGTTTTTAAGGCTTTTTGCTGCATGTTTAACTGCTTTTTTTGTTGCGTCTTCCCAGCTTTTTTCTGAGTTTGCTAATACTTCAATAACTTTTAATACTGCCATTTTGTGTTTATTTTAGATTAATAATGACCTTCAATATACAACAAAACACACTGATTTCAAACCACTTATTTCATTTATCTATAAAAAAACAGTACTTCGTAGTCAAAATAGGCCTCATCAAACAAAACACAAAAATTCAAAGTGAATAATATTTATATTTCTTAAGTTTGATGTCAACACAATTTTAGAGACCAATACTTGTTCGTATGTAAATCGTGTTTAATTAGAACTCTTTTTATGAAAACAAGTCATCGTTCACGGACTTTCAAACACAACACCTTTTGAAAAATATACGTTTACTACTGATCATTTCACTATTGCTAAGTTTGGGCACATTAGCTGTATTGATTTACCAAACCAACCATCAGAAAAGACTGATTAAAGAAGATTTGATCGAAATTTCTGACATAAAATACGGTTTATTTAATGTGGATGAGTGGCGCGATATTGTTTCAGAAATAATTGCCAAAAAAATTGATGAACTAGAAGTTCAAGGAAAAGACAAAGTCATATTAGAAAAGAAAATAGCCGACTTTCTTAAGAATGTTATTCATGATTTTGAAAAAGATTACTACGATAAAAACAGGGATAGTTTTTCAGGTATAATAAAAAACATTGGCGCTTCGGCTTTCGATATATTCGGCTCAATGAAAATTAGAATTCCAGAATTCTCTAAGCAAATTGTTGAATTTCTTGACGACCCTGAAAACAAAAAAAACTTAAAAGCATACATCACTGCTAAAATCAATGAGTATGCTGAAAACACCTTTTCTGAAGTCGATTATTCAGCCCACAATGCGGTATTGAAAAAGTACCCGTGGGGAGATCGTCCTGCAACTATCGCGGGGCTAAGAACTTTGCTTAATGATTTTCAAGAGCAATCAAACTTGTACAAATACATTTTGGCGGTAATTGCCGTATTGACAGCTGTGTTTATTTTTTTATCTCAAGTTTTTAGCAAAATGGAATTCATTTTACTGACCTTAGTTTGCTTATTGTTTTTAGTCCTTGGGTTGACATTACCCATGATAGAGATTGACGCCCGAATATCAGATTTTAAAATTAGCTTATTAGGAGAGCAAATCAATTTTCAACAGCAAGTCATTTATTACAAAAGCAAAAGCATCATCGAAGTCATACAACTCATGATTCAACAAGGCGGATTTGACTTGCTTATGGTCGGACTTTTAGTCTTTATATTTAGTGTGTTGTTTCCATTGTCCAAGTTAATCACCTCAGTGTGTATGGTCTTACTTCCTCGTATGAAATCCAACAAAATTGCTTTATTTTTGGTTTACAAAACAGGAAAATGGTCCATGGCTGACGTTATGGTTGTTGCTATATTCATGGCCTACATAGGTTTTTCAGGAATCCTCACCGAACAACTGAGTCAAATAGAGGGCTTGAGTTCAAAAGTAGAAGTTCTGACCACCAATCAATCCAGTATTCAAATTGGATTCTTTGCCTTTACCGCTTTTGCATTGCTGAGTTTACTGCTCAACAAACGGAGTCAGAAAACCTTAGCACCTTAAAGAAAGCTATGATAAAAAAGTGGCCGCTTGGCAAGACGAACAAGCAACAAAAAAAACCGACTAGAAAATTCCAATCGGTTTAAATATATATTGAGAAACGCCTTTCTTATGATTCCCCACTATTATTCACGTAATTTTTTAATGAGGTTTCGGGAAATCATTATCCATCAACTAAAGGCTATTTTAAAATTCAAAGATCGTAGCCTTTACTTTAAAGTAAATGGACAACAGTTTTGCCTGTAAAATTGTTAATGCCTCAATAGCGGGGGAATCAAATTTTTATTTCACCTTTTTAGCTTTTTTCAACTTTTTGGCTTTCTTGGCTTTCTTCTCTTTCTTTTCTGGATCAACAAGGTTTTTATCACCTCCTTTTCCTTTTCCGCTAAAAGCATTTCCCTTTGATTTCTCTTCGGCGTGTGCTCTTTTATTTACGGCTTTTGTTTCCTTTTGAACTTCAGACGGTTTTTCAGAAAGTTTAGCTGGTTTTTTCGCCTCCGTACTTTCTACTTCCACTTTTCTGACTTGAATTTCTCTAGTTGGCGGGGCTTTTCTCACGGTTTCCATCTGAATAGGTTGCTCAGAAGGATTTCTCACTTCTTTTTCACTTTCAACTTGAGGTTTCTTTTCCACCTTTGGTGCTTTTTCTGTTTGTGCCGCAGCGGATAAACTTATTCCTCCTAGAACTGCGCATACTAATACTAACTTTTTCATCATTTTATTTTTGTTTTATCATGGGTTTGCAAACTTGAAGCCAAAATCATTTTCTGGCTTGTTTTTTTAAGGTACGTAAGTAACATCAGCTACTTTAATGACTGGTTTTAATTTGTATTCACCGTTTCCAGTTTCTACAATTGAACTTCCTGCGTCAAAATCTAAAGTCACTACCATCGTTTGATTGGCCAAAACTTCAGAGTTCAAATTGATTTTCAATCCTGTTTTGTCTTGACTTGAAAGCAACAATGGATGTTGAACGCTAACCGAGTCAATTACCTCAACAGAATAGTTATTTCCTCCAAGTACAAGCCTCATCTGATTGATTTTCCCTGTTGGCAAAGCTGTTGGATCTGCAAGGACATCCGTTACACCATTTTGCAATTGCAACAAATCATAGAATCCTGTATTGGCATTCAATTCGACCCAGCCTCCTGAATAATGAGCCCAAACTTCTGTAATGTTTACATTCACTTCTGTGAAATCAGCTGGTGCATCCGTTAATAGGACTTTAAGCTGACCCTGTTCTTCCTTCTTACATGCAAAAGTCAATGCTAAAATAAACAATGCAGGTACTAAAAATTTTATGGTCTTCTTCATAATTTTATAGTTTTTGATTTCGAGTACCAAGCTAATGAAAAACAAGCTCACCACCAATTCTCTTAGGATAATTTAACGAGACAAATTCACAGAAACAATACTCACCTTTAAATTCTAAAATCAACAATTTATATATGGTCCAACTCAAGAAAAACTGGAAATACCTTGGGTGGGTTTAGCAATATCATTATTTTGTGATTTTTGACAAAAAACAACGAAATTTCAAACTTTTTATGACAAAATACAGTCTTTTATCGCTTTTTATATTCATTTTAGGTTCATTTGCTTCAGCTCAACACTCTACCAAAGAAGCCTTTGAAGTACAAGTAGAATGGACCAATCCAGATTCAGAAATAAACAACGGAACAGCAAAAGTTATTGTCAAAGGAGGAACAGCACCTTATCTATACAAGTGGAGTAATGTGGAAACTCCCTTAGCATCAGATGAATCCCATGGATTAATTGAGGGAATGAAGCATTCAGTTCTTGTAACCGATGCCGAAGGAAATTCAGTTTCTAAAACATTTAAAATTCCTGCAGAATCCATTACCGAAATTTTCAACAGTGGAGTTCAACCAGCAGTTGACGTTTTAGGTGCGGTATTATTTTGGGATGCGTTTGCAAGTATTGGCCTCTATGACCCAGTAGTCTACGCCTCACACAAAGATGTTTTATTACCACGAATAAGTAAAGCACCACAAGAATCATTTTTAGTTAAAAGTTGGTTGGTAGACCATGAAACACAAGTCGAAAAAGGTCAAAAAATCGCAATTTTAGAAAACAAAGAGCAAAAAGAGTATATCATTTATGCGGATGCTGCTGGAAAATTAGAACACATTGCTCAACAAGGAGAAAGTGTTTCCCGAAAACCAGAGACAGGTTCATTTAAGTCTCCACCTTTGGGCGTCATTCACTTTGATGAGCCCCAAGCGTTACAGCATCCCAACGGAGATGTAAAAACCAACACCATTCCCTTCATTGTGATCTGGTTAATATTAGGAAGCATATTTTTCACTTTGCGCTTAAAGTTTGTCAACATACGTGGATTTAAACATTCCATTGATTTGGCCAAAGGGAAATATGACGATCCAAATGCACCAGGAACCATCACTCATTTTCAAGCCATGGCTACAGCCGTATCTGCAACTGTAGGATTAGGGAACATTGCCGGAGTTGCCGTTGCCATTTCATTGGGAGGTGCAGGAGCAACCTTTTGGATGTTTCTCGCAGGATTTTTCGGAATGTCTTTGAAATTCGCAGAGTGTACACTCGGGGTAAAATACCGTGACATTGATGAAGGAGGTCGAATTTTTGGTGGGCCGATGAATTATTTGCGCTATGGATTAGAAAAGAAAAACCTCAAACGATTAGGTAAGTTTCTTGCTGCATTTTTTGCTGTTTTAGGTATCGGTGCATCCTTCGGAGGAGGAAACATGTTGCAGTCCAACCAAGCTTTTAAAATTGTTTCTGAGCAAATTCCAGCGTTACAAGGCCATGGATTTATGTTCGGGGTTTTATTCGCCTTGCTGGTAGGAGCCGTGATTATTGGAGGAATTAGAAGTATTGCAAAAGTAACGGCGAAAGTTGTTCCTGTCATGGCAATTTTTTATGTCATAGGTTGCTTGGTCGTAATCGGTTATCACTTCGAATACATTGGTGGAGCATTTGCCGCCATTTTTGAAGGAGCATTTTCTGCCGATGCATTAAAAGGTGGATTTATTGGTGTATTAATTATCGGTTTACAACGTGCTGCTTTTTCAAGTGAAGCAGGAGTAGGTTCTGCCGCCATTGCACATAGTGCTTCAAAAACAAATCATCCCATTGCAGATGGATTTACAGCCTTGGTTGAACCTTTCATTGATACCATGCTTGTTTGTACCATGACTGCACTTGTTTTGATATTCACAGGAATGCATGAAACCAACACTGGATTAGGAGGTGTAGAACTCACTGCCGATGCATTTGGGAGTGTTGTATCTTGGTTTCCTACTGTACTTGCCATTGCCGTATTTTTATTTGCTTTTTCAACCATGGTTTCTTGGTCATATTACGGTATGCGTTCTTGGACTTACCTTTTCGGGAAAAGCAAAAAAATTGAAATGATTTACAAAGTAATGTACCTGCTTTTTGTTGTGTTAGGAGCTTCAGTAAGCCTTGGGGCAGTGCTTAGTTTTGCCGATATGATGATTTTAGCCATGTCCTTTCCTAATATCATTGGACTTTACATTATGGCTCCAGAAATCAATGCAGATATGAAGGCGTATTGGCAGAAGTTAAAGGATGGAAAATTGTATATCAATCCTCAGTATTTAAAGACCAAGAAGTAAATACACTTTGCTCAATGTGAATTACGGAACAGGAGTTAATCATTAAAAGCAGGAAGCTGGTACAAAATATCAAGGTTATTGCTCAAGCACAACACTTTGATTGAGAATGTAGAAGCTACCAACCTCCTCCTCCACCTCCTCCAGCGCCACCACCAGAGAAGCCACCACTAGAGCCACCTCCGGATCTGCTCGAAGCAATTGAACTTTTCTGTGATGATGCAGCAACTGAAGAAACTGAGGAGATAGCTCCTAAAGCAACTGAAGAAGAAGTAAATCGGCCTATACGACTACTCGTTTTAAAACCATCATCCAGCACCTCAGCCGGGAAGTGTTGGCTCCACTTTTCAGACTGTCCAAATGCAATAGCATAAGGAAGGTTTTCTTCATAACAAGTAAAGTTCATATCAGGTTGATTCAAAGCGTTAATTCTTAATTCATCCGCATACTTTATAAACCTTTCAAAACCCAAAATATGATCCAACACCTGCCTACCTCGAACTGTAGGGCGATAAATTAGCTTCAAAAAAACAACCATAATAACGATCAAAGAAACAAACACTAAAGGCATTGTCCACCATGGCCCACCAAACACATTAGAAGTATATAACATCAAAAAAAAGCTGCTAAAAAAGATGATTATTTGAGGTAAAATGAGTCCACTATTCTTTTTATAAAAAACTCCTTTTTGCTTTTTTTCTAAGTCCTTCATCAATTGTTGAAAAGCAAGACTAATTCGTTTATCTGTTTTACCACTTATTGTTATTGAATTAGCTCCTTTCATCAATTTAGATAAGAAGTTCTCTTCAATTTCGTTCAACTTTTTTTTATCTTTGTTATCCTCTATAAGCTCTACAGTAAATGATTTCTTTTTAAACCAACCACGCCCTTCGTCACCATTTGAATTGATTTTTACATGCCCTTTAACGGCCAATTGAATTAACTGAGCTGCAAATATATTTTTATCTGGTTTTGCCTTATTTTTTAAATATGATACCTCAGCAGGACTCATATTCTCTGGAGGGTAAAATTGCGGAATAATAGTTCCCTCTTTTGGATCCTTACCGAACTTTAACCACAAGAAAAAGTTAATCAGAAATGATAAAACAAGAGCAAGACCTCCAATTAAAAAAAGTCCTTTATCTCTATAAAAGTAATTTACCCTTTGATTAAATGATGCAGGAGTCATAACGCTGCTTTCAAAATCAATTGAAAAAGTTAGGTTTTCATTGCGACCTAAATTTGTACAATAAAAAGTATGTGCAGATTCATTTATAGCGTAAGACTCAAAATCTTCACTCTCCTCAGAACCGTATTTACCTACCCATGCATTGAAGTTCTCTATTTTGGAATTATTTGGTAAATAAACTTTAGCAACTAAAGAATCTATTCCTAAATCCCAATCATTCCCATTGACATTCCACATTAATTCACAGCTGCTGTTTTTATCGTCACAAACAACACTTCTATCTAATTCATAAACAATTTCATAAACATGCCTTCCAGGGTCGATCATAAAATCTTTTTGTCCAACCATTATTCGAAGTCCACCCTCATAAGACTCAATGAAATATGGCTCTGGATACCCATTTCGCATAACATCAACAACCTTCAATTTTTGTCTTCTTCTCTCGTCATTTACATAGAAGTCTAAGGGAATTGCTCTATAAATCCCACTTTTTATCCTAGCATTATGAACTTCTACCGAGATTTTCTCATGCACAATTACACTTCCATCCTCTTGAATTTTAATATCACTTTCAAAAACATGGATCTTTTCGGTCTGTGCCGAGAGATTATATGAAATAAGCAATAAAAATAGTAGTAATAGTCGTTTCATTTCTATTCAAAAATTTTATGAGGTTCACGTTCAAAGGATTCTATTTCATAAAACGGTCTTTCTTTAAAACCAAAAGGTCCGGCAATGATCAAATTAGGAAAAACACCAATTTTGGTATTATAATCTCGGATGGTTCCATTTAAATATCGTCTTGACATGGCCAACTCATCTTCAACTATAGAAAGTTCTTTCATCAACTCCAGAAAATGGGTGTTGGACTTCAACTCGGGATAATCTTCGACGGTTACTTTAATGGATTGACTCACCAAATTCAGTCCAGCATCTTCTTTTTCTTTTTGCACCATATCTTTTCCATCCTCCGACCGCAAAGCTGTCACCTTTTCAAATGTTTCCGCTTCGTAGTTGGTGTATCCTTTCACAATTTCCACCAACCTCGGAATCAATTCGAAACGTTTCTTCAATTGCACATCAATTCCTGCCAATGCTTCATTGATCGATTCTCTTGCAGTAATGAGTTGATTGTAAATCACCCAAATGAAAATCAAAAGGATGACAATCAAGGTTGAAATTATAAGAGTAGTATTCATGCTGGTAAATATAATAATTATGAATTAGAAATTACCGACGGTTCGTCTTTTGGGAAGTTGGTTATGAGTTTTGAGGGGTGTTTTATTTATCTACACAAGCGCCCTTTATGTCAGTGAATAATTTTTTGATTTTATTTTCTCCACCCTTTTCAAATGGATTTTAATTCCGGGGAATAAGCTGGCGAATTTCATGTTTTTTTTGTATTTTCATTTAAACAATAGACTAAAACCTAAAATCACCACCATGAGAAATGACCACCTTGGAAAATACCTAAACGACTTCGAATCACTTATTGACACGCCATTTATGAGCTTGGACAAGATTGAATGGTGGCTCTTAAAACATTCAGACGCACAAAAGCAAATTATAGCATACCAAGAAAGTAAATATACTAGTTTTGAACACGAGGACGGCAGTATAAGTAGGTTTCCACCTTTAAAAGAAGTACTCACCGAATCTGAACTTAAGTTTTTAAACTTATATTCAGAATTAGAAACAATTTCTGAGTTTCATAGAAGCGAAAGTTCCTTCGAGAAAGAATTGCATATATATCGTGAAATCAAACATTCTCCTTCCGATGTGAAAGATTGGGTTGCAAAACATGAAGTATTAGCAACTCAGGATTATGCATACTTTCTTGTTGATTATCTAGATTATGATGTAAATGCAAAACATTTGAATGTTAATATTTACCGCATTAAAGAATTTGAACTTTATATTGATCATGAAGATTTTAAGTACACAGTTGAGTTTCTTACACTATTTAATGATTTGTTTTATACTCAACATGTTTTACCCGAAAGTATTGCAAAAATAAGAGCAGAAATGGATAGTTTGCCGTTTTATGATGAGGAATTGGATGAGGAATAAAAGTAAGGAATTATAAACTTCTCTTATTAAGACTTCCATTGTCCCGACACGTTTTGTCGGCGCTCTATTCTAATTTTGTTACATTATCAGAACTAAAAACATCCCCATGAATCTCACCAAGCACACCATCAGAAAAAACCTCAACTTTCTCAATAACAACCAAGCTGAATTCATCGCCATTGAAAAAGATCTAGAATACAAAATTCAAGACATTCCAACTGCTCAATTCGTTAAATTGGTTCCAGTCCATAGTGGAGAGAAATTACTTACGGAGCTCAATCAAAAGCGATACAAAAGAGGTGGAATTTATAACAACTTCTCCCCCACTTTTGACATTGATGAAGTGACACATATTAAAGTTGATCTTCATGCTTTTAAAGAGCAGAACATATCGCTGTCTATTTTTGAATTACGTGCTTTTTTGAGACGATTAAAACAAAAGTATAACTATGAGATTGCGTTTATAAAAGGACTTGACTTGGTAGGATTGGGAGAATATGAAGGCAAGGATAAAGCGTTTAAAGATACGCTGTTTCTGGATCAGTTAAAAACGATAAAGGATGAGTTGTTTGTGGTGATGGTGGTTGGGGAGTAATAAAGATGATAAACGAATTGATTAGAGTCTGTTCAGAAAAGTGTGTCATTAGAAATCACTATCGTCCGATTAAAAAACATTACCCCTTAACTTAGGTTTTTCGCTTCAACAATTCTGAATATTACTAAATTCTTTACAGTCCCAATAAAACTATTTACGCTTCTTAAAATACTCCTCAACACACCCCCTACCTGATTAAATTTATTAACTTTAAGACCTCTTTTATATTTAGTGATTTACAAACCGAATTAAGACATTAAAATTAACAACCTGAAACCCCATCAATCACAAACAAAACTAAAACTATGGCAATAAAAAAATCCGAATTATATAGCTCGTTATGGGCAAGTTGTAATGAACTGAGAGGTGGAATGGATGCTTCGCAATACAAAGATTATGTATTGACGATGTTGTTCGTTAAATATGTTTCTGATAAGAATGCCGGAGATCCAATGAGTTTGATTGAAGTTCCAAAAGGCGCTTCTTTTGAAGATATGGTAGCATTGAAAGGTCAGAAGGATATTGGGGATAGAATCAATAAGGAAATTCTGAAACCACTGTTTGCAGCAAATGGTTTGGAGGGTTCAATGGAATTGGCTGACTTTAACGATGATGATAAATTAGGAAGTGATCAGGAAAAAGTGGATCGATTGACAAAATTGATTGCCATTTTTGAAAATCCTGCCTTGAACTTTAAGAATAACCGTGCAGAAGACGATGATATCCTAGGAGATGCCTATGAGTTTTTAATGCGTCACTTTGCTACGGAATCAGGAAAGTCGAAAGGACAGTTCTATACGCCAGCGGAAGTATCACGAATTTTGGCAAGAGTTATTGATGTTCATAAAGCAGATAAACCTTCATTTACTGCTTATGACCCAACCTGTGGTTCGGGATCTTTGTTGATGAAAGTTGCTGAAGAATCTCAGAATGGATTGACGATTTACGGACAAGAAAAAGATATTGCAACACGTGGTTTGGCCATTATGAATATGTGGTTGCACGGTTATCCAGAAGCAGAAATTGCAGGAAAAAACACGATTGCTTATCCTCAATTTAAAGAAGACGATGGTTCGTTAAAGCGTTTTGACTTTGTAGTCGCCAATCCTCCATTCTCAGTAAAAAACTGGACCAGCGGAATTGTACCGATGGACGATGAGTTTAATCGTTTTGCGGAATATGGTGTGCCACCAGAAAAGAATGGTGACTATGCTTTCTTATTGCACATCTTGGCTTCTTTAAAAAGCACTGGAAAAGGAGCGATAATTTTACCGCACGGTGTTTTGTTTAGAGGAAATGCGGAGGCGGAAATTCGTCAAAACATTATTGAACGTAAGTGGATCAAAGGAATTATTGGTTTACCTGCCAACTTGTTCTACGGAACGGGAATTCCAGCGTGTATTATTGTGATTGACAAAGAAAACGCCGAAGAACGCAAAGGAATATTTATGATTGATTCTTCGAAAGGATTTATCAAAGACGGAAACAAAAATCGTTTGCGTGAACAAGACATGCATAAAATTGTGGATGTCTTTAATCATCAAAAAGAAGTAGAAAAATATTCGCGTTTTGTTCCATTTGAAGAAATTGAAAAAAACGAGTTTAACCTAAATATTCCGCGTTATATCGATACACAAGAGGAAGAAGATATACAAGATTTGGATGCGCACTTAAATGGTGGTATTCCAACAAAAGATATTGATGGTTTACAAGGTTTCTGGAAGGTGTATCCAACATTGAGAAAAGAATTATTTTCTCCTTTACGAGAAGGCTATGCGCAGTTGAATGTAGAACCGAGTGCGGTTAAAGAGACCATATACAATCATCCAGAGTTTGACGCCTACAGTGTGAGTATTGGGAAAGCATTTGAAAATTGGAAAAATGAAATCTATGAGGATTTACAAGGAATAGATATCAATACTGCTCCTAAAAAGTTTATTAAACATATTTCTACGGCATTGCTCAACCAATATGCAGGAAAAGCCTTGATTAGTCAATACGATATTTACCAGTATTTGATGAATTATTGGAATGAGACCATGAAGGATGATACTTACTTGATTATTGAAGAAGGTTGGAAAGCAACAGTGAAAATTAATGAAAAGAAAGATAAAAAAGGCAACACTAAGGTAGAGAGCTGGACAACAGATCTTATTCCGAAAGAATTAGTGGTAAATAAATATCTCTTATCTGATAAAGCAGAACTGAATGATTTGGAAAATGAATTAGAGTCCAAAGAAAGTGAAATTCAGGAAATGATTGAAAACAATGGAGGTGAAGAGCAGGTTCTTAATGAAGTTATTAAAATTGGTGAAGCTAAGGAGAGTTTTGTAGAATACAGTGAAGCGGCCTATAATCATTATTACCCTAAAGAATATAAAGAAATTCAAAGCCTACTGGAGACTATTGATAAGAAATCAAAGGCTTTAATTAATCTTGAGGAAATAAGCTACTTTAGTTCTTTAAAGAATGCTCGTGGACAAGTTACACAAACCAATGTAAAGCGAAGTCTTAAAACACTTAACGAAGATTCAGAAGAAGCTAAAACATTAAACCAGTGGATAGACAGAACCAAACGAATTGCTCAGACTAGAAAAAAACTAGGTAAAATAACAAAGACTTTGGACCAGAAGTTAATGGAAAAGATTCAAAACAACGTCCAAGAAGAACATATCGTTGATTTGAAAATAATACACGATTTTATTGGCTTACATGAAGAAGTTTCTGCGTTAAAGAAAGACATTAAAGCCAAAGAAAAAGAATTGGATCTATTGACGCTTCAACAATTCCAAAAACTTACGGAAGCTGAAGTGAGAACTTTAGTGGTGGATGACAAATGGTTAATTGCTATCAAAAATGACATTCAATCTGAAATTGACGGAATTTCTCAACGTTTAACCACGCGGGTTAAAGAATTAGCAGAACGCTATGAAAATAAGTTGGGAACATTATCCGCAGAAACAGAAGAACTGGAAGCCAAAGTAGCTACTCACTTTGAAAAAATGGGATTGGTATGGAGTTAGAGAATCAAAATGAAAAGCAATTGTATGCTGATGTTTGTAGTTTGGTATCAAATGCCAAATCACAACTTGCACAGTCTGCTAATGCATCGCTCACTTTGATGTATTGGAAAATAGGTGAGCGCATTAACAACGAACTTCTTGATGGTGAGCGAGCTGAGTATGGGAAGCAAATTGTCGTATCGTTAGCACGACAATTAAGTTGGACGCATTTTATTGCTTTAATTCCAATTAAAGATGAGTTAAAACCTGAATTCTATGCGATGATATGCCAAAACGAAAGGTGAAACTAAAACGTCAATTCATAAACAGTAGAAAAGACAAAGAAAATGAATGAACTAGCAACTATGAAGACGAAAACTGGTTTTAAACAAACAGAAGTGGGGCTGATTCCTGAGGATTGGGAGGTTAAAACTATAGATGAAATTGCTGATGTCAATGGAGGAGGAACTCCTAGTACTACAATATCAGAATTTTGGAATGGATCAATTAATTGGTTTACTCCTACTGAAATAGGATACAGTAAATATGTAAATGAAAGTAAAAGGAAAATCACACATGAGGGACTTAATAAGAGCTCGGCAAAAATACTGCCAAAAGGTACAGTTTTATTAACAAGCAGGGCTGGTATAGGTGATATAGCAATCTTAGAGTTAGAGAGTAGTACAAATCAAGGATTTCAATCATTAACTGCAAAAGAAAATACAAGTAATGAGTTTCTTTATTATTTAATATTAATATCTAAAGAACAACTCTTGAAAAAAGCTAGTGGAAGTACTTTTTTAGAAATAAGTCCGAATAATGTTAAATCAATTCAAATCCCTCTTCCTCCCCTCCACGAACAAAAAGCCATAGCCACCGCTTTAAGTGATGTTGATGCATTAATCCAATCTTTGGATGCCTTAATTGCCAAAAAGAAAGCGATTAAACAGGGCGCAATGCAGGAGTTGTTGACGCCAAAAGATGGATGGAAAACCAAAACAATTAAAGAGGTATCTACTTTTAGAAGAGGAAGCTTTCCACAGCCTTATGGTCTTCCAAAATGGTATGATGATATCTCAGGAATGCCTTTTGTGCAGGTTGTGGATGTAGCAAAAAACAGAAAACTTAAAACAGAAACAAAGCAAAGAATTAGTGAAGAAGGCGCAAAAATGAGTGTTTTTGTAAAAAAAGGTTCGATTATCCTTACTATACAAGGTTCAATAGGTAGAATATGTATTACTCAATATGACGCATATGTTGATAGGACTCTTTTGATTTTCGAATCTTTGCTGGAAGAATTCAATAAGTACTTTTTTATGACAATTGTTCATCAAAAATTTGAAATAGAAAAAGAAAAAGCTCCTGGAGGAATTATAAAAACAATCACAAAAGAAGCACTTTCTAGCTTTGAGGTTTCTTACCCTAATATTATTGATCAAAATAGAATAGCACAAATCCTTTCTGACATGGATTTAGAGATTGAATCTTTAGAAAAAAAGAAGGAGAAATACGAGGAGATAAAGCAAGGGATGATGCAGGAATTGTTAACGGGTAAAACGAGATTGGTATGAGTGAGAATTTAATTTTAGACAAAGAGATAAAGAATAATACCTTAACTCTCTTATCAATAGGTGAATTGAAAGGCAAAGAGTTTCTTATTGGGAGTTACCAACGAGGATATAAATGGGGTAAAAAAGAAATTTTAGAACTATTAAATGATATAGATGCCCACAAGCAAGAAAATGGACCTTATTGTTTACAACCTTTAATTTTAAAGCCACTTGATGACGTCACGCATAATATTACTATTGATGGTGAAGAGCATATATTGTCTGAAAAAAATGAAATCGTTGATGGTCAGCAAAGGACAACTACTTTGTTCCTAATTTTAAAATACCTAGTTTTTAAAAAATACATCAAGGATGATTACCTATATAAAATCAATTTTCAAACGAGAATAAGAAGTGGTGTTTTTTTAGAAAAGCATATAGAAGAACTATTTAATCTAAACATTGGAATCATCAAGGAAAAGGAGTTAACTGAAAAAAACTATGAAGATTTAGAAAGCTTACACCTACTTTGGAATGAGTATATTATTAAAAATAATGATTACAACAATGTTGATGTATATCACTTCTTTACAGTTAGTTGCTATTTAAGAAAATGGATAGACACTATTCTTAATGATGAAAATAAACGAAAAGAATTTTTAGAAAAATTATTGGGAAATGTTAAGATCATTTGGTATTCAATAAACAATGCTGTGCAAGACAATAAGGTAGTTGAAGTTTTTTTAAATAACAATAAGGGTAAAATCGGTTTGACATCTTCCGAATTAATTAAAGCCTTGTTTGTCCTTGATATAAAAAATAGAGAGACTTCTAGTTTATTTGAAATCAAAGTTAATCAATTTGCTGCCGAATGGGACATGATTGAAAAGCAACTACAAAATGACTCTTTTTGGTATTTTATTCAACCGAATGAAGCCAAGTATGTGGAAGGAACAAGAATAGATTTTTTATTTGACTTACATTTTAAAAAGAAAGATAAAAGTGATGATCATTATGCTTATCGACAATTAGAAAATAAATATAATGCACAAGCCGTTTTTACTGATACATGGGAGGATGTTCTTCAACTTTATTATAAGCTACTTAATTGGTACAATGATCCTATGACCTATCATTTAGTAGGTTTTATAACAAATTCTAAAATAAAAAAAATAAATACATTATTAAGTGAATATAAAGGAAAAAGTCAAACCGATTTTAAACAAGAGTTAGAGGAGGTAATTCAATTGAGATTCTCTAAAAAACAAGATAAAGAGAACCCTCACTCCCCAAATGTATATAATTTAAAAACGGTTAATTATGACGACAATTACACGGAGTGCCGAGAAATTCTATTGTTATACAACGTCCTATACTATATTAATAATATGGCTGGCTTTAAGTTCCCCTTTGAATTGTTTATTAAAGAAAAATGGAGTATTGAGCATATAATCCCTCAAAACCCCAAAGATATTACGGATGTTAAACTTTACAAACAATGGGTTAAAGATGTTATCGAATATACTAAAATAACCTTTCCATTAAACATTTTAAGGGATCTTGAAAATATTAGTAGCATAAAAGAAATTGCTAACAATGAAGAACTCAAGTCCGCCATAGATAAACTAGTAATTGAAAGTAAAGATATAACTCACTTAATGAGTAACTTATTGCTATTGGACAAGAACACAAATAGCTATTTAGGAAATAAACTCTTTTCAGACAAAAGAAATACTGTTTTGAAATTTGATAAAAATGGTGTTAATGACAAAGGAGATCCCGTCTTTATACCAATTGAAACATTAAACGCTTTCAATAAAGTGAATGGAGATAAAATTAATATTGAAAACTGGACTAAAGAAGATGGTGATAATTATACCAAATCCATTCAAGAAAGGTTGATGAAGTTCTTACCTAAAAATTAAACATCAAATTTGAAATGAAAGAAATAAAAACCCTTTGGGATATATTAGATAATTATGGAATTGAGGTGCCACCTATACAAAGAGATTATGCCCAAGGTAGAGAAACTGTTCATGTAAAGAAGGTCAGAAATAAATTTCTAAGCGCACTGTTATATTCACTTAGGGAAAAAGAAAAATTGCATCTAGACTTTGTATATGGAAAGATCAATGGATTAAAAAATGAAGAAGAGCATAGAAGAAATAAATTAGCACTAAAATCTCTTTTAAAAAATGTAAGTGACTATGCTTTAAGTGTAGATTTAAGAATTCCCGAAGTTAATATCGAAGACAAATCAAACGATAAAACGGAATTAATTTACCTTGTACCACTTGATGGACAACAGAGATTAACAACATTATTTTTAATTCATTGGTATATAGCAAAAAGAATAGGATATCAAGATGGGCTGGAGGTTTTAAAAAGATTTCGATATAAGACTAGACGAAGTTCAACTGCTTTTTTAAAGCTTTTAACGGCTTCAGATTCCATTTTTGGATTTAAGGATAATTTAAGGCTAGAAATAACTGATTTAGAATTTTTTTCTAGTTCGTGGTTGGACGACCCTACTGTAGATAGTATGTTGGTAATGCTAAATGAGATTCATGAATGCTTAAAAGAAGTAAAGTCAGATGATTTAACAAAGTATTGGCATAGACTAGTGAAGGATAAAGTAATTTGGTTCGATTTTT
The DNA here is from genome assembly GCF_048268645.1 of Brumimicrobium sp. NCBI lineage: Bacteria > Pseudomonadati > Bacteroidota > Flavobacteriia > Flavobacteriales > Crocinitomicaceae > Brumimicrobium > Brumimicrobium sp. The sequence goes on along the minus strand of NZ_JBLWVE010000011.1, from coordinate 69,319 downwards.
TAAACCTAAAAGACTTCAATTTATCTGACGAGCTTTATGTTAAAATGAATGCCAGAGGAAAGCAGCTAACTCCATTTGAAAACTTTAAAGCTTGGTTAGTTAATGAGTTAGTAAAACGGAAGGTTATAACTAATGAGAATAGTAAAAGGTATAATCATAAAATAGATATTGAATGGAATGATATTTTTTGGAATTACAAAAAAGAAGGAGAATATAGAATCGATTCAGTTTATTTTAATTTTTTCAAACTATTGTTTTTCTATGATAATGTAAAAAGAGCCAAGCTTAATAAAAATACTTTTGAAGATAAAACCAAAGAGCATGCTTTTATTGAGAACGTCTTAAAAAATAAAGCATTTGATTGGGAGGAAACATTTGGATGCAATGATTTCTTTGAAAATATTCCTAAGTATTTTAATTTACTATCTATTTGTGAAAAATATGAAGTAAGGGAAAACCAACATTTAAAAGAACTCTTCAACTTTGTTTTCAGCTCAGATGGACTTGAACCATCGTGGCAAAAACTATTAAGTAATTATATAACTCTTGCCTTTATTATACATAAAAACAAGAGCTTAAGTATATATTCTAAAGATGATTGGGATCAGTTGAATTCGTATCAAAGAGTTATGTTTAATATGTTCAACAACTCTATAATGGATAACCCTAAGCTTTATAAAAATACAATGATTCAAATTGATAATTTGAACACTGACTTTAAAAAGCTTGATTATGATATTGATCAATGGATTGAAACATTTGAAATTGATTCTTTATCGTCATTCAGTGAACACCAAGTCTTAGAGGAGGTTTTAAAGGTTAGGCTATTAAAGGATAATGATTGGAAAGTGTTGATTTTTGAGGCAGAAGAAAATAAATATTTTAACGGTCAATTGAACTTTTGGTTCTTTCATATTGACACTTCTATTAAAAAAAATGATTTTGATAAAAATATTTTAAGTGATAAAGTTAAAAAAGATGCTTTCTTTAAAGTTAGCTACAAACTAAACTTATTATTTAAAGACGGCCATTTAAATAGAAAAGACGGCTTCGAAAACTATATACTTGAAAGAGCTTTATTATCTGGCTCAGACTATTTACTCAGTGAAAAAAAATATAAGTGCTTTTGTAGAGGAGTTGGTCGTGATGTAAGCTGGAAAAGATTGTTTTTAAGAGATAGAAATTCATCTGAAACAAACAAAACATTAAAAGAAATTTTCAATTTAGATTTCGATGATGTCCAAACTTCTTTCAGGAATTATATTAGCCAAAATGAACCGAATTACTTTAAAAAGAGGTGGAGAAGAGTTTTTATTGAAAATCATGATTTGTTTGAAAAAATAGGAAATCAAAGATATATCAGAAAAATAGAGAATCATGGCTGGGTAATTATTATGGATCACTATAAGACTTATATTGGCGCTCATTACGAGTTGTATAGTTTAGACCTTTATCTAAAAAGTATTGAAGGTAAGGTTTTTAAACCATTTACAAACAGTGGCTATCATAGCGCTCCTAAAAATAGTAAAGAAGATGTTCCGTTAACCTATATAAATGGATGGAAATATAAAAACAGAGAATATGCTATAAACATTTCGTATTCTTACGATAGTCAATTATTTTTTATCAAGTTTTTCCACAAAGAAACAGATAGTTACTGTCAAGATATGAAGAGAATTTTAGGAGAACATAATTTCTTACTTGAAGGAAAACATAATTTCTTCTATACTCACTTAGCTGACGAGAAGGTTGTTTCAGAATTAAATATTCTTTGTGATAAATTAAAAGATATATAGTCTTATTAAACACTTTTAGCGAGATTAGAGTAGCAATAATAAAATACTATACAAATATCTATAAACACTATTAAGAAATCTTAGATTCAACTAATAAATGCAACTTTTAGGTTTTAATTATTTTACTAAAATAAGGCTATATTTGTTAAAACGTATAAATCGAAAGACTACAGATAGTTTTTTCAAAAAAAAACTAACCATCAACACAAACTCACATGAACACAATCGGTAAATCAGAAAGAACATCACAAAATAGAATTATAAAGCTATTTCAAACAGAGCTAGGCTATGAATATCTTGGTGATTGGCAAGATCAAGAACGCACGCAGCCTGTTGAAGAGCAATTGCTTTTTAAGTTTCTTACACAAAACCAAGGGTATTCAAATGTTTTGGCCAATAAGGCAATTCATGCTTTTACGCAAGCGGTGAATAATCTTTCTGAAGGATTGTATGAAGCCAACAAAAAAGTCTATAAACTGCTTCGTTATGGTGTCACTGTAAAAGAAGAGTTGGGGAAACCCAATGAAACCGTTTGGCTAATTGACTGGAAGGAAATCGAGAATAATGACTTTGCTATTGCTGAAGAGGTTACTGTTCAAGGGAATCATGATAAACGACCTGATATTGTTATTTATATTAACGGAATTGCTATTGGGGTTATTGAGTTAAAACGAAGTAAAGTAGGTGTTGAAGAGGGAATCCGTCAAAACTTAGACAATCAAAAACCAGAATTCATCCAGAAGTTTTATACAACGATGCAATTGGTCATGGCAGGAAATGACACCCAAGGAATTCGCTATGGAACCATTAAAACAACTGAAAAATATTACTTAAAGTGGAAAGAAATTTCAGCTAAAGAGTATGATTATGTTCTAGATAAGCATGTTGTACAATTGTGTAATAAAGAACGAATACTTGAATTAATCAATGATTTTGTGGTTTTTGATAAAGGCACAAAGAAGTTAGCCAGACCGAACCAATACTTTGGTGTAAAGGCAGCACAAGAAAACATTGCTTCGCGAACAGGTGGTGTGATCTGGATGTCACAAGGTTCAGGAAAAAGTTTAGTCATGGTTTGGTTGGCCAAATGGATCCGTGAGAATGTAAAAGACAGCCGCGTTTTAATCATTACAGACCGTGAAGAACTAGATGAGCAAATTGAAAAATTGTTTGTGGGTGTGGATGAAGGTATTTTCCGAACCAAAAGTGGTAGAGAGTTAATCCAAGTACTCAATGAAAAAAAACACTCACTAATTGGTAGTCTTGTTCATAAGTTTGGACGTAAATCTGAAGAAGGAGATTTTGATAGCTTTATTGCTGAGGTCAAATCAAATATCGCTACGGATTTTAAAGCCAAAGGAGACGTTTATGTTTTTGTGGATGAATGTCACAGAACACAAAGTGGAAAACTTCATGACGCTATGAAAATGATACTTCCTGACTCTATGTTTATTGGATTTACGGGAACTCCTTTATTGAAAAAAGACAAGCAAAAAAGTATCGAGGTTTTCGGCCCTTATATTGGTACGCCTTATAAATTTGATGAAGCGGTTGAAGATGGTGTCGTTTTAGATTTATTGTATGAGGCCAGAGATGTAGCTCAGTTTGTTACAGATCAAGATAAGATTGACGAATGGTTTAACACCAAAACCAAAGGGTTAACGGATGTTGCCAAAGTTGAGTTAAAAAGAAAATGGGGAACCATGCAAAAAGTTTTGGGTTCTAAGTCAAGATTGGCAAAAATCGTGAATGATATTGTGCATGATTTTGATACTAAGCCACGGTTATATACAGGAGAAGGAAATGCGATGTTAGTTTCTGGAAGTATTTATCAAGCGTGTAAATATTATGAATTATTTCAATCAGCAGGCTTTAAAGAATGTGCCATTATCACTTCTTATGAACCGCATCACGCAGATATTAAAGGAGAAGAAACAGGAGAAGGAAGTTTAACAGACCGTTTATTGAAGTATGAAGTTTATACAGAAATGCTCAACGGAAAATCTGCAGAACAGTTCGAGAAAGAGGTAAAGGCGAAATTTATCAATGAACCCAATAGAATGAAACTCTTAATTGTAGTGGATAAGCTATTGACAGGATTTGATGCACCATCGGCAACTTATCTTTATATCGATAAGAAAATGCAAGATCATGGTTTATTTCAAGCAATATGTCGTGTAAATAGAGTAGATTCAGAGGATAAAGAGTATGGATACATTATCGATTATAAAGATTTATTTAAAAGTTTAGAAAGATCGATTCAAGATTACACATCAGAGGTATTTGATGGATTTGACGAAGCAGATGTTCAAGGATTGTTGAAAGATAGGCATGAGGAGTCAAAAGATAGGTTAGAAACCAGTTTAGAAAGGGTACGTGCAATTTGTGAACCTGTTCATCCAAAAGACGAACCCAATTTTATTCGTTATTTCTGTGGCAATCCAGAGAATTCCTATGATTTAAAAACGAATGAAGAGAAAAGACTTACACTATACAAAGCTGTCGTTTCATTGATTAGGGCCTATTCAAATGTTGCCAATGAAATGAATGCATTGGGTTATACAGATGTTCAAGCTGAGAAGATAAAAGATGAGGTTAAGTTCTATTCAGACTTGAGAGATACAATCAAAAGAGCGAGTGGAGATCATCTAGATTTAAAAAGATTTGAACCAGGAATGCGTCAATTAATGGATCGATATATTGATGCTAGTTCAAGTCAAAAACTATCTGATTTTGAGAATGAATCTTTAACCGATTTGATTGTCAATTTGACAAGTGAACCCCAAGCAGAATATGGGAGCTCTAAAAAACAAGAAGCGGTTGCTGAGACGATTGAAAATAATGTGCGTAAAGTGATCAATGAAGAAGCACAAACGAATCCAAAATACTACGAAAAATTATCTCAGTTATTGGATGAAATTATTGAGCTAAGAAGGAGTGAAACTTTAGCATACGAAGCGTATTTGAAAGAAATCAAAGAATTGGCAGCAAAAGCATCAAGACGAAGTGAGAGCAATAGTTATCCGAAATCTATTGATACAAGAGCCAAACAAGCCTTATATGATAATCTCAATCAAGAAGAAGGACTTGCCAATACTTTACATTTAGTGATTGAAGACAATAAACTCGATGGTTGGAGGGATGGTGGAATTAAAGAAAAGAAGTTGATGTTGGCTGTAAATACAGTAATTGATGATCCAGATAAGACTTTGGAATTAATGGATATTATCAAAGCACAAAATGAGTACTAAAAAGGAAACATTGAATATCGCAAATGTAGAAATCGATGTCATTCGAAAGGACATTAAAAATATGCATTTAGCGGTTTATCCTCCAAATGGAAAAGTGAAAATATCTGCACCTACAGCAGCAGATGAAGAAGTTGTGCGCTTATTTGCTATTTCTAAATTAGGTTGGATCAAGAAACATGTCAAGAATTTTAAGAATCAACCCAGAGAATCTAAACGCACTTATGTGAATGGCGAAAGTCATTATTTTATGGGCCAACGTTACCTGCTAAAGTTAGAAGAACACGACGGCTATTCTAAAGTGCAATTGAAAGGGACTAAGCACATTGTTCTAAGAATAAAACCCAATGCAAGCACTGAAGAGAAATCTAAAGTGATGAAAGAATGGTACAGAAAGGAACTAAAAGCAGTTATTCCGTCACTCATTGAAAAATGGGAGAAAGTAATTGGCGTTCAATGCAATGATTGGGGAGTTAAGCAAATGAAAACCAAATGGGGAGCCTGTAACATTGAAGACAAGCGTATCTGGCTCAACCTTGAATTGGCTAAGAAACCTCCAATTTGTTTAGAATATATTATCGTCCATGAACTTGTCCACTTACTAGAAAGAAATCATAACGATAGATTCATTAAATACATGAATAAATTTATGCCCAAATGGAGATTGCACCGAGATGAATTGAATAGTTTACCTGTGGTGCATAATGATTGGGGGTATTGATTTTTTTTTTAAAGAGAGGTTGAGAGATATAAAACAGTTGAATTTTCATCATTATAACTGCTCATAGTATATTTTAAGCTTATCAGCCATCAATCGTCTTCTATCTATAAGGAATTGTTTGTAATCTTGATGAGTAGCAGATTCAAAAAAGGTAGGGATATCATTTAACCTCATGTTTTCACGTAATCCTGTTTCTGAATCTATTGTACTTATTTCGTTCTTACCTTTAGATATTTCTCCTTTTATTTTTGCCAAGTATTCATTCGGAGGCATTTTACCTACTTTAATATTAGAGGCTTGCTCAGTATAAACCAAATTTGCAACTTGATTATAAGCTTTTTGTGCAACCCCATTATCCATTAAATATTTTTTTGGAAAAAGATGATGAATATCTCCACGTTGTTCAATTAGACTGCTAATTTTCATACTCTTTGATAAGAAAGCAGGTGCATTCGCGTTAACTTGGGCTGCTAAATAAAGATTATACGCATTATTGTTCACACTAGAAGTTTCTAGATCATTGATAATTTTGAAATCCCAAAAACCTTCACCTAAGTTCGCTTTCTCCATTTGCTCAAAGTACACTTCAATTCCTTTCTCATTAATTTGTTTAATATCTTCGTCTATTCTAGATTCTGCTGAACCAGAATAACGACCAATTAACATTGACATAACCAACCATTTTTTCACATAAACCTGTGCCTCAGCCTCCCCTTTTCCTTCATCGCGTAACTTAAGGTACAATGCATAGGCAAAATTTAGTGTGTTTTTAGATGAGATTAACTTTGAATCGATAAGGCCGGCTGACTTTAAAATCATGATAAAACGTTGATAATTGGTCTGATTAACAAACGCTTCTAAACCATCAGATAGCTTTTTATAACTTGCTTCTGAAATTTCATATTCGTAGGTCCTTGCTTCAAAGTTACGACCAGACAATAACGCTACCAAATCACTGAACTTTCCTCGACTAAATTTGAAAGTGAATGCTACACGAAGCATATCTATATAGTCTGGAACATATAAATCATCCGAACCTGTCGCCATCCATTTAATTCCTTTGTAGTAGTCACTCTTTGAAAATTCAGAATCATTATCAATAATATGCTTATTGAAGTCTTTATCCACTAATAAACGACAGAAGTAATCTACCATTTTTCGCATTTTATTTCCACCATGCGCTTCGTCGGAAGCAATTTTGGACATTACGAAGTCAGCATTACTTAAAACCACTCCTTTTTGGTTTATTCGAATAAAAATTTCTGTAACCGTATCAATATCTAGACTAGCATCTAATTCAATAATCCCTACTTGTTTACTTTTAATTTTCTTCAGCTTTTCAATTCTATCCTCAATAAGATCTTCATCAGCATCTGGATTGTCTTTAAGGTACTTTCTAATCGCTTTGGTTATAGAAATTTCATCATTTACAATAGGATGAATGTTACTGATCCACTCAGGACTTTTTTCAAAGGCATTGTTCCATACCTCAAATCTTTCATTAATTGGGTTGAATGATATTCGGATGTTGATTTCTTTATAGTTTTTATTTAAAACCCTTTGTCCAACAATAGCAGCTGTCAATGCAGTAATTCTTTGTTGTCCATCAATTAGCACTTTCTTACCTGCTGATAATTCTCCATTCTTTAATTTCACATCTGGATTACGCCAGGTTATGATATATCCAACAGGGTAACCATGATATAACGAATCTATAAGGTCTCTTACTTTTGCAGCCTTCCAAACAAAAGGACGTTGAATTTCAGGAATTGCAATATCTCCTGATTTTATCCAACTTAATAAAGTTTCTACGGGTTGTTGATGTACGCTATATTTTGTCATTGTAATTTCAGAATTAGTGGTTAATTAAAATGAGTGTTTATTTTAGTTTTGTAAAAATCCAAATATAGGGATTTTATTGCAACGAGGAAGAGCAGCGTAAGTATCTCAATCACATTAATCTTTTCCACTCACTTTCACCAATTCTCCATCACCTCCACCCCCGTAAACCTTCCATTCAACCTAAAATACAAACTACTCAAGTACCCATCGTCCTCATCCATCAAATACAAATCAATACGGTTTTTGGTTGAGTTATTTACTTCGTTTTCCTCAACTCCTCCATCACCTCAAACCCGGTAAAACGTTCATTAAATTGAAAGTACAGATTGTCTAAGTACCCTTCATCTTCATCCATAACGAATAAATCTATACGGTTTTTAGTGTCGTTATTTACTTCATCTTCTTCAATTCCGTAGTAATCTAATCGGTGCATGATCCACAGGTGGTTGGCTAATCTTGTTATATCATATTCTGATTGAATGTCCTCTAAGCTTGGGATTTGATATGGATTTTCTTCGGTAGGTTCGGGTGCGTTCAACTTTCTCAAGATTATCCCACAACAATTTAGACGGTTGAGGAGTAATTTCATTTTTAATACGAAAAGATATTTTTCCTCCGCACTAAATGAACCTTTCAAGTTTTTGAATAGCCTTTCCTCATGATCTATAATGATTAATTTAACATCACTTTGAGTGATATAATCCTCAAGTAGCTGAAAGAAATCATCTTCATTATATTGCCATACATTTTTCAAATAAAAATTTTTCTGTTTGAAAGCTTTCATGGTTTTAGAGACTTTACTAGCCAATTTAGCGTCCCAAGGTTGTTTTTCTATACTACACGATTGAATATCTCCTTCAATGCAAAGTAGTTTTTTCGTTAATTCATCTAAGGATTCTACCTGAGGTAAAAACAGAACACCAGAATGATTAGCTACTCTTAAAGCCAATTCTTTTGCCATTGTTTTTGTTCCCATCGCTGCTGCACCACCCAAAACATAAAGTTCTCCCAGTTGAAGTCCATTCAATTGTTGGTCTATGTTGGAGAACCCCGTATTTATTGAAGACGAGACAAAGCCATCTACCGATGGTGCAAGAATTTTATTGAGGTGATGGTAAAGTGTGTTTATTGTTTTCATGATTTTTTTGATTTGATACAAAGGTGAGAAAGAGCTCCGTCAGAAGATGACGGGGTAGATTATTAGTGATGAATTGGGATTAGTTATGTCCTTTTTTTGACTTGCCCCTTCAGGGCGCTGAAGAGTTAGATGTATTCCAACCCAAGGACGCTGCCTTGGGTTGGAATAAGTTGCCCTTACAGGGCGGTATTTTACTTTGTTTTTATTTTGAATAGATTTTCAAGCGGACTGAAAACATAAATACTTGCAGTTTTATAAATCTTTCAAAATATCGCTTTTTGATTTACCTCTATTCAGCACAACCGCCCTATGTCTGGCTATTTCTGCTCTATTATCGTCAGCCTCCAAAGCTTCTGCTATGCGGTCTCTATAAAAGGTTGATTTGCGTTCAAAGTCAATGCTTTTAGCTCCATATTTATTGTAGAGTTGGATGAATTCATCTCGTTCTATTTTTGAAGTGTTTTGCAATCGTTTTGCTAATTGTAAAAGCAGATTTCTTTCTTTTCTAAGACCATTTTCTGCTAATTCTTGGGCAGCATCGATAACATTGGTGATTTCTTTTTCTACATCTTTTATTTGATGAAAAGTGGGAGATGCTTCTTCAGATGAAAGTGCGTAATGATAAATTTTATTTCCCATTCCTGCATTTTTAAAGGCGTTGTCAATCATCGAGTAGGCATTTTTTATATCTAAACTCGCACCCATGGTAATATTTTCTTCTCCGAAAATGTATTTCTCTGCCAGCAATCCACCGAGTTGAACTGCTGTTCTATGAATGAGGTATTTTTTGGAGGTAAAGTCTTCATAAGAACGGTTGTATACAAATCCTTCGCTTTTATCGGTGGCAGTTGCAGTAATCATTTGTGGCGCTTCCTCTAATAAATGCCCAATCAACACCGCATGACCTGCTTCATGAACAGCCGTTATCGCTTGCGACTCATTATCTTTTGGTTTCCGCAATTCACCTAGTTTTGACTGCAAGGGGATAGCTATCGTTTTAATTTCTGTATCCAGATTAAAAAGTTGGCAGACCAACTGATTCTCGACAACGGACAAAGATATTCTACTGACTTGCTTTTCTTCTTGCATTAAAGATTGAAAAATAAGGGCTGTTTTTGATTTCACCATTTGATAAATTGTGGTCAATACAGGACGCGCACCTTGTGTAGGATAAACCCCTTCTTCATAAATCTTATCGATTAAAGTCGCATCATAAGTCCAACTTACCGCATAGCGATTTTCCAACATTTCAAAATAGGCATCCAATTTCATTTGAATAAGTTGGCGATAAGCTTTTTTATTCAGCGCAGGATAAATAATGTGGTTATTTCCTAATCTAGCAATTTGCTCATCTCTAAAACGGTCTTGCAAAGCAGTTTTCACATCAGGAATGGTGATTTTCAGACTCGTTTCATGAAATTCATCTGCAGAAATATCGGCATTGAGATTTTTATTGATTTCATAAGCTTCATCCAAATTACCCACAACAAAAATGATGGATTTATGAAAATATACTTCAGTCGGTTGTTTGGCCTTCAATAAAACCTCTTCCATAAAGTTAATTGTTTGCTGGCCGTCCAAAGTTTTTAAGTAGTCTTTTAGATCTTCCACACTTTCACATTCGTATCGTTCAGGAATATACTCCAACAAACCATAATGCAAGCTTTTGGGAATAGCCCAACTTTTTTCAGTTTCTGATTCTATCAACAACAACTCTTTCATTTCATTCTCGAACAGTTCTTTCTCTTCTGTAACGTGACCATTTTTGACAGACACACCTCTATTGACAAGCATATTCATACTTCTTATGTACTGAACCAACTCGATGATAATATGCTTCCATTTATTTTGAATAATTTTACCAGAATCAAGCAAGTCCCAGAGCTGACGCTGTAATCCACTATCAATTTCTTTCTTACCTGTCATGGTGTTTCTGATTGTTCTTGCGTGTTGAAATTCATCGAGAATAATCATCACAGGTTCATCGTTGGACATCGTAGCCACTTCATTTATGGTGGAGTTAAAAGAATTACTGCCGTGTTTTACACCTAAATCAACCCGAAAAGCTTTATCTTTTATTTCGAGCAATTTTGCAATTCTTAGCAGTAAAGAAGTTTTTCCAACGCCGGTAAGTCCCCATAAATTAACCACAGTGGGCTGCATTTGAATCTCGGCTAAGGTGTACCAAGAATACATATAGTCAATGACTTCGTCAATGGCGCTGTCAATTCCAGTGAATTCTGTTTTGAGTTGGATGCGCACTTCCTCCAAGCGATTAACTTTTTCATTAAAACCATTTTTTAAGTCTGTTAATTCTTTATTCATAGTTGTTTTTTATTTGATTTAAGACAAATGTCGGAGTAGGCACTGACAGAAGGTGTCGGTGAGTGGTTTTAAATATTTTATGCAATAAGAACTTTATTTTAATTCGCGATTCGCGAATTGCGAATCAAGGATTAATTGTTATATTTGTATGAAAATTATATCTCATGAAAAAGCACAATGGAATGCGTCCCCACGATATAGTGATTCTATTAAAAATTGCAGCGAAAGAAAATAAACCATGGTTGATGAAGGAACTATCCCATGAATTGGGGATTAGCGCAAGTGAGGTGAGTGAAAGCTTAAGTCGTTCAGCATTTGCAGGGTTAATAACTCAGAATAAAAAGACTTTAATGAGATTATCTATATTAGAATTCTTAGTGCATGGTTTAAAATATGTTTATCCACAAAAGCCGGGTTCTATTCTTAGAGGTATTCCTACCGCACATTCTGCTTCGCCTTTAAGTAAGGAAATTATTAGTAATGAGTCTTTCGTATGGTCTTACGGCGAGGGTACAATAAGAGGTCAGTCTATCGAGCCACTTCACCCAAAAGTTCCTGAAGCTTGTTTAAAAGATCCATTATTTTATGAGTTCATGGCTTTGTGTGATACATTGAGGGTTGGTAAAGCGCGTGAAGTTAATATGGCAAAGGAGGAATTGAAAAATCGATTATTATGAAAAACACTTTGATTAATAGGGCTGCTACTAAAAAAATCGCTTATGCGTTAGAGGAGCTTAATAATGATGCTGTTTTCGTTGGAAGCGCAGTGGTGAGTTTATATATTGATGATAAATCAGCTGATGATGTTCGACCAACAAAAGATATAGATATAAGTTTGGAAATTACAACTGTTGGAGAGCTGGAAAAAATAAGAAATCGCCTAGAACAAAAGGGGTTTTATCAATCACATGAGGACAAGGTTGTTTGTCGTTTTCGATTTGAAGACATAAAAGTAGATGTTATGTCCACAAAAGAAGTAGGATGGGCACCAGCAAATCAGTGGTTTGAATCTGGATTTAAAGATTTAATTGAAGTCGAAATTGATGATATTACTGTTAGATGTTTGTCACTTCCTTACTTTTTAGCAACAAAATTTACAGCTTTTGAAAATCGAGGTGGAGAAGACCCTAGAACAAGTCATGATTTTGAGGATATTGTGTATATTCTAAATCATACATCAAGGCTTAAAAAAGAAATATTATCTAGCGAGAGTAAAGTCAAAAAATATCTCATTCACCGTTTTAATAAAATAATAGAAAACAGCAGTCAACATGAAGCGATTCTAGGAAATTTATTCCATGAAAATCAAGAGTATCGATTTAATAAAATAATGAAGACACTTAATGAGGTTTGTAGTAATAGTTGAGAACCTTCAGTTGAACTCTATATCTTTTCCAACAGATTATAAAGTCTAACATTGATAAAGTAGGAATTCCTCCCTCTAAAAATGTTTAAAAAAATCAATATTCTTATATTCGCCTAAAAACCCCATGTCAGCACAAGCCATCATTCGTCGTTACAAACGCATTATCGATTTACTAGAAACTGGTCAATTTCCTTCTATGGAAAAAATCATGGAATACAATGAACGTATTGGATTGAAAGCTTCTAAGCGAACACTGGAGCGAGATTTTGAGGCGATTCGGAATGAATTTGATGTGGAAATTGAATACAATCAAAGTAAACGAGGGTATTTTATCAATAAAGAAAAAAGTTTACCGATTGACAGTTTTTTGCGTTTGCTGGAGTTGGTAGAAACAGCGCATGTTTTTCAGGAAAGTCTCCAAGAAAGCAAAGAAACTTTGAATTATATTGATTTTGAACACGAGGGAAATGTTTCTGGGATTGAATTCTTACAAGATATTTTAGTGGCTATTCGAAATCATCAACGGATTCGATTTAAACATGAGAGTTACCAATCAGGAAAATCAAAGAGGTATCAATTGAAGCCTTATCTCATTAAAGAATACCAAGGGAGGTGGTATGTTGTGGGGGTTGTTGCTGGAATGCATGAAATTCGAACGTTTGGATTGGATCGAATTTCGGAATTAGAAATTCTTACCAAAACATTTGTTCCTGATGCGGATCTGAACTTAAAAGAACGTTTTAATGATGTGGTTGGACTTGTTTACACAGGAATTGAAGTTGAAAAAGTAGTCATAGCTGTACAAAAGAGTCAGGTTCCATACCTCAAGTCTGCCCCACTCCACTCTTCTCAAAAGTTTATCAAAGTTGAAGATGGTAAGGATCTTATTGAATTAAGATTGAAGCCAAATTATGAGTTCGTTCAGCGGGTGTTTATGCAAATGGATACTGTTCGGGTTATTGAACCTGAGTGGTTGGTGAAGGAGGTTAAGGAGAGGGCTGGGCGAATGTTGGAGGGGTATTAATAGCCCTACCCCACCGCCAACTTCGCACTTTCCTTCCACAAATAATGCGGTATCGGCTCGGCCAACTCCCAGTTTATAGACATTGGTTTTGCGCCTTCCTAATTTCTTCTAAAATTGGAATATCAGCTACTGCCCCGACGAAACCAGAAAGCTTGGCGAACACAAAACCTATTTGAACACGCAAAGAAAGAGCGACTTTAGAAGCTCCTTTGTTTGGGTTGTTTCAAAAGGATTTGGGGAGGCAACTTGGCGGTGTAGGCGGAAATAGGCTCAAAAAAAAATAGATGATAAATTACTTCTGTTTCTGTTGAGGTTCCCTTTGTTCTCGATACAAATTTCTCCACTGCGTTGTGAAATTCACTCGAACTGACGAGAGCGATACAAAAATCTACACCACATTTCAAAATTCACTCGAACTGACGGGAACGATACAGCACGTCAGTTAGAGTACCGCCGCTGACTGAATCTATATTACCAACTGAATTATGGCGTTTCTATCTTACCTGACTTATATTGTTATCATTTTCTCTCCACTCTGCCTAAAGTTATAGATCAGCTCTCTACAATTAAATTACTACTTTCTTGAATTTTATGTTTATCAAGTTAACTTTGGAGCAGAGTGAAAACAGTGAATAACATGTCTAAAATTATCCCCTTAAAATTAGAAATATGAATACAAATGTAGATGTGAACGATATAGTTCAAAATCTTTACGAACAGATAAAGAACAGTGAAGACAAAGGAAGCTTAGCATCTTACATTCCTGAATTAGAAAATATAGATTCAACGCTTTTTGGGGTACACATCTCAACGATTGACAATTCAAATTTTGGAGTGGGAAATTACTATGACAAGTTTTCTATTCAAAGCATTGTCAAGGTATTATCGCTTATTATGGCGTATGACTTACTCGGTGAGGAATTATGGACAAGGGTAAAAGTGGAACCTTCTGGAACACCTTTTAACTCACTGATTCAACTTGAAGTAGAGAATGGAATTCCGAGAAACCCATTCATAAATGCTGGAGCGCTTGTTATTGCTGATGTTCTATTAAATAACTTAAAGAACCCTAAAGAAGATTTCCTGAATTTTGTAAGAAACCTTTCCGATAGCAAAGACATTGCTTATTCATCAAAAATAGCCAATTCTGAAAGGGAAGTCGGATACAGAAATGCTGCTTTATGCAATTTAATAAAGTCATTCGGAAACATAGAAAACGAACCTTCTGATGTACTTGACTTCTACTATGATCTTTGTTCACTTGAAATGAGTTGCGAAGAACTCTCCAACCTGTTTTTATTTTTAGCCAATGACGGCTTTACCTTAACGGAAAGAAAACAAATACTTACCCGAAGTCAAACCAAAAGAATAAACGCATTAATGCAAACCTGCGGCTTTTACGATGAATCAGGAGATTTCGCTTTCAAAGTTGGCCTTCCTGGAAAAAGTGGCGTCGGCGGTGGAATTGTGGCAGTACATCCAAAACAATACGCCATTGCTGTTTGGAGTCCGAAATTAAACGCCAAAGGAAATTCATATAAAGGAATGCGCTTTCTTGAAGAGTTTACAACAAAAACCGAATCTTCGATATTTTAGAGTGGTTGAAGAGAGCATGGTTTTGAATAAAATGTGCAGCTTTAGTTCCTATGTATTTTAGCTATACGAGATCACAGAATAGTTCTTATATTGTCATGAATTAACAATGATGGAACTAATACTCTTGGGGCAAAGCGCCTAGAGGCATTCATTTGGTGAGAAAATGCCAAAGGAGTTGATCAAAAAAAACAAATATTATGAAAGGAATACTGACAGTATTATTACTGATTTTTACGTTTACAATTTACGGACAAACTGCGGAAGAATACTTGGAAAAGGGCATAGAAAAGCATGAAAAACAAGATTTCAAAGGCGCTATTAAAGAATATTCTAAGGCCATAAAAGCAGATAAAAGCAACAAACTCGCGTATTACAACAGGGGTTCTTGTCAGTTGGCGCTCAAAGAATATAAGTCAGCAATGGCTGATTTTGACAAAACGATTAAGTTGGACCCCAATTTTGTTAAGGCTTATTATAGTCGTGCAACTGTTTTTGCGAGTCAACAAAAGTACCTAGAAGCATTACCGGATTTGGACAAAACGATAGCATTGGATCCGTCGACTCCAAACGCTTTAACTTTGAGAGGACAGATTCGTGCACAAACTGGTAGACAAGAAGAAGCATGCCTAGATTTTAAACGTGCTTTAGAACTAGGTGAAGCACAAGCTGAACAGTATTTGATTCAATTTTGTGGGGGTGAAGTTCAATCTACCGAAACTTTATTGCTTGAATGGCCCGAAGAAGAGAATTGGAAAGTAGGCAGCGAGCAAGAATCTAGTGAGATAACGTTAGTTGAGTACATTCATGCTGATGAATCCTTAGAAGATTGGACTGAGTTTGGAAGTATGATGACCGTTAAAGGAGCAAAAAACGTTCCTATGGACAAGGCCATGAACATGATGATTGAACAGGCCAAGAAAATGGCTCCGAAGGCAAAGTTAACGTTCATTGAGAAAGATGAATCGGCCGAATACCCATGGATTATTTTCATCATTGAATCTCCAGAATACAACATTGACAAAAAACCAGAATCTCAACTCTGGTATGTCGTTCAAGGAAAAACTTCCCTGTTCATGAATTTCAGAGCTATAAAAGAAGCCAAAATACCAACAGAACTTCAAGATAAGTGGATCCAGTTCTTTAAAACAGCAAGGATTGTAGATCAATAAAAGTATGCTTATTGATTGTAATGAGGAGGCTATATTCGTCTTGGGGAATTCAATAGAATTAGGCCTTCTCCCCTTCTTAATAATTTTTCACGCCATTTTATCTTTGATAAAAGGAAGAGTGCTTATCCTTTACATTAAAAAGGTTTGTTCTAATTGTTGAAAGAAGCCGTTAAAACGGCTAAGCTTATAATGTTTTAAATTATTGAATGTGGGATGAATCCCGCATCAATAGGTGATTGATGTTTTTAACCACTTTTATACTTAAAACGTTGAATAATCCTAACTCAGATTGACAAGTATTTGTGCTTAATCCACAACAATTGGTCTTGATTCATCTTGATCCGCTATAGAGGCTATACAACACAAAACCCCATAAAAGACAAAACCCCTAAGACATTGATACATCTTAGGGGTTTTTCTGACGTTACAGTCTGAATTCCGACCGAAGCGTCGGAACTCTCCAGCCATAGAGGCGTTAAAATTCACACCTTATATCTATCTATAAACTCTAACAATCGTTCTCTATTTAAATTCTTTAGCTTTCTCTCTAAAACAATAGCTTCTGAACGCGTATTTTTTTCTAGAATTAAAACTTTCACCCAAGGTAAATAATGTTTGGTGGACTTTACTTTTCCTGAGTTATGCGTTGAAATTCTATTTTCAAGATTTTGTGTTTGTCCAATGTAATATTTATTAAACTTTGGACTGAATAAGATGTACGTGCAATATTGATTCATGGTGGTGATTTATGGTTCTCTATTTAAGATAAACAAAAAACTCACATAAAAACCATCTAAAGACAAACTTCCATAAAAGACAAAACCCCTAAGACATTGATACATCTTAGGGGTCTCTATTCCTCCAGCCATAGAGGCGTTTTGTAAATGCGGTCTGGACGGGACTAGCCTACCCAACGCATAATATCTATTTATCAAGTAGTTACACTTAGCATTTAACTAAGTCCCACGAATAGCCCACTGGGTTATTTCTTGGTATTACATGATAATCAATGAACGTTCTGCTCTTATTTGCGTCAAAGATACTGCTAAATATTCGATATACCATAGCTTTTATGAAATCTAATGAAGTTTTTTTCACTCTTTTTTCGCTTTTCATATAGTATCTATGGGTAATGGTTGGAGGATCTAGTTCTTTTTAATGGATAAATATAAAGCATGTACGTATTAAAAGAAAATAAGAGCAATTACGGTTTACAAATAGGTGGATCTGATAGTGTCGCTTATTTGTTCATAGATTGCTTTTTCATTTCGTTTTTTGACCATCTTTCAACTCTACCTGTTTTATTCTCTCCAGCAAAGTATTTTCCAGTGGAGCTTATGCCACAAAGACACTGATCCGTTATTAATTTAAAAGTTCCATTTTCAATATCAACAAGTCCTGTTGCCTTTAATGATTCAGCAAATGACTTAAGTGTATAGCCTGATTTCTTAACAAACTCCTCCAACTCTTTATCATCAAAATATTTGAGTTCTTCTTTTTTGCAAAGTTTATTTATAATTACAAACTGACAATTATCTAGGAATGAAGGTTCCCATTCAGTTTCATCTAATGGTTTTTCTAACTCCTCTTTTGTTAAATCAATATGCATATATTCCCAACCCACATTTTTTTTAGTCTTTTTTGCTTTTGCTAACAGAAAACCGTGCAATTCATCAACTTTCAAATCTTCTCCAAATATTTCAGAAGATATACCATACATAAAATGAAGGCGTGTCCATATTACTTCTAGAAAGAAATATACTGGGTTTTCAGGTGAAGATGCGAGAAATGGCCACCACAAATCTTTATCGATTGGGTATGCAAATGGAATACCATTATTTTTAATCAATGAATTATTTTCACAGATTATGAGGTTTGGAAATCCTAAAGGGTCGAAGCCTCTAATTTTTTCATCCTTTGTTGAAATATTCTTTTCAAGAAAATTAATCATAGAGTTTCTAAGTGAATATTCTGATTTAAAACCATTATACCCCCACACTATTCTTGCCGGATAAAAAGCCTCTAATGTGAGAATATGAAATAACATTTGTTTCTCAAACGGTAGCTTCTCTAAGTCAGAACGGTTAGGCAACTCTGTTTGGCAAATCGCTCTATATGCTGTCCTTAGTAAATTTGAGTGGAATTTTTCTCCATCCCTTTCTTCTGTTATATCAACAACAGATTTTAAATTAGTAAATGAATCCTTTAAATCTTTAGAATAGAGGTTTTTCTTAACTTGAATAACGGCTACAACTTTTGAGGAGTCATAAATAAATTTATCAGTGTATGGTATTTTTTCTCCATCCCCGACAACTAACATACAGTCAATTTCCCCACTAAAATTATTTTTTGAATTTTTAATTTTTCCAGCACATATTCTTAAATCTAATCCATCAAAAATACTTTTATGAAGTATTTCTTTAGTTAAACCTTCATACATATCTCCGATAATACCAGGGTGTTTTACAATATCATAGGATTTCAAAAGTTGAGTCTCTTTTTCTAAAAAACCTTTTAATAAATCAGCAACACTTTTAATCATCTTTTACTTTTTTAAGTGTAGGATTAAACTTGATAATAAAATTCCAACTTCAAATAATTCGTTACAAGCCTTAATATATTCTATTAGGCCTATTTTTTTTTCGGTACCACCACCTTTGCCAACTCCTAATGTTATTTCATGTGTTTCTGGGTTGAAAGTGGAGTTTTTATGGTGGGTTCCATTTCGTAGCCATGGAAAATAAAAATCGGTTAAATGCTCTAGATTAGGGTTGGATTGGAAATTTGTACCTCTACCAGCTTTATCTGTTATTAAATATTTTTCCAATGTAAATCCAGATGTACTGAATTGATCAAATTTTCTACTTTGTTTTATGTTATTCATCATTGTTGGAATGATTAATAAATCTCCAACGATTTCATATAAATCACCGTAGACAGATTCAATATCTTCCCAGTGTACATTTGCCGTCATTTTTGATGTTAATTCCCATCCATACTTTTGATAAAACACTGTGCTCTGAAAGTTTTCAGAATGTTGCATATAAATATTGCAGAGAGAATATACCTGTTTAAGTAACTTACCATCTTTACTGAGATAACTTTTAATTTCTGAACTATTAATGGATCGAAATTCAATGTTTACTTTATCGAATTTATTATCCTTTTTACCGCTAAGAAAGATAGCTAACCATTGATGAAATTTATCTGCAAAAACATCAAAATCTAATTTCTTCAACCTTTTAAGTTCACTCTTACCTTTTTTAGCTAGGATACGAAGTGAAGATTCTATATTATTTGTCCATTCAGTGCGAAACTGAGTCCAAATGTGTTGGAGCTCTTTGAATTCGAATAAGTCAGCATTGGATTTATCCAAACGTTGAAACACTCCCATTGTTTGAAACAAGGAAGGATCATGAAGACGATTTTTATCGGTTGGAATTTCTGGATGTAAATTTACTACTTTAACATCCATTTCAAATCCACCATCCTTGATAACCTTACACCCTTCAATAATTCTATCTTCTCCTATACTTTTGAACCCAATTTTAATTTTTTTTGAGCATTCAGAACATTGGAATGATGCCGATTGCGGGAAATTATTACCCATTCCGTATCTTATCCTGTAGTTCTCAGAACAATCGATGCATTCTATTATAAAGCTTATTGTCATTATAAATATGGTTACGCATAACTAAACTCACATACTACTTTTTTGAGCCTGATTCATCAGATGCATTTTAGATATGCGATCTACAGAGTAGTGCTTAATGGTTCAAATATAATGTTTTTTTTACAAATCACATCCAGTGCGTTTCGACACACTAACCTTTTCAAATAAATAAAATTAATTCGACCAAAATACTTAATAATTAGCAAAAAGTAGAGAATCAAAGCAACAGCAACGAGATAGCCAACTATCCCACTATTATAGCGTATATTTATAACAATTGTAATATTGATAAATAAATACTATAACTATGGCACGACAAAGCGGCTTAATTAAATTGAAAGGAACGTTAGATAACGTTAGCTTTTACAAGACCAAGGATGGTGACTTGGCACGAATGAAAACATCGGTTGATAAGGACCGTATTAAGAATGATCCAGCGTTTGAGCGTACACGTGAAAACAATGCTGAGTTTGGAACTTCTGCAAAGGCAGGTAAGTTGGTTAGAGATGGGGCTCGTGCGCTATCAATGACTGCATCTGATTCAAGGTTAGTTTCTCGCTTTACGCAAGTGATGACTAAAATCAAAAACTTAGACACTACGAGTGCAAGAGGTCAAAGAAATATTGTTCAAGGTTTGCAGGATCCTGCAGCTGCTAATATTATTAAGGGCTTTGACTTTAATAAAGAAGCCGTTCTCAGTTCTATTCTTTTCAAACCATATAGTGTGAACACTTCAACTGGTGAGATTACTATAAACAACCTTATCACGCAAAATGATATTGTGATTCCACAAGGAGCGACACATATCAGCTTGACAGGTGGTTTTTTAGGTGTTGATTTTGCAACTGGCGAACAGGAGCTTCATCTTTCCAACATTGAAAACTTACCGATTGACATGACTCCAAATAACGTTACGTTAACACCAACAGGAACACCTTCACCATCTGGGTTAAGCATGGTGCTTCTTCGTTTGGAGTTCTTTCAAGACGTAAATGGGAATCAGTACACTTTGAAAAATGGAGCTTACAATGCTTTAAGGGTGGTTGAAGTGATTTAGCTAACCAATTTGCAAAGCTTGCAAAGGTTGCAAGTTAGTGTTTCAATCAATTTTTAAAAAGATGAACTATATCAAAAGAATAAGCACAAAGACCCCAAAGTTCTTCAGGGACTTCAGAAACATAGGTTTAATCCTACTCGCTATTGGAGGAACGCTTGTGGCTTCAGATTATGAACTCCCTGTGTTTCTTTCAAGATTGGGTGAATACCTCATAATTGGAGGAACCGTAATAACAGCCGTTGCCCAAGCAGTAGTTGAGGGAAACGAAATTTAATAACCAATAAAACAAATAAAATGAAAGATTGTAAAGAAGATGGTTTAATCATCAAAGTTCGAGCAAAAAAGAAACCTCGTTTTAAGGCAGGAACAGATTTAGCAAACTCAGTAAACTCAATTATGGTTGATGTGGATCATGAGACTTGTGAAGATTCAGAGACGATTTCTCTTGAAATGAAAATCTCTTCTGAGGTTTGTCCTTCCAGTAAGTAAAGATGCTCTTTTCAATTCTAGTAATTGGATAATTAAGACAGTGCCGAAAGGCGCTGTTTTTTTTACTTATCGAAAAAGCTAATAATACCCCAAACTATTAAACCAACTAACAGAGCGATTACAATGACCTGATTTATTAATAGATCTGTACGCCTTTTTGGGATTACATGTTCTGGGTATTCAACCTGCCATTTTTTGGTTTCTATAAAATCAGATAGCATTTTAGGCGTTACAGGTATTCTTTTGACTCTGTCATTCGGAGGTTTAATAAAATTACCTACAAAATTATTTCCTTCTTCATCGGTGTGGAAATACCACAAATAACCAGACATATCAACATCATACTGCTCAGAATATTTTTCTATCATTTCGTGAAAATCGTCACCAACTATTCCCATGTCTTTGAATATATCCATATCAGGATCATCAGCATGAACACCAGAGTAATCCTCTAGAAAGTTTCTAATTTCATTAATCCATTTCAAATTTAAGTTATTTTGTTTTGACTAATATAAACAAAAAAGCCCGCCGAAGCGGGCTACTGAGAGAAACAAATGAACCCAACGGGCCAACCAATGAACCCGTTTGTGTTATTTGATTCTCTGCTATCGCTAGGAGGTCAGTTTTTGACACCATCGATAAAGTTTTAAATACTTACTTCTTTCGGTTCCTGGAGGTGTTTCAATAATCTTCTGTTTGAGCTTCTCCATTTCTACAGGAATTTCTTTTCTGGGCATTGACCTAAGAATACTTTTGATGACTGCTGAATTTACGTGATACATGATAATAAAATTTATGTTCGGCACATCCCATCAGCTGAGATATGCCAAACTGGTTAACAATTACGATTTAATTAATTGATGCACAAGCACCTGTTTCAACTGTTTAATTGAAATTTGAATGCGCTTATAGCTCTCCTCCTGCTGCTCTAACTTCAATAATGATGAAACAGTATTCTGGACTGCATTAGGCTTGTTAATCATTATTCTTTGAGCTTGATAAATTATTTCCATAAGGTCATTTTTCCGAATGAAAGGAATCACAGATCCTACTAAAGCAATTTGAAATCGTTTGCCTTGGTGCAGGGAATAAACTATCCAGTACAAGCTTTCTTTTTCACTTTCTGAATTGCAGCTTATCACAAAGCAATTCGGGCATGGCTTTTTGAGTGGTTTTCCGCTGTTTAATCCTTTATTGAGGATGAAGAAGTGGGGACCTGTATACACACCGCCCTCTCGATAGGTAATCATTTTGAAATTAGACATAATTTAGGTTTTAAAAATTAAGTCTTATTCAGCGTCGCTTTTGCTCCGCCATTAATTCCAAAAGAAAAAACCAAAGAAAACGACCAAAAAGGCCGAAAAAAAAGGAAAAAAGAAAGCCCATTTTTCAGGGCTAAAGAGCAGCTTTGTCAAGGTTTTTGTCAATAAAAATTTTGATTCCTGGGATTTAGCTTAGTAAAATGGGTGAGCACAGTTATAAAAGTAAAAGTGAGGTGGTTTGCTCTAACCAAAATTATTATTGCAAAACCCGAAGGGCTCGACCTTTACTAAGCTGTGAGAAGCCCTATTTTTGCTTTTATTTTTTTATTTTATTCTCTCAGTGATAAGGTAGATTCCTTTCTTAATCGAAGCGTTAAACGCAATCGAAATGCTATATGATTGTACGAAGTTGTTACTTGTACTCAAGTGTATGTGTTCTTTTGATTGTAAGACATGTTTATTTACAAGGAAAAACGAATTATAAAAAAGCAAAACTTAGATGTAAAAGTAAACACATACTCTTGACTTCCTTAATGTTTAATTGGAACGGAAAACTAAAATACCTGCTGACCTTTTGGGAAGCTGGTATTCAATCTACAAGATTAGTTTCAATAAGTATAAAGGTTTTATCACCTTTTGGATTATGGCTAATTATACATTTACTTCTTTTTATTTCTCTAAAACCACAGCCACCAGTTCCATTTGGGAGGTTAGTTAAATCGAAACCTCCAAGTGGTTCATAAACTTCTATCGTTTTAAAATTATTTAATACACCGAATTTCATTATACAGGAACCGCTACCATGATCATGTACATTTTCAAGAATTAAGGAAAGTAACGTTTTCAACTTAAAATGAAAAATAGTTTTCTGATCAAAGTATTCTTCAATAAACAACATAGCAGCATTCATGTAATTGGAATCATTGAGGTCCCAAAACATGTTTTCAAACTCTATAAAGTCAATTAACTTATAATCGTATGTTTTTACTCCTATGTACATAATAGCAAAATAACACTTTAAATATTAAGAACACATTTAATTTCATAGGATAAACAGGAAATGGAGCCTTCAGCTTTCAATCAGACTAAGTACGGAGGGAATATGGTTTATTTTAGGATAAAGCTAGACACGGAGAACGCGAGCCGTCTTGCGAGTGGAACGAAGGGGGGCGCAACAAATGGATGTGAAGCAGACAAGTTGCAACCTCTGTGCTTTTCGCACACGAGGGGCGTTTCCAGTTTTTTGGATTCGAAGGGATAATCTTAAACAAGTGTAGGTGTTTGGTTTTCCGGAATGAAATGTAGGAAAAACAATAAGCCTACTCTTGACTGCACAAATGTTTAATTGAAACGAGGAGTTTAGGTGCTTGCTGACTTTTTAGGAGGCTAGCACATTTTAGGAGTAATGCCAAAAACTGGAATCGGCCCGAAGCCTGAGTGACGTAGCAGGCGAGCCAAACACGAAGTGGCGAATGACACCCCATATAACAGAGCGAGAATGAAAATGACGACGGAGGAGGAATGAGAAAGAGCAGCCTTATTGGGGAAGCTGACGAACTTGAGAGGAAGTTGGGGTGGCAAAGTAGACACGACTGAGGACGATGACTGAACAGGCGAAGACTTTTTAGTGAACAGCCGAATTGACGAATTCTGAGGAAACGGCTAAGGAACGGTGTATGCAAGGGTGCAGCGTAGCGGAACTTGTTTTACCCTTGCAGACAAAAAAGCTGAAGCTGTGAAGGCAAGGACGAAGACCTTATTTCCTGTTCCAATCAATTCTTTAGTTGGAACCAAAATTATTTGAAGATTGGAACCAAAAGTGTGTTGGCAAAAAGTCAGTGCATGACAAAATGAGGAACGAATGAAGGAATACTCTGACTGTGGGGAGCTGGAAGCTTCTGAATGGATTGAGGCACGAAAGGAATGAAGATGCTGTAAGCGGGGGTTAATCATATTTTTTATGAGCTTGGTCAATTTCGCCATAGAAAAATGATTGCATATTACTTATAATAATAAGCACAAAGTATACTAGCCTAAAAGCAATATAGTAAAATAAAAAAGATGTGATTACTTGAAGCTTACAAGTTAAATCAATTTCAATGTTGTATACCTCGAATGAAAAAAGTTCTAATTGAGTGAGAAAAGATAAAACTATTAATGCTATAGACATAACTATTGAGTAGCTTATTTGAGAAACTATTTTCTTTGTAAAGGACACATAATCTTTTTTAAACTGTGATTTAGACAAGTTTGTAGCATCCTTTTCGGACTCTTCAATAATCTGAATTTTAGAAACAGATTTATCAGTTATATAAACGATTAAAGTAAAAAAGAATCCAGTAAAAATAGCTAGTGAACTTATTATCAAAGATAAATATGAATCAGATATTGACATGTTAAAAAAAACAAGCAAAAACCCTAAAGCAGCTGATAAAAAATTTAACCAAAACTTCTTAGAAAGGGTCTTTTCCCCTTTACTAACAATCATTCGTATGTTTAACTTATCAGCTTTCATCGGTTTCATTCAGAGTTGGAATAACTTCATCCTTTAAGATACTATTTAATTCTGATAATAGCTCATCGTAAATAAACACACCGGTGCTATTTCCATACTCTACAGTGGATTTCTCTTTTAAAGTAATCTTAGGTAGAAGTTTTTCTAAATATGAGTCATAATCTTCAAAATCAGCTTTAGCACTAGAACCACCTTTTTCTTTTATATAGGTCTTGATATCAGCATTATCTTTATCGATACCTGCATCTTTAAATTCAGGAAATAATTCTTGAGTATTATCTTTATTTGCTTTTGATATTTTTTTCTTTATGCTTTTTAGAAACTTATTTGTTGGTTCATTAATTTCTGAAACTTCGATTTTTACTTTATATTTTTTTTCAGTATCAAAAAACTCGTAAGGATCATCCATATCTCCCCCTCTAACGTTTTGAGAAATTACTATTTTTTCAACCGTAGAAAACGACTCGAATTCTTTCTTTTGATTCTTAGAAATAAAAGGCCTGTATCTTACTGTAAAACCTTTAAAAGAGAATAAGGACTTTATAAATGACTTCACTTCCCTATTCATTGAACGGGCACTCGTTTTATACATCATAATAACACCTACAGAGCTATCAATTGGAAAGTGAATGTAAAAAAGAAACGGTATATCTGTGAAATCCTCAATATCCATTATCTGTGAAGTATATAGACCGTCTTTTTTCTTGTTAAACTTACCTTTCTCTCCTATCGTACCACCTATCTACACACAGAAAAAAGAACTATAATCTAAATTATTTTTGACTTCTACAATCTTATATTTCTTTGTAAGATCCTCATTTGTTATGAATCCATCTTCCGCTTTGTTACTGTTAAAACCTGATTGAATGAAATGGCTAAAAGACTCGATAAATGAAGAGTTATTAATTTTATCTTCATTAATACCGAAAATTTGTTGTGATATTTCCCTTGCTGAAAGTGTTCCTCTTCTCAGCCCTTCACTTATTGTGAATGTTTTTATTTCAAGTTGAAACGAATGTGGCATAAGATATTGGTTTAAAAAAGTAAATATAATTAATTTATAAGTTTAAAACCTAAAGATCATCCATTCTCATAAGACTCTTCAATCAATCCTTTTATTTCTTCAAGTTCTTCAATGGAATTAATCGTTACTTCGGTGTCCCCTGTTCCGTAGTGGCCAATATTGGAGACGTCACGGCTGTTTTTGGGTGGATTTTCTATTTCGTTGTAGTTGAGTTTTAGGAAGAGTACTAATTCTTGTTTTTTGGAGCGGATTTCGACGCAGACAAAGTTCTTTATGCGTGAAAATGCATGATAGTATTTCAGTTCTTTCTTTTGAATATCGTCTCCTAGTGAGTTGATGTAGTTTTCTAATTCTTGGTATAAAGAAAGCAATTCACTAGATGATGCGCTTATGGCATCTTCCATGTCTCGATATTTAGTAATACCTGGGGATGTTGGTTTTGATATGTCTTGAACTTGGGATGTTCCTGCTTGTTCAAATATGATATTCCCTCCTTCAAATAAGCGGTAACGGATTAATTCTATGTTTCTGTTTATTTGACCTATGGCATAATCATCGTACCTTGTGAAGTCTTTGGCTATGCATACTAATCTTGGATTTGACCAGTCTACTTCAACTTCTTTTTTCAATACTTTCATGCAAAGTAATTCGAAGTTGGCTTGATGATCCATTAACCAATCCAAATAGAAAAGACCTTGATTGATTACGTTCTCTTTGCTGACTAGCTTGTACTCTATTATTACAGGACAATTGTTTTCATCTATTCCTAATGAATCTATTCTTCCTCTGTGCTTATTTCCTGTGCTGTATTCAGATGCGAGAAAACGAATTCCGAAAAATGTTTCTAAGTTTTGTTCACATAGTTTTTGGATTTCACTTTCATATTTAAAATCTGCAATAGATTTAGATGTTGCTTGTCCGTCTTTAATTTGATATAGTTTTATGTCTGCCATGGTTAGTGATTTTAACGTGATATCCCATCAATAAAAGTTTCAACAAAGCCAACTATCCTATTGGTAATTCTTTCGGCTACTGAAGCTCTATCTTTTAAGGATGGACGTTCTTTTAGTAAGTTGATAACATCATCCCTTAATGGTTTCTTTTCGGTAAAAAGATATTGACCTATTACTTTTTCTGCTTTAGCTTGATCAATACTTTCCTCTTCACTTAATTGATTTAAGGCTTCCTTTTTCTCTTTATCCCAAAATGTTTCAAAAACTTCTGGAATGTCTTCGGAGTCTTGAATCATTGGAAGGTTTTCTTGAATGAATTTCTCAATTAATTCTCGTTTACTTCTTAATGTGGTATCTCCGCCAACAATCTCAAGAATCTGCTTCTTTTGTTTATCTTTTTCCTCTTGTGTGGTAGCGATATTAATGTTAGCAATGAGCTTCAGAATATAAGATACATTGATTTCATCACGGTGTATAAGTTCTAGTTCGAAGTCTATATCATCTAAAATGGAAACCTTTTCCTTTCTATTATCACTTTTTGACTTTTCATATAAGTCTAAGTATTTGCTTTTATAATCATTGAACGTTTGCTCATTCATAGATATATCATCAAACTTGAATTCAGTAAAAGTTGAAAGCACGTTCTTTAATCGCATGATTTCACGAAAAGCTTTTATAAATTCGACCTCTTCTTCTTCGTCTTTTAAATCATTTACGCTATTGACGGTTGGTACAATTTGCAGTAAGGAAATGAATGAAGTATTAAATTTCTTAACATACTCCTCGTATGGTTCCATGATTATTTCATCAATGGCGTCTTTGTTTGAGAATAATGAAATGGCTTCATCTGTTGCTTCTTTTAGATTTCTAAAGCAAACTATATTTCCTTGCGATTTTACCTCGTCTAATATTCTATTCGTTCTTGAATACGCTTGTATTAATCCGTGATATCTTAAGTTCTTATCGACATAAAGTGTATTCAAATGTTTACTATCAAAACCAGTAAGAAACATATTAACAACGACTAACACATCAATTTGACGATTCTTAACACGTCTTGAAATATCGTTGTAGTAATTATAATATGACTGGCTATCTTTATTTGTGTAGTTAGTACCAAATTCAGAATTATATTCTTGAATAAAGCCTTCTAACTCGTCTCGAGTGTGCTTAGTAGCATACGCTTCTTGCGGCTCTGCAGCCATCATTAAATCGTCTTCATCTATATATCCTACTGCATCTTTATCATCTTCATTGGCTTGATAAGAAAATATAGTTGCCAAGCGCAAGCTGTGTTGACCTTCTCTTTTCTTTTGAAGGAATATTTTATAGTATTCAATTAATACATCTACACTTGAAACACAAAATATCGCTGTAAATCGTTTATCGTGTGTTTTGCGTTTATGATTATTGATAATATAGTCTGTGATGTTATTCAAACGGTCAGGAGCATTCATCACTTCAGCCTCATCTATTGCTTCAACATCAATATCTAAAATACTGTCCTTCTTTTGAAAAGTACGGATATACTCCACTGAGAATTTTAAAACATTTCCATCCTTTATAGCATCTGTTATAACGTACTTATGCAAGCAATCACCAAACAGCATTTTTGTAGTGCGCTTACCGAATTGATTTGTACCAGCATTATCTTTAAATATAGGTGTACCCGTAAAGCCAAACATTTGACTGTTTAGGAAAAAGCTCTTGATGTCTTCATGTGTTTTGCCAAATTGACTACGGTGACATTCATCAAAAATAAATACAATACGTTCGTTTTTTAAAGCTTCCATTCGCCCCAAATAACGTGTTTTACTTATAGCTGTATTTAACTTCTGAATAGTTGTAACAATTAGCTTATTCTCCCCTGCTAATTGCTTTACTAAAGTGTTTGTATTGTTTGTTCCGTCTATACTTCCTTCACTAAATGAATTGAATTCTTTAGTGGTTTGATAATCTAAATCTTTTCTATCTACGACAAAAACTACTTTATGAACCTGTTTTAGGTTTGTTAGGATTTGAGCTGCTTTAAACGAGGTTAAGGTTTTTCCAGATCCTGTTGTGTGCCAAATATACCCGAATTTTGTTGTCGTTTTTACTCTATCCACAATTGCTTCTACAGCATAAAACTGATAAGGTCTTAACACCATTAAAATCTTATGCGATTCATTCAACACTATGTACTTTGTAATCATCTTAGAAAGATGGCAAGGCTCTAAAAACAGCTCTGAGAAATCAGCAAGCTGTGTAATGATTTTATTCTTAGCATCAGCCCAAAAGAAGGTTTGTTTAAATGACCTTGCCTTTAATGGAGAGTTCGCATAATACTTAGTATTTACACCATTACTAATTACAAATAGTTGCACAAATTGAAATAAACCATGACCTGCCCAAAATGAATGACGTTCATATCTATTGGTTTGATTGAAAGCTTCTTTTAATTCTAATCCTCGACGTTTTAATTCTATCTGAACTAAAGGTAGACCGTTGATTAAGATAGTTACATCGTAACGGTTCTTGTGAGAACCTTCCATAGAAACTTGATGTGTAACTTGAAATTCATTTTTACACCAATGGATTTGGTTAATGAGTTCAACCGTTTTTGTAATGCCTTGATCATTTGTATAAGGTACGCGGTCTCTTAATATTTTAGCACGCTCAAAAACATTCCCTTTATTGATGTAATTTAGGACTTGCTTAAATTCGTTATCAGAAAGCTTGATTTTGTTGTGTTTTTCTAATTGACTTTTTAAGTTAATTAATAAATCACTTTCATCTTTGATTACAGCCTTTTCATAACCCAACTTTTCAAGTTGGGAAATAAGGTTTAGTTCGAGTATGTGTTCAGGTTGGGATGTCATTTAATCAAAAAAATATAAGATAAATAATAATAATTATGATTAGAAATAATGAAGTGAATATAGTCTTTTTTGTTTTTCTTAAATTTTTTAAAATATCTAGAAGCTTACTCTTTAAAGGTAAATATTCAGAGTTGAAAATTGATTCACTTTCCTCTGCTTGAATTACATGCTCAATATGTTTTTTTGATTTCCTAATACCATTTAAGAAAACATAACTATTGATAAATTCTATAGTTGAAAACAATAAACTTAAAGAATAATTAATAAAAAAGGAAATTAGAATTAGCTTAAAAGTTGAAAGGTTGTGTAACGATTCAGAATCGAATGGCCAATCGAACCAAATTGCTGATACACCAAGAGCAAGGATAATTAGAAATGAAAATTGTAATATTTTATCAATTTTAATCCAAATAGAGTATTGTCTATTATGTCTCTTTAAGCTCCATTCGAGCGACGGCACGTAAGTTAAATTCAAATTAAGCACCTTTTTGTAATCAATAACAAATATATGACCTGGTACTGATTTCTTTACAAAAGTTGGTTGGAATCTAGATTTTAAAATATCTTGATTTACATAATTGTATTTATGAGCATCGAGTAAATAAATTTTATCAAGTGCATTAATGTTCTTCTGATCTAGTTCATAATCTAAAATATAACCAGTATAAAGTTTAGACTTACCACATTCATCCACCAAAATATCAGCATATGTAATTAAAACATCAGAATAGTTTTCAATGTTTTCAACTTTAATAGATGTAATGGCCTTGTTAAACTTTGAGAAATTAGTTATTTCACCGCTAAAAATATAGTACCAATAGTTTTTAAACCGAAGAATTTTATATTTCTTGTCAAGGTTAAATTTTCGGATTAAGTAGTGGAAAAAAAGCCCAAAAACCCCAGCAGAAAAAAAGGTACAACATAAAAATATGATATAAACCCATAAGCGGTTATCAATGAAGTTTATTGATTCAAAGCTTAATTCCTCATCAACAGACAAGAGGTTTTGATATATTTCTAAACCACTTGATAACTTAAAGTCGGAATCTATGCATAAGAAAACCGAAACTGACAATAAAAACAAGGCTATACCAGGGATCAATGAGTAAAAGCCCAAACGTACAATAGGAATACTCGTATTAAACTGTTTTGAAAACTCTCCTTTAAAGTAGGATCTTAAAAAAATTAAACCTGGTAGGAAAATATTTAAAAATACCAAAAGTAAGCCCGCAGTAATAGACATGGTTATTCATTAATCTTTGATAACAAATCCCAATTCCCTTCCTTATGATAATGCTCGATTGCTTTTTTTAGGCTTTCACGCTTTTCTTTGTTAGCTAAAACTTCACGACCTTCACCTGAAACAATATCAGTGGAAACATTTTTATCAACATCCTTTTTAAGGTTCGTGAAAATTTTAATTAGAATTATAATACCTAACAAGGTTAATACAAAGATTAAAATATCATTTTGAGTATTTGATTTACTAGACATAATTCAAAATTAAGAAGTTAAATTTAAGATAATTGATTTACAACCATTAATATTATGGTTCCATTGTAAATACAACATCTTCTTTTACTAAATCATTAACATTAATAGTTGGTACAAGAAACTTATTAAACTTAGTGTCTTCTGTTTTAGCATGAAGTACACCTCTTGCAGTTCCCACAACAATCATGGTTAAATGTGCCATAAAGTTTCTAGGAAAGCTAAGCTTATCATTTGCTACAAAGCTCTGCCAAGAGTCTTCTTTGATTTTAAAATGTCCACTAACTTCAATTTTCAGAAATACACTTTTCTTTTGCTCAAAAGATAAAGTTAGAAAAACACCAACTTGCTTTTGCTTCTGATCAATCTTAAATTGAAGACCAGCACCAAACTTTGTTTTACCACTTTCTGAATAAGCTTCTTCTATAATAGCAAACTGTTCGGTTTTAATACCGATTAAACCAAATCCTATATTTTCTTCCATTATGCGCTTAGATTATAATCTGATTCAAAACTGTAATCATCGGTTTCTTTGTCATAAGACATTTTAATTTCTTTCTTATCGGAAGAGGTATAATCTGCAGGTGCAGATGTTTCTGCAGGTGTGTACTTCTCTGAGAAACTACCAATAAGCTTTTCAAAAAAGTCATTCAATTGTTTTTCTAAATGGGAAACTAAAATAGGAATCTCCAAAATCGTTTGAATCTTCACTATTGACTCCAATGTCAAGTTCGCCTTACCACTCACTATTTTTGTGATTTGCTGTGGAGAAACTTCCATTTCATCAGCTAATCTTTTTTGAGACCAGCCCAATTCATCTAATTTATCAAGCACTTTCATTGCAATGTCTTGAGATTCTCTTAATCTCATTCTATTCTTTATTCTGTCCTTGTTTTTTTGAGCTGTATTCGTTTTCTCTTTAGAAACTAAAGATTTAAATTTTTCTTGATTCGTTTTCATAATTCATTTTCTAGGTTAAACTCAAAGAAGGAGTCTTCGTCAAAAACATCATTTTCTTTAAGGTAATCCTTTGCTTTGTTTATCTTTCTCAACTCTTCTCGTGTGCCTTCATGACCATCCATTGTTTGGCTCATTTTTATCGCACCACCAGTTATAACAAAGCAATTTGTATCAATTTTTATAGCGTAAAGACGTAAACCGTCTTTAGACGATGTTTTTCCTTTTTGTCTTGATAATTTTTTGATTCCTGTTTCTTGATCATGTAAAGGTCTAAAATAATGTTCTAAAGGTTGAGACTCCTGGAGTAATTCATCAATAAGATTTTGAATATTCTCTGCATCTCTTAACCTTTGCTTTACGAACTGATTAATATTCTCTACTTTATTTTTCTTTGCAAATGTTCTTAAATAGTGAACATCTGTCCAAAGTTCCATGAGCCTGTCGTATTCATTTGTGTCATATTTAATATACATAAATGCATGCAAGTGCCCAGGGTATTCTTCTGCAAATATATCAACTATCTTCATATTATCAACCTATAGGTTTACTTTTAACATATATTTTATACAAACATCTTCTGCAACAGCCCTTTCTTAAAGCTTTTACTCATCTCTATTTGTTGGGTTATTTGTGCTATGTTTTTATCGATACTGGATAAAAATTTGGCTATTTTTTGTTGTTCTTTAACTGAAGGAATATCAATTAACATTGCTTTAAAATGATTAAAGTACAAATGTACAATTGTTGTTCCTTGACCAAACTTTGCTAATTCAAGCTTTTTATGATTTGATAAGTAATAGGCATAAAAAATATTGTCAACCTCCTTCTTAGCTCTGAGTATCGTTATGTCTCCTCCTATTAAGACATTACTATCTTTTAAGGCTGTAACATTTGCTAAATCTATACCTGATGTTGTTGTTGAACACGGCACCAATAAGTCATTTTCTTTTGATAATATTCCTTCTTCTGTATCCGTAGAGCTGAATATATCAGTAATTACTTCTTTGTACTTTGTATATAACTCTCCATAAAGAACACATTTATACTTACCTTTTTCGGATAGTTTATCTTTTGACAAACCTGTGCCTTTAAGACCGTTGAACACATCCCCCAACTTCTTCTCCTCCCAATCAGGAAAGTTATCACCCTTCTCATCTTTAAACCTAACCTCTTGAGAAAAGATTTTTTGCATTACTCCTTTTTTATATTCTTCTAATCTTAGTTTTTTCTTTTCAAGAAGTTGGATGCGTTCGTCAATTGAGGTTAGGAAGTTGGCTATTTTTTGTTGTTCTTCAATGATTGGAAGGTTTAATTTTAAGGTTTTTAATTGACTCCCATACAGATGTACAACCGAAATTCCCTGAGATAACTTAGCAATATCCAACTTTTTAGCGTTATTCAAATAATAGGCTAAAAAAACACCATTCGCACTGCTTTTTATAATATTTAAATCACTACTTAATGCTATACCTGATTTTAAAACACAAGAAGCTGTTGCAATATCTAATTCCGTTTCTCCTGATGCAGGAATTATTACATCATTCTTCTCACTTAAAACTAACTCATCTAACGGTAAATTTGTTTTTGACAATACATCTTCAATAATTTCATTGTAATGAGTATAAAGTTCTCCATATCTTACACACTCAATTTCTCCATCTATAACAATGTCAGCTTTAGAGATTCCTTTACCCTTACTAAATTTAGCAATATCCCCAAGTTTTAACGCAGCCAAAGGCTCCTCAAATTCAGGAAACCTTATTTCGGGAATCAATTTCAATTCTTCCATAATTAAAAAGGTGTTTGGATATTTAACTCCTTACAGAAAGAAGAAATCTTACTATTTGTTTCGAGTAATTCTTTATCAATAGATTTTAACTCTTTTGAAACTAATTCTAAATTGACAGGCTCTTCCTCTTCAAAGGTATCTACATACCTGGGGATATTTAAGTTGTAATCATTTTCAGCTATTTCAGTTAATGAAACGACGTTACTGTACTTGTCTATTGATTCTCTATTTTGATAGGTTTTTACAATACGTTCTACATCTTCATTTCGTAATGCGTTTTGATTTCCTTCTTTAATAAAATTCCCTTCTCCACTTGCATCAATAAACACAATGTTATCATCTTGTTTACGGCATTTTTTCAAGACCAAAATACAGGTAGGAATTGAAGTCCCGTAGAAAATATTTGCAGGCAAACCAATCACAGCATCTAAAGCATTCATTTCTTTAATGATGTATTCACGAATAGTTCCTTCAGCTGCACCTCTAAATAATACACCATGTGGAAATACACTTGCCATAATACCATTGTCAGCTAAGTGATAAAGCATGTGTGTAAGGAAGGCATAATCAGCTTTTGTTTTAGGCGCTAAACGTCCATATTGACTAAAACGTTCATCTGTACTGTTTAGTGGGTTGTCTTTCCCTTTCCAGTGTGCAGAAAAAGGAGGATTAGCAACAATGGCTTCAAAACGCATATCTAAATGCCTTGGATTTTCTAATGTATCGTCTTGAACAATATTAAAAGAACGGAAATGCACATCATGAAGTATCATGTTCATTCGTGCCAGGTTGTAGGTTGTTCTTGTAAGTTCTTGACCAAAATACTCCCCTACTTTAGCTTCTTTAGCAACACGTAACAAAAGAGACCCCGACCCACAGGTTGGATCGTACACTGTTTTGATTTTCTTTTTCCCAGTAGTTACTAATTTTGCAAGAATCTTTGAAACTTGTTGAGGAGTATAAAACTCTCCTGCGGACTTTCCACCACCCGCTGCAAACTTTGCAATAAGATACTCGTAAGCATCCCCCAACACATCAGACTCAATGTCTTTTAGTTTGAAATCTATTTTATCTAAATGCGTTAATATTTTAACAATGATTTCATTTCTCGCACCAACTGTTCTACCAATTTTACTTGAGTTTAAATCTAAATCCTCAAACAAGGCATTAAAATCATCCTCAGATTCAGTACCCATTGTGCTTTGCTCAATGTGATTTAAAACTGCTGTTAGGTCTTCAAGAATATAATCACTCTCTTCTTCTGTATCGGCATTTCCTCTTTCAACCATAACGGAGAATAACTGATCTGGTGTCAAGAAGTAACCTAGCTTTAGTAAAGATTCTTCTTTTATCGCATCTAAACTTTCTTGGTCTTTTAATTTACGGTAGTCTGTTATTTTTTCTCCTTCGAGTAACTCGTTTGCATAGAGGTATTGTTTTTCAGATAGGTATTTGTAAAATATAAATCCTAATATGTAATCTCGGTAATCGTCTGCACTTATTTTACCTCTTAATAGGTTTGCGATACCCCATAATTGGGTTTCTAGTATTTTCTTTTGATCTTCTGACATGGTTGTTTTAATTCGAGTGGGAAAGATAAGAAAAAAAGAGAATTGAAACCACGATACTTTTTATTCTACTGGTCTAATAGTTTATTTATGTATGGTTTGAAATATTGAATAATTTGATTAGTTTGGTCCCGATTTAGGTGGTTAGTTAGGTTGATTATTAAGAGGGAATTGGACGCTCGTTCATTCCCTCTTATGTTTTCTATAGTACTCCCCATTTTTAGGACAACATATTAAGTTGTAATTTTAAACAATAAATATGAGAAATAAAAGGAGAACATTTAGTGCATCTTTCAAGGCAAAGGTGGCTATTGAAGCGATTAATATCAATGGATGGACGCAGAAGAGCAATAGACAACATTTACATCGAGCGCTTCTGGAGGTCAATAAAATATGAGAAAATTTATATAAACCCAACAAATGGCGGTGTTGATTTAAGAAATCATGTTCATGAGTATATTAAATTTTACAATTCTGAAAGAAGGCATACGGAAATAGGAAAAGTACCACCAGATGAATTGTATTTTAAGAAAAAAGTAGCATCTTAGCATCAAACTAAGAAACTGTTAAAAGTTGTCCAACCTTTGGGGGTATCATAGTTTGAGGTTGTATTTTGATAATACGGTAATCAATCGTGAATTGTTTAGTGAAGAAAAAGTACAGGATATTTTGTTGTTGATGAGTTGTAGAGCTGAACTTCCGAATTATCCTTTGTAGATATTTAACCTCAGAGTTGCGCTAAGCGTTGTACCGAGTTTACCGAGGTAAAGGCGCAAAGAGCACTAAGAGAAAAATGAAAATTAAATTAAAAAACAAATTGATATGAAAAAAATAAGTTTAATAGCGTTGCTTACACTGATGATGTTCGTGGTTAGTTTTCAAGGGAAGGCTCAAGAGGCTTCTAGTGTAATAATAAGAATTACTACGAGTTCTTCTGACAGAATTACCTCACAGATACTAACAGTAGATCCAGAGGGTAACACATCAACTGTACCTTTAAAAATAACCGACATAAAAAACTACAATGAACATTTGAAACAGAATACCATTTTGATTCAAAAAGAAATAAACAATTGGTTATCAAAAGGATACAAGATAGTATCTTCAGTAAGTGAAATGGACAGGAAAATAATGATAATTTTAACTAAAGAATAACCTAAAAAAACAACCAAAATGTCCAATACCAAAGGAACCTCAATATAAATGAAAAGTGAAAAGTGATGAGTGAAAAATTTAAAATGGGAAATTGATTATTCAAGTATGAAAAATTAATAAAAACTATGTCTAATACTAAAGGAACCTCAGCAATAGTAGCACCTCAGGGTGGCGGAGCGCAAAGCGGACTCGGAGAAAAATTTTCTCCCGACCTTTTTACGGGTACGGGGAATTTTAGTGTGCCTATTGCGGTACCTCCGGGAAGGAATGGCTTTCAGCCGGAACTTACTTTGGGGTATAGCTCGGGGAATGGGAACGGTACTTTTGGTTTGGGATGGGCATTGGGGATTCCGGGAATTACTCGAAAAACTTCTAGGGGGATTCCTGTTTATAGTGATAGTCAGGATGTGTTTATACTTTCGGGGGCGGAAGATTTAGTACCGGTGAAGAAAGAATCTTCTCCAGGACATGAAAAAATGTTTTACCGACCAAGAACAGAAGGGCTTTTTGCCAGGAATGTCCATCATAAGAAAAGTAATGGTGAGAATTACTGGGAAGTACGCAGTAAGGATGGATTGGTGAGTTATTATGGGGATGATAGAGTGAGAGATGTTTATATAAATAGAGGGGGAACTGTTGTTGTTGATTGTAGGAATTAAAAGCTGCTTGACATCTACTCTAAATACAACTCTATTTATCTATATTCTGCAAACCTTCAATCATTGTGAACACGGCTTTCCCTGTATCCATTAAGATTGCTAATGCATAAATTAATACAAATATTAAGCCCCCATTGAACAGATGTTCCTTGTAATCAAAGTTGACTAAAGAGCTGTTCAGAATGGTCATGAATATTATACTTACAGCAATAAGAATTATTTGCTCAACTAGTGATAATTTCATTTGTTTTATTGGTTCTTTTAAATCAATCTGTGGTTTCTGTAATTTAAGATCTTGCATTTTTGAGGCCACCAATCCTGAAGTAGCCGTATTTATTGCTAACAGGGTTATTAAAAGCCCAATAATATTATTTTGTAGGTAATCAAATAGAAAAGATGATTCCAGCCAGTAGCAGAATACTGTTGCTACTATGGACAAAATAAGATACATTGATATGTCTTTAATTGTTTCCATCTCCAATTATAGATTTAATTACTGGTAAAATTTGATCTGCTACTCCCTCAATATTTACTTCATCTACTTCAACTGTAACAGGCTTTTCGTTGGTGTTAATTAACTTTCTAATTCCTTTTACCTTTATTTTCACATTACCACCTCCATTTGAAGAATATTCTGTTAAACCTTTCAATGTGTCGTTATCTTTATCCAAGTTTTCAAGCACACCATTAGTAGGTGATTTAACTGAAAGATGACTTTCATGACTATTTAAATCTTTTGAAAAGTTTCTAAACACTTCATTCAAACTTTTAGAAATTTTAGCCAAGTTAGGTCTTACAAATTGAAAATCGATATATGTGATTTTGTTTGAGTTGTTTTCAATGATTTTCCAAAAATCCTGTTTGTCGAATAAATTTTTAATAGTGATACTAAGACCGAGATCTTCTAACTCCTTATTAAAAACTTTACTTAAAACATTTTTTACAACCATTGGATTAGAAAAAGCTTGAATATTCTCGCTAATACCAATTTTTTGAACCTTCGGGTCATTATTAATTAATACATAAACAAATGGTTCTGTAGGATGGTCAGATGGCTTAAAGTCTTTGTAAATTGTAGTAACTTTCTTGTTAGCAACTTTTAGGACAAAATAATCTTCATCTTGCCAATGAATAATCATTGGTGTTCTAATCTTTTTATTTTCAGATATGTTAACTAATGATATTTTGAAAAATTCATTTTTACGTTCAATGATTTCTTTTTGGGTGAAAGTTTGTTTAGGAAACAATGATGTCTGCACAGAATCTTGCGATATAGGTAACAAGTGATACCTATATATATGAAAGTTTAAAATATTTTTATCCTTACTCATTATTGTTTTTTTTATTGCAATATACTATTATTTGAAATAATCCCTTTCCCTTATATATCCCTTTCTTTATGTTCCCAATGAACAACGCTTATAAAGACTTATTTTGGGTGTAATAAGGTCAATTGACTGCAAAAAAAACGAATCATTGTATTTAGAAACATATGTGGGAATTAAATCATACTTAATCATTATCTTTATTTCAGCTTCAGAATAATCTTGTTTGATGTAGTTCTTTTTAACTTCAATGAGTTTCAATTTTGATGCTGCAAGTTTTAAGCGAGAAGCTTTAGATTTTGAAATGTTGTAAAGTGATTCTACT
The DNA here is from genome assembly GCF_048268645.1 of Brumimicrobium sp. NCBI lineage: Bacteria > Pseudomonadati > Bacteroidota > Flavobacteriia > Flavobacteriales > Crocinitomicaceae > Brumimicrobium > Brumimicrobium sp. Next base: position 29,988 of record NZ_JBLWVE010000011.1, on the reverse strand, counting down.
CCTGTTGTTGCAATGGGAGCTGGCTCGTTGAGGTAATTAAAAGTAAGGGAGAGAAAATGAAAGATGCTTCCCTTTATTCGCATGCTTTTCTCTCGCCTTACTTTGTGCCAAAATATTTTATGTAGGTAAGTATACAAACTTGCTCCGATATGAGCATTGAGATGATTGAGGTCGCTCAATGTAATTAATGTACTTACCCTTGATTCCCATAAATTTTCTATTCTTAATTTGTCAAAAGACTTTATAATGTAGTAACCAGTTTTTTCATTTTTCCTTATCCAGCCTAATTGAATAACTCTTTCAAATAAATTGATGACTGACTTTTTTTGTTTGAAACCCAAAATTGTTTTCAAAGCTTCAGTTTCCATTGCGCTACGTTCCATCTTGCCATGCCTAAACAGGAGCTTTAGTAATAGAAAAAACTGAAATTCATTTTCCTTATTATTTGCTGCCACCCAAATAGACATGGCGACTGGAACCTTCAAGTAGGGATTAGAGTCTATCCAACTTTTTTTTTATAATTACTTTCAAGAAAATCATCCACATCAGATGCTTTATAATAGATCTTCGCCCCTATTTGAGAAAACGGAAGTTTTCCCGAATCCCTGTAATGTTGTAATGTCCTTTTACTAACATGTAATAACGCACACACGTCTTGATTGTCCATCCAGACATCAGATAAAGGTGTTGTTTCTTTTTGTTGGTTCAACTTTTGTTGAATTGCTTCCAATTGGTTTACCAATTTTTGAAAGGCTTCTGATTCAATAGTAATCACTTGCATAACTCTGAATTTTAAAGTTTAATAATTAATTCTGGTGCTAAATTCTGAGTTTTGAAGCAGGTGTATATTGAGTTATTGAGGTGGTATTAAGTTATCTCAATGTTCTCAATGATTTTTATTGTAAAAGAGTGAAAGCCTTGTCAATTTCTTCATAATTCTTTGGGAAATCAACCTTACTTGCTGAAAGGTTTTGTGCTTTCAATAGGTTACCATTTTTAGTGAAGAATAATTGAGATTTCTCAATGTTTTTAAATGATAAATTGTTGAAATATGGTTTTAGCTTATTGAAGATATAATACAGTTGTGTGGTTTCGCAGTTGAATGTAATGGACGGTAAATCACTATTTAGATCCTCGGCGGTAAGAACTGTAACAAGATCATCTACTGCAGCTACATCATCTCTAAGTAGGTATATTTGTCGATTAAGCTCTGAAATGAATGACTTCAACGAATCTTCAGAAGATTTAAAACCAAAACTGAATGTTTTTTCTATCGTTTTTTTGGAGGTGTTAGATGATTCAACTTGAATTTGTTTTATGGGTTTGGCTTGCTGGAAGAATGAAATGTCTTTTGTTTCTTTGATGAACTCTGCTTCAATTTCTAGGTATTCTTTCAGTAAAGAAGTGTATCTGGGTTTACGTTCTTCATTATAATTGTTTGATAAATTCTTCAAACTTAATTCTCTATGCTTAAGCTGTTTTAACCTAGTTTGAATGTACATTACTTTGTTTTCTGGGTCTGCATCCTCTAAATAATTTAGAAGTCTATCAACACACTGAATAAAAAGATCATGCATTTCTTCTCGGACATTTTGCAATGCAATATCAAAGGGCATGCAATAGACTGTAGTATACAACATAAAATCATCCATGATTTTAGACAACCTTTCATGTAAATCATTGTCCAAAACCATATTATGTGCTAAGTACATTATTTCAGAAACACCAGCCCCATCATCTAAATTAGGATATTCCACTCTGTTTTTACCTCCGTATTCACGACAACATGCAATAAAATAGTGTATTCTCTCTCTAAGTATATAGGCGGTTTTCAAATATTGAATATGGTCTTCTAAATCAAAGAAAAAAGCATTTAATTCAAAAATATGTTCTGTATGACCCCCTCTTTGTAATGAAGCAAAATATTCTTTGACAACATCTTCAGAATTATTATAATCATGTCGCAACCCCTCTAAAGCATCTATGTATTTTGCTTCTGCTTGTTCTGCTGTAATCTTAGTAATATTTATTGTATCATTGAAATCATCAATTGAATCTACTGCTTCTTTTTCTGCTTCCTCCATTGCTTTAACCACTAAAGCTTTAAAATCAGGAAATTTAAAAGAATCATTAAGAGACTTATTTTTCAAGACAGTTTTCATCCATCTTATTGTTTGAAAGATAGTATAGAAAATCATTGGACTGTCAGAAAAAGGAAACGTTTTATTACTTGTCTTTAATCTCTTTTTTAAATGATCGGAGTATTCAGGTGTGATTTTAGACCATTGCATATCACCATCGATAAATTTATTAAAATCATCAATCAAACTTGAAGTATCGATTTTATCAAATTCGTATTCAGACATGAACGAAAATTGTTTCAGCTTTTCAATCAAGTCTTCTACCTTGTGAAATGAATTTCCCGAAATACACTTATCATAATGTTTGACGTCATTTTCTATTATCAACAAACCTTCTGGATCATCTTTTAATTTATTCTGTACTCCTTTAATGATATTTGTGGTTTCGAAAGAAACTACTTTAAGTACTTTTTGCGCTTGCCAGTGTCTGATTTTTAAAAAATCATCGCTATCCTCAACGTGAAAAGAGTAGTTCAAGTCAAATAGAATTGGGTCAGATATACCCTTGTTAAAAAGCTCATATGAATAAGGAGGGATTTTATCTTTTAAAGAACCGAGATATTCTGTAATCTTGCTTCTTAGGTTTCCTAGATAAACTGCTTGTCGTAATTCTTTAGAATCATCCACATTTAATATAGATGTCCTAGAAGAAAAAAGTTTGAGTAGCCATTCTTCTGAATTTGAATTTTTGAAGTAAGCTGAAATAGAAATATCATCCTTTTTATTTTTTATCTCTTCCTTTCGCTCATTTAGAAACTTTATCTGATCATAAAATGATAAATCAGTTATTTGAGGTAAATACTCATTATTGAACGTTTTGTCAGCTTTATCTAAGGCATCACTATAAATGGCCAAGAATTTTTCCTTGACCATTTTATCTATTGAATGATTAAAGTTAGACATACGCACAAATTTGAGGCTCAATATACAAAAATTCTAGCCTAGTTTTTGCCTCAACGCCTCCATATCATCAGAAATCTTAGTTTCAAGTACCTTCGCATATATTTGAGTTGTCTGCATCTTAGTATGTCCTAAAAGCTTTGAGACTGTTTCCATAGGTATATTGTTTGCCAAGGTTACAGTTGTTGCAAACGTATGCCTTGCTAAGTGGGTGTGAAGTTTCTTTTTGATTCCACATATATCAGCAAGCTCCTTTAAGTACGCATTCATTTTCTGATTGGATGGAACAGGTAGGATTTTACCTTCAATTGAATTGCACGGATGGTCTTGGTATTTCTTAATTATTCTTTCCGATACTGGAAATAAAGGAACACGAAAAGAAACTCCTGTCTTCCCTCTTTTCTTAGCAATCCATTTGTTTCCATCTATTCCGATTTGGATATGGTTTGCTTCTAAGGTTGCTAAATCTTTATAAGATAAACCTGTGTAGCACTGGAAAAGAAACAAGTCACGAATAATATCAATACGCTCTATATCAATATCCTTTTCAGCCAATTGGGTAAGTTCGTATTCAGTTAAAACTTCTCTCTCAACATTTTTCTGTGTGATTTTGTAATTAAAGAAAGGGTCCTTCTTAATAAATTCATTTGCTAGCGCTATGCGAATGACCTTCTTTAATGCTTTCACATGTTTCATTGCTGAGTTGTGCTGACACTTCGCTACTGACTTGAGGTAGAATTCAAACTCTTTGACAAACTTCGCATCTACTTCCATTAAAGGATGCGCTTCGTTTTTATAGTTGAGTTTACAAAATGTTCTTATGTGTTTTAAACCTGCTTTATAACGTTGGAGAGTTAATGGAGAGTAATCTATACCGATAAGCTTCTCCATATCATTATTGTGCTGCTGATATAACTCTACTAACGACCACTGCTTCTCTCCTATTCCTAAGAATACGTTTAGTAAGGTTTTCGCGTTTATTACTTTCCCTCGCTCCTGGAGTGTTTGGTGGTGGGTGTAGATTTGTCCTCGTACACTTGATAGGTAATCGTTGAGATTACTTGCTGCTTGGGATTTTCCCTTTGCTTTGTTGCGTGGTGCATCCCAGTACTTGGGGTCTATGCTTCGTTTTAATGATATTTCTGCTACTGTACCATTAATTGTTAAGCGCATGTAAATTGGTGCTTCTCCGTTCTTTAATAGTTTCTTCCACTTTGCAAAGAATAGGATGTTGAATGTTGCTCTTTTCATATCTCTATATTTTATGGGTTAAAATTAGAGCTTTCGGTTCGTTTCATAAAATGTAAAACCTTGAATAACAAAGCAAAAGAATCATTCTCGTGGGACTTTTTGGAGTTTGGTTTTAGTCCCACGATTAAACCACTAGATAATGGTGGAAATGGAGTGAAAACAAAAACCTGTAAATGAAAAAAGCCCCATAAAGTGGGGCTTTTTCGTTTCTTTGCTCTTGGTTAATAGAGACTTAGCGGTCTGGACGGGACTCGAACCCGCGACCCCCTGCGTGACAGGCAGGTATTCTAACCAACTGAACTACCAGACCAAAACCTATATATCTTCTTTCGAAGGTGCTGACGACAGTCAACTATAGTTAATGTAAATTAACTACTAAATTTTGTATTGTTCACTTGCTTTCGCAATTTACTTTTTTTATCTTTTCTTGTTTTCCTTACCGTTGTAAGGGCCTGTGTTGTTTCGTTAGGCGAGTGCAAATATAGAGAACTTTTTTACATCCGCAATGCTTTTTTTGAAAAAAAATAATCTTTTTTTTATCTTTCATGAAAGAGTCTTGAAATTCAGTCTTTTAAGTTTTATCTTTTTTTGAGTTATTTCAAACGATTATAATGCTTTCCTCAAATGAACGTCAAATGGTACAGTTGATAAAATGATTTCTAATTTGAAAAACCCAATTGCTCATCATTAAATTTAACTTTAGAAAATACAAAAGCAGTAACGAAATTCGCTACTGCTTTTGTGATTTTATTCTATGGAGTATACCTCCTTTAAAATTAATCTTCTTTTACTTCTTCATAGTCGACATCCTCTGCATCGCGGTAACCTCCTTCTACAATATGAACTTTTCCTTTCTCATTCGCGCTTTTTTCTTTCGCCTTTTTGAATGCATCATTGTTCTGATTGTAACGCTTTTCTTCATCTAAATTGCGTTTTGCTACTAGTAATCGTCCAATAAACCGAACAATTACAAAAACAGCAATGATGATTAAAATCATTCTAACAGTACCCGTCACGCTAAGTAAAACCATGTTCGGTGTTATTTAGATAAATATAAATTACGTTCAGCAAATATTTTCGTAAAGAAAGGATCTTTCAAGTCCTTAATAAAGTGAATTGCTTCTCCCGTTGATTTCATCTCAGGTCCCAATTCTTTATTCACATTAGGGAATTTATTGAATGAGAAAACTGGAATCTTTATCGCATAACCTTCTTTACGTGGACGGAAATCAAAGTCTGTCACCTTATTTTCTCCTAACATTACTTTGGTTGCATAATTCACATATGGCTCATCGTATGCTTTCGCAATGAAAGGAACTGTACGAGAGGCTCTAGGATTAGCTTCAATTACATATACCTTATCGTTTTGAATTGCAAATTGAATATTAATTAATCCAACCGTTTCTAATGCTACTGCAATTTTCTTGGTGATGTCTTCGATTTGTTGCATGACAAGATCTCCTAAGTTGTACGGAGGTAAAACACCATACGAATCACCTGAATGAATTCCTGCAGGTTCTATGTGCTGCATTACTCCAATAATGTACACGTTCTCACCATCACAAATCGCATCGGCTTCTGCCTCTATTGCTCCGCCTAAAAAGTGGTCCAATAAAATTTGGTTTTCAGGCATTTCATGAAGAATATCTACAACATGGTGCTCAAGTTCTTCTTTGTTGATCACAATTTTCATTTTCTGACCTCCTAAAACATAAGAAGGACGCACCAATAATGGGAATCCTAAATCGTTTGAAAGTTCTAATGCTTGTTCAGCACTTTCTACTACACCAAATTGTGGATAAGGTACGTCATTATCCTTCAACAACTGTGAAAATCGTCCTCTGTCTTCGGCTAAGTCAAGGGCGTCATAACTCGTACCCATAATTTTTATGCCATAACGCTCTAGTTTTTCCGCTAATTTCAAGGCTGTTTGCCCCCCCAGCTGAACAATCACACCTTCTGGTTTTTCATGACGAATAATGTCATAAATGTGTTCCCAGAATACAGGTTCAAAGTACAACTTATCTGCAGTATCGAAGTCTGTTGAAACGGTTTCAGGGTTACAATTGATCATGATGGTTTCATAACCTGCTTCTTTGGCAGCCAATACACCATGTACGCATGAGTAATCGAATTCAATTCCTTGTCCAATTCTATTCGGACCAGAACCTAAAACAACGATTTTCTTTTTGTCAGTAACTTCACTCTCATTTTCCAATTCAAATGTTGAGTAATAATATGGTGTTTGCGCTGGAAACTCTCCGGCACATGTATCTACCATTTTATATACACGTTGAATTCCAAACGCTTCTCTTTTGGCATATATTTCTGACTCCAAGCAACGTAATAAATGCGCTACTTGACGGTCAGCATATCCTTTTTGCTTGGCTTCAAAGAGCATTTCTTTTGGAATGCTGTCCAATGAGAACTTCTCGATTTTACGCTCTAATTTGATCAAATCTTCGATTTGACGTAAGAACCATTCATCGATTTTTGTTTTCTCTTGAATACGTTTAAACGGAATTCCTAGTTTAATCGCATCATAAATATGGAAGAGTCTGTTCCAGCTTGGGAACTCTAAACTTTCTAAAATTTGATTTTGATCGGTGATTTCTTTTCCATCTGCTCCTAAACCATTCCTACCAATTTCTAAGGATTGACAAGCTTTCTGTAGTGCTTCTTGGAAAGAACGACCAATTCCCATTACCTCACCTACAGATTTCATTTGAAGTCCTAATTTACGGTCTGCTCCTGGGAATTTATTAAAGTTCCAACGTGGGATCTTTACAATTACATAGTCCAAAGTCGGCTCAAACAAAGCTGAAGTTGTTTTCGTAATTTGATTGTCTAATTCATCTAATGTATATCCAATCGCTAATTTTGCAGCAATCTTCGCAATAGGGTAACCCGTTGCTTTAGACGCTAATGCTGATGAACGTGATACACGAGGGTTAATTTCAATGGCAATGATTTTCTCTTCAGCATCTGGAGAAACAGCGAACTGAACGTTACATCCTCCCGCGAAATTCCCTACAGAACGCATCATCTTAATGGCCATGTCACGCATCTTTTGGAAGGTGGTGTCTGACATTGTCATTGCCGGAGCAACAGTGATTGAGTCTCCTGTATGCACTCCCATTGGATCGAAATTCTCGATAGAACAAATAATTACAACATTATCGTTTTTGTCTCGCAACAACTCTAATTCATACTCTTTCCATCCCATTAAAGCTTTATCAATCATTACTTCGTGAATTGGAGAAGCATGAAGACCAGCGTCTAATAAATTATCAAACTCATTTTCATCATACACCACTCCTGCTCCTGCTCCACCTAAAGTGTAGGAAGATCGAATACACAATGGAAAACCAAATTCTTGTGCAACACTTTTTCCTTCTAAGAAAGATTTCGCTGTTTTTTGCGGAGCCATTGGAACGTCAATATCTTCCATCAGGTTACGGAATGCCTCGCGGTTCTCAGTAATTTCAATAGCCGCAATGTCAACTCCAATGATGTCTATATTGTTTTCCTCCCAAATTCCTAGCTCATCACATTTGATGGCTAAGTTCAAAGCTGTTTGCCCTCCCATTGTTGGCAAAACTGCATCAATGTTATGGTTGGCTATAATTTCTCGAATGCTCTCAGGTTCTAGTGGTTTTAGATAAATATTATCTGCGACTACTTTATCGGTCATGATGGTCGCTGGATTCGAATTGATCAATGTGACTTCTATTCCTTCTTCTCTCAAAGATCTCGCTGCTTGCGATCCTGAATAATCAAATTCACAGGCTTGACCAATTACAATAGGTCCACTTCCAATAATTAAAACTGACTTAATTTTCTCGTTCTTAGGCATTCCAATTTTTCTTTATGCTTATGATGTAAAAGCGTGATACAAATTGAACGCAAATTTAATTCATTTTTACTACTTTTATAGGTATGCACAGGATATTTATGGCTATTTTTTGACATAAATTGGAATCCCTAAAAATGTTTTAGTTATTATTTTACTTTTTCAGCATTCAGATATCAGTACTAATGGAAAGAAAAATCGAAAGTGTTACCTTGCAAGACCTCAAACTTTCTTATGAAGTTTATGGGGAAGGAAACACTGTAATCCTTTGCTTTCATGGGAACGGTAGGTCCGCAGAAGACTTTAAATTTTTAGAAAGAAAGACACGAAAAATCATTTCCATTCACTTGTTTTTACATGGCTACTCCACCTTTTCTCCCAGTAGAATTCATGAAGACTTAATCACCTCGAAAGATGTTGAAAAATTGTTGGAAAAATTATTAACAAAAGAAAAAGTAGACCGTTTTCACTGGGTGGCATATTCTCAAGGTGGACGATTTACATTAAGTGCTTTTCCTGCTTTTGCCCACAGGGTAAAAAGTTTGTTTTTAATTGCTCCGGATGGATTGGATGATAAAAACTTTTACAGTTGGACCCAGCGACAATGGTTTACACGAAAACTATTCCAACGCTGGGTAAATAAACCGCATGAATTGATGAATATTTCTCGAGGGTTGGCCAAAGTAAAAATAATTGACCCGAAAATTGTTACTTTCTTGGATTTCTATACTTCTGATCATGAGAAGTTTGAAACTGCATACAAAACATGGAGTGCTTTTAGAGATTTAAGACCCTCTGATGAAGAAGTAAAAGCCACTTTAGAAAAATACAATGTCCATTTCAACCTTATTATTGGTGAATATGACAAAATCATTACCCCGAAAAGTGCTACTCAATTTTTAGAGAAAATTAACCAGCAAGAAGCCTTAACGAAAATTCCTTTTGGTCATGATGTATTTAAACCCCATATCGAAAAAGAACTTTTGGCTTTGATGCCTTTTGAAGAGCTTGATTGATCTTTATAAGAAGCTAAACAATCTTAGTTAACATTTTAATTAATCGAACCCTAAAAAGTTCTTTGGTACTGTTATTTAAGCGGTATTTTTCATCGACACCAAACCCAAAGACGCCTAGAATATGATTTTCTGAATCCAATAAAATACGCACTTGTTCTTTTTGATGCGCAGGTACTTTTCTATCCCTTAAAAACTTCCCCACTGATTTCAACCCTTTCATTCCTAGGGGTTGAAAATAATCTCCTGCTTGCCATTTCCGTATTGTTAGTGGTAATTTTACTTTAGATGTATCCAAAAATAAATCGCTTGGATTGAGTTTTATGGTTCCTGTTGGATGTTTCGAAATGGCTAACTTATACTCAACGGCTTGACTTGATTCTTTCACAAAAACAAGAGCATCTCCTTCATTCCAAGCTTTCGCATGGTCATTCCCAATAAACTTTCCTTTCTCTGACTTTGTGAGTCGAACAATTTCGTCTACTGCATATTCTCCCAGGCCTTGTTCTGACAAAATATGCTGTTGAATCCACACAGGATAACTTTTCCAATCTTCAATCAGAATTGAATCAGGAATTTTTATACTTTTTAAAAAACACAGAACCGATTGAAAAGAATGCATTAAGGGAACAAGTTCATGTATTGGGAATCCTTCAGATTGCAAACAGGGCAATACTTCATTCCTGTACCAGTTTCGAGTATAATCATTCGATGCGTTGGTGACATCTTCACGCCATTTCCAATCGTGTTGCTGAGCTAGTGAAATCAGCTCTTCCTTGGTGTGTTTTAACAATGGCCGTAAATAGCCTGCTCTGTATTCAGGCATACCAGAAAGTCCTTTTACCCTACCTCCTCTGCGCAATTGCAAAAAGAAAGTTTCGAGCTGATCATCATAATGGTGCCCCAATAGTACCACCGCCTGCTCTTCTCGAATAATTTGATCAAACCAATTGTACCTCAATTCACGGGCTGCTAATTGAGTGTTTAAACGATGACTTTTCGCATATTGCTTCGTATCAAAATCTTGTACCCGTATTGGCACATTGAGTTCTCTTGCTAGTTTTCGCACAAATAACTCGTCCTCATTCGATGAATGCTCACGCAAATGGAAATTACAATGTAAAATTCCAACTTCGTTTTTATTCTTTGTTTCTAGCATAAGATGCAACAGCACAATAGAATCGACTCCACCGCTGCAAGCTACCCAATATGTCGGAGCATTATTCATCTGAATTCAGTACTTCTTTTAATGCTTTGACTTTAATCATACATTCTTCGTATTCCATTTCAGGCGAAGATTTTAAGGTAATAGCGCCACCCACTGGACAACTGATATTTTTTAACTTTTCATTATACAAAATACTGCGAATAATCACATTGAAATCAAAGTCACCATTGGGTTTAAAATAGCCAACACTTCCCGAATAAAGTCCTCTTTTGAAGGTTTCGTGCTTTTCAATCAAATTCATTGCACTGATTTTTGGCGCTCCCGTCATACTTCCCATTGGGAAAAGTGCTTTTAGAATTTCCAATACGCTCACCTCCTCATTGATTGTTGCTGAAACGGTAGAAATCAATTGGTGCACCGTTTCAAAAGTATAGACTCCAAAAAGTTCATCAACTTGAACCGAGTTACGTTCAGCAATTCGAGATAAATCATTTCGGACCAAGTCAACAATCATCACATTTTCTGCACGTTCTTTCTCACTGGCTAGCAATTCTGTTTTAAGCCGTTCATCCTTTACTGGTGTAGTTCCTCTTCTTGCTGTTCCTTTAATCGGTTGGGTGATTAAGCGATGGCCTTCACGTTTTAAAAACCGTTCTGGACTGGCCGAAAGTAAATACCTCCCCTCCCATTCAACAAAACATGAAAAGGTAGCTTTCGTTATGTTATTTAAAGCAAAATAAGTGGGTAAAGGTGAAATTTTACAATTTTCAGCATAAAATTCTTGACAGAATGTGACCTCATAAATATTTCCCATTTGAATTTCTCCTTGGAGTTCATCAATGGTAGAAATGTAAGACTCTCTGCTTAAACCTGCTGTCAACTCAACTTTGTTTTCTGCTTTTACTTCTTGCTGACTAAGGAAATAGGCAATAAAATCAATGGCTTTTTGATCTGCTGAACCTTTCAGAAAAACTGGATTCCCATTTTCGTCCCATTTCACAACATAACGTGGCACAAAAAAACCAACTGTTGGAAATTGAATTCGGTCTGAATGCTCAGATTTTAAATTTTCAATGTCATTTTTCAAATCGTAAGAAAGGAATCCAAAACGATAGTCATCTTCAAACTTTTCAATAAATGAAGCTGTCTTTTCAAGGCAATTTTCTTCTTCACATTCAAACACTTCTATAGGATCAAATGCAAGAAGCGATTCATTTTTGTTATTCGTTAAAAAGGTAAAGATATTTTTCATCAAAAAAATTATTCCTTATTATTACAATGCAAATACGAAAGTAATAAATAATAACATGAAGCATTTAAATTGGTCCATTCTAGTTGTCATGATTTTTTCAATTCCTCTTTTTTCAATTGCCCAAAAAGAAAAAGAAGTCAAAGTTAAAATGGAGGACGAAATACTTTACGGGAGTTTAATCAGTGTTTCTGAAAAATCAAAAGCACCGGTGGTAATCATCATTCCAGGTTCTGGTCCGACAGACAGAAACGGAAACAGCATGATGGTTCAAGCCAATAGTTACCGCATGTTGGCTGAGGAATTAGCCGAACATGGCATTGCTAGTTTACGCTATGACAAATTAATGGTAGGCAAAAGTAAAAGCGATAAATCAGAAGGTGATCTACGATTTCAAGACAATGTTGACCAAGTAAACGCATGCATTGATTATTTAAAAAAGAAGAAATACACCAATATTATTTTAATCGGTCATTCTGAAGGTTCATTGATTGGCATGTTGGCAGCCCAACAACGCGAAGTGAGTAAGTTCATTTCATTCGCTGGAACAGGTAGAAGTATAGATGAAGTGTTAATTGAACAAATCACAGCACAATCGCCTGGGTATACTGAAGAAGTTAAACGCATTTTATTAAAACTTAAAAAAGGTGAAGAAGTAGATGATTTCAATACAGATTTAGCTTCTTTATTTCGTAAGAGTGTCCAACCCTATTTAATTTCTTGGTTAAAATATTCGCCACAAGAAGAAATTCAAAAGCTCAACATTCCAACATTGATATTGCATGGAACATCAGACATTCAAGTTTCTGAAGAGGACGCTGTATTACAGCATGAAGCAAATCCCGAAGCAGAATTAAAAATCATTGATGGAATGAATCACATTTTTAAAGCTGCTTCTGAGAATAGGGAAGAAAATATTCAAACCTACTTAAACCCTAAGTTGCCTTTACACGAAGAATTGATTCCTGTTCTCACAGGATTTATCCTTGAGTAATTTACCTCAATAAATTAACATGTCCGGTAAGCGTATGATGTTTATCTGACATTGTTTCTTTGAATTTAATTTTCCATACATAAGTCCCTTCTTTAACGATTTTCCTGCCCTCTACTCCGTAGGTTCCATCCCAACCTATATCGGTATCATGAGACTCAAAGACCAGCTCTCCCCATCGGTTAAAGATGTACAAAGTATAATTTTGAGGGTCAAATCCATGGGTAAAAACCGGTTTGAATGTTTCATTGAACTTATCCTGATCTGGAGTAAAAGTATTTGGAACATAAAATATTATTTTGTCCTTTACATCCACAACTGCATAAGCAGTATCAATACACCCCTCAATTGTACTTGAGATTAACCTCACTCTATGCTCTAATGGTTCTGGACTAAATTCGAAGATTGGATTCGTTACAGTTGAAGAACCTTGATTTCCGAAGGTCCAATTGTAATAATCAGCATATAAAGAAGTGTTGTAAAACTCTACTTCAGGATCTATCACATCAGGATCATTCGGTTCATAATAAAAATCAGCCACCGGATTGTGATAAACTTCTATGTAGCTATTCTCAGAATGCGACCTCACACAGCCTTCGTTCGATGTAACTGTCAGAGTCAATCCATAATAAATATTTTCGCCCGTTGGATTGTTATAACAATCATTCAACACTGGTCCATTATGCGTTTCTCCATTTGACAAAGTCCATTCAAACTGATCTAATGTAGAAGGTGAATTTATCGTAGTAGTACTCGAGACTTCTGGACAAATTGGTGAACACCCTGTCAAGTTAACACCCGAAAAACTCACTACAGGCAATGGGTGTACGGTTACTGTTTTTGTAATCTCTTCGCGACATCCGTTATTGGTAACTACTTCCAATGTCGCATTATAAGCTCCATCAGCAGTATAAGCATTGATTGGGTTTTGTTGAACACTGTATGAGCCATCACCAAAATCCCAAGACCATTGCACCACATTATTTGTCGTATGATCATTGGAGACGGTAGACAAATCAAAGAATTCATTAACGTCTTCAAGACAGACATTTGTTGGTGTAAAGTCAGGTACTGGCAATGGATAAACCTCTACAGGATGCGTGATCGAATCTTTACATCCATAATTGGTTGTGATGACCAATTGCGCATCATAAACATTTTCAACATTATAATTATGAGTAGGATTTTCAATATTAGAAGTGTTTCCATTTCCGAAACTCCAAGCGTAATCGACAATTGCATCAGCATCTACGGGAACAACGTTTGATTGATTAACAAAAGTCGTTGTTGTATCCTCACAAACTGCATCAACAGTAAATTGAGCTTCTGGCAATGCATAAACCGTCACTTGTTGCATCAAGGTATCTCGACAACCGTTAGAAGTTTCAACAATATGTGTTACATCATAGAAGCCATCACTTGGAAAAACGTGATTAAATGAATCTACAAAATAATCTACACTTCCATCACTTGTGATGTCCCAAAAATAATCAGCAATTGTACCACCATTGGCAAGGGCAGTACTTTCGATCAACATACTTTGTTCATCACAAACATTAGTAAAGTTAAAATCAGCAATAGGATTAATAAACACCTCCACTGAATGAACTGTATCGTTAACACAGCCACTATCAGAGACCGCTGTTAGCTGAACGTTATAGTTTCCACTTGCTGCATAAACATGACTTGGACTGAACAGCGTTGCAGTATTCCCATCATCGAAATCCCAATTCCAAGAATCGATTTGACCAATTGAGATACTGGATTGATTCACAAGAAACGTGGTATCTCCTAAGCATTCGTCATCCCAATTGAAATCAACACTTGGATTAGGATTGACAAAAACAGACACTATGGTATCATGTTCACATCCAATACTATCAGTAACACGAAGTCGAATATCATTTCCACCTGACGTAGGAATAATATGTGATGGATTTTGTATTGTGGCATCATCAATCATGTCCTGGTCAAAGTCCCATTCCCAATCATAAATTGGATAATCACCAGGGACAGACAAATCAGAAAACTGTGTTACATCTCCTTCACAGACGATATTAAAATCAAACAGAGCGGTTGGATAAACAGGAGGATCTACAACATAATCAACACGTTCACAACGTGCACCAATAGTATACCTCAGATTATACTCCCCCGCTTGTAATCCATTGGCAGAAATATTAAGAATAGAATCTGTCTCTCCTACAAGCGCTACTCCCTCATAATACCATTGCCAAGTTCCTCCTACACTATCTGCTTCAGCAGTCAATGTAACGTCATTGGTACAAAAACTACCTGTTTCTTCAATGGTTATCGTATTAAAGAAATTATTTGAAGCTAAAATCAAGTTATCGTACACAAAGTAAGCATAACACCCCCCTCCATAATCGCCAGGCAGCGGTCCGCATGGTGGTCCAATCATGATTGCATTAATATCTGTAGCTGGGGTAATGTCAATAGTAATCACCCCCCATGCTCCCATTGGAGTATACGTTTGAGACCCTATTAACGTCCAACTTGGGTCACTAGAAGAAGGGCAATTGGTTGTATTTACAGGTAAGGAACCACAATTGGCCGCTCCAAATATTGACACATCAACATCACCATATGTTTTAGTACAAGCTCCACCCATTCCTGTTATTCCAAAAGATGCAATTTGAAAAGATAAAGTGTAAGTTTCACCGGCTAAAAGTGGGCTGATTAAACATGAACCGATATATTCTTTCCAACCATCAGAGTAGATCGCTCCAACATAGGCATCACCATCGGGTGGTGTTAAGCCTGCATTGTTAAAAGCAGGGAAGTTATATCCACAATTAAAATAATCGGAAGTTGCTGTTGTTGCTTGAATCCACGTATCTGCACAACTCAATTGCGAGAAAGAAGAAGGACAACAATTTCGGTCTTCAAAGGATGGATTTGGAATTAAGGAAGGAATATTCTGAGGAACTCCAAATCCCTCACAATCACAAGCGGTATCGTTTAAATCAATTAAACCATTTCCGTCATCATCGATTCCATTATCACATATTTCCTGCCCAATTAACACATTGCCGAAAAGGATAAAAAATAGTAGTAGTCTTTTCATTATGTAGAGATTTTGATTAGAACATGTTGAAGGTAATAAAAACATTACAACCTTCTATATAGTTTAACGACAGACTTTTAGTCTGCGTTGCTTATTTCATACTATTTTTGATTTATTTCTAAAAATGACTATAACCAATTCAAAGAAAAATAGTTACAACACATTTCATTTAATCATACCTACGCAATAAAATTACAGAAAAGTCTTAGCGCTTATTAATGGATTCTTGCTCTGGTTTGGTGTTTCTCTAACAAGGTATATCTAAACATAAATTCGATACCTCCACGTCCTTTGCTGGCCTGAGTAAGTGAGGACAAGTTCAAATCATAAGATATTCCTAAAGCATATCCGTTGTAGTCAATCAGTAATTTATTAACGAAGGCGTCTCCAAAACGGTAGAATGGTCCATAAGCAATAGAAAAACCTTCTCTCAAGCTTGTTCTTGACGATGATTTTATGATATGGTACTTGATGTAAGTCCCAAGATAAATTTCTTGGTGCGTACCTTGACGTTGATAATACAAAGCAGGCATTAACGCAATGGGTGAGCGATCAACAACAAATTCTGACTCAACAAATCCTGTAAATCGAATTTCTAAATCATCATTCCCTCCCTGCAAGAAAGAGTAATCTGGTCTTGTTAAATGATACGCAGCAGCCCCAATGGTCAAATTATAGCCATCTGATCGAAAGGTGTTTTCGGTTAGTGAATTGTGATTGTAAACAAATCCACCTCCCACATCAACATATCCAAAACTTGTTTGTCTGAAACTTTCTCCGCTGATCATATTTTGGTCGAAATCTGTTCCATTGTGCTGACTTGCATACAGACCGTCAACACTTCCAATACCGCGCTGTCCATATCCTGCCTGAAGCCCTAAACCAAAAGTGCTAGAACGGTTAATTCTCAAATGATAAGCCACAGAAAGATTAACATTCGAAGTAGTCATACGTAAATCTCCAGCAATATCATGATAGAAATTAATACCAGCTGCTAGAAAGCCTTTATTTCTTCGAGGTTCTTCAAACTTCATATCAAAAGAAGCGCCCATGGTGGTGAATGGATCGGCCACACTATTCCACTGCGTTCGATAATTGACAATTGCGTTGTACTTTCCATTCAATCCTGCGGCACCTGGATTCACATTAAGAGGCGCGAATTTCATTTGTGAAAAATGAATGTCTT
Source organism: Brumimicrobium sp. (assembly GCF_048268645.1). Classification (NCBI taxonomy): domain Bacteria; kingdom Pseudomonadati; phylum Bacteroidota; class Flavobacteriia; order Flavobacteriales; family Crocinitomicaceae; genus Brumimicrobium; species Brumimicrobium sp. Next base: position 13,148 of record NZ_JBLWVE010000011.1, on the reverse strand, counting down.
GTGCAAAAACCTGAACAACAAAGAGGACAGCAACGAAGACGTTGATGAATTTCATTAAGTTATTTTGTGTAGTGTTTTTCAATCTGTGATAAATATAAACAATTCTGTTTAGAAATACAGACGTAAGTCAAGTCAAAAAGGTTGAATAAAAAAACCCCAACATTGCTGTTGAGGTTAATTATTTGATCAAGAATAAGGATTAATCCTCAGTCTTTTCTGTTTTTTCTAAAAGTACTTTTCTAGAAAGTTTCCATTTCTTAGATTTTGGATCACGACCCACTACTTTAAATTTCAGCACATCACCTTCTTTGGCAACATCTTCCATTTTAGTAATACGTTCATTTGCAAATTCAGAAACGTGGATTAAACCATCTGTACCAGGTAAGATTTCAACGAAAACTCCGTAAGCCTGCACAGACTTCACTTTCCCCTCATAGATTTCACCTTCTTCAACAGTTGGAGGGAATGCGATATCACGAATTGCCTTCGTTGCCGCATTCATTGGCTCAGCTCCTTCTGCTAAGATTTGAACAATACCTTCTCCTGTTTTCTCATCCTCTTCAATCATTACAGTTGCACCTGTATCTTTTTGAATTTGTTGGATGATTTTCCCACCAGGCCCGATGATTGCACCAATCGCTTCATTAGGAACGCGAATAGATTCAACACGTGGAGCGTAAGGTTTAAGTTCTGCTCTTGGCTCAGCAATCGTTTTCAAGATTTCTCCTAAGATGTGAAGACGTCCAGCTTTTGCTTGTTCTAAAGCTTCAGTCAATACTTCATATGGCAATCCATCAACTTTAATGTCCATTTGACACGCCGTAATTCCTTTTGCCGTACCTGTAATTTTGAAGTCCATATCTCCTAAGTGATCTTCGTCTCCTAAGATGTCAGACAATACAGCGTATTTTCCTTCTTTGTTCATGATTAATCCCATCGCGATTCCAGATACTGGAGCCTTAATTGGAATACCACCATCCATCAATGCAAGAGTACCTGCACAAACAGTTGCCATAGAAGAAGAACCGTTAGATTCTAAAATTTCAGAAACCAAACGAATGGTGTAAGGATTGTCTTCTGGCAATACATACTTTAATGCACGCAATGCCAAGTTACCATGTCCAATTTCACGACGAGAAACCCCTCTAATTGGATAAGCTTCTCCCGTACTAAACGGCGGGAAGTTGTAGTGTAGCATGAATTTTTCTGTTCCTTGCTTTGTTGCAGAGTCGATCATTTGCTCTTGCATCTTACCCCCTAATGTAAGTGTTGTCAATGATTGTGTTTCACCACGTGTAAACACAGCAGAACCGTGAACCATTGGTAAGTAATCTACTTCACTCCAAATTGGACGAATTTCATCAAACTTTCTACCATCTAATCGGATGCGCTCATTTAAGATTACATCACGTACAGCCTCTTTCATTGTTTTTGAGAAGTACGAACCGATTAACTTTTCGTTTTCAGCCAATTCTTCTTCGGTAAACAATGCTTTAACCTCTTCTTTGATTGCTTTGAATCCTTCAGAACGTTTATTTTTATCAGCAGAACCTTGACGTGCAACCTCTTGACATTTTGCGTAAGCAAAGTCTTGGATTTTCTTCTCAAAATCTGCGTTACTATCTTCATGGTTATACTCACGTTTTGGAGATGAAGCAGGAACTTCAGCGGCCAAATCGATTTGGAACTGACATTGTAGCTTAATCGCTTCGTGCGCAATTTTAATCGCTTCAATCAATTCAGATTCTTGCGCTTCATGCATTTCACCTTCGATCATTACAACGTCTTTCATTGTACCTGCAATCATCAACTCCATATCTGCTTTCTCTAATTCAGAAACCAATGGGTTAACGATAAATTCACCATCAACACGTGCTACACGTACTTCAGACATAGGTCCGTTAAATGGAATATCTGAAACAGCTAAAGCTGCAGAAGCAGCAAATCCAGCCAATGTATCTGGCATATGTTCACCATCGTAAGACATCATTTGAATCATCACCTGCGTTTCAGCATGATAATCATCTGGAAACAATGGACGCAATGCTCTATCTACTAAACGCATAATTAAGACCTCCATATCAGAAGGACGCGCTTCACGACGTAAGAACCCACCAGGGATACGTCCAGCTGCCGCAAATTTTTCGCGGTAATCAACTGTTAATGGAAGGAAATCAATTCCTTCTTTAGCTTCTTTTGAAGACACAGCTGTAGCTAATAAAACTGTGTTGCCCATTTGTAACACTACCGAACCGTCGGCCTGCTTTGCAAGCTTACCCGTTTCTACAGAGATCTCTTTACCTCCAATAGTGATGGACTTTTTTATTCCTATATTCATATTTATATATTTACATTTTTGTTTTATAACAAGTTTTCAAACTCTGTGTTATACTTACTTCGGCACGCTCAGCACAAGTGTTTTTTATTGCGGTCATTCAGACGTTTACAGTCGGGATTCCACCACTAAAAAGACTTCACATGCCTTGCCTTTTAAAAACTTCTTATCAAAAAATTAAAGAACTTAGTTTCCCTAACTTTCATTTTAGCAAAAAAGGGGAACTTCGAATCTCTTCGACTGCCCCCCTTTTCCTATAAATTTATTGATCGAGAATTATCTTCTCAATCCTAATTCTTTAACAATCTCACGGTAACGTACGATGTCTTTTTTCTTTAAGTAATCCAAAAGACTTCTTCTCTTACCTACTAACAACTGAAGTGCACGTTGCGTTCCATAATCTTTACGATTTTTCTTCAAGTGCTCAGTCAAGTGGCTGATGCGGTAAGTGAATAAAGCAATCTGCCCTTCTGCAGAACCAGTGTCGTTTTCAGACTTACCGTGCTTTTTGAAAATCTCTTTTTTCTTTTCTGTTGATAAATACATTCCAATATTATTTTAATGATTTTTATGTACGTGTTACTTTTAACACAGCTGCAAAGATAGCTATATTATTTTCTTATGCTAAAATAATGAGATTTATTTACTTAAAGTTTTTAATCACACCATTGAAAGACAAGAGAATTCCTTGTCATTGCAAGGCTAAACGCTAAGAAAGCAGGATTTACTTCCACCCTGGTGTAGCTCCGATAGCTTTGCGCAGATTTTTTTTCTACCTACCAAACATTTTGCATGGCGACAACAGAAGCCTAAGCCAAATGAATTGGTAGTCAAAAAAAGAAAGCAAACTAAAGGACGGAGACAGGAATGGTGGCCTAAAAAAGATCACCCTTTTCCTCAATAATTAACATTTAATCACTGTTCATTGCGTCTTAATTTTCATATTTTTACCAAAAAAAGTACATGTTTAGCGCATTGGCCTATTACGTATTGATTTATCCACTTTCCTTACTTCCGCTAAGGATCATGTACTTATTCACCGATTTTTTTTACCTTTTACTCATTACAGTTATTCCATACCGTAGAAAAGTAGTGCGTGGAAATATCGAACGTTCATTTCCGAATAAAACCACAAAAGAAAAACGCAAGATAGAACGTCGGTTTTACCGTCACCTCACTGATTTACTTGCTGAAGGAGCCAAAAACTTAAGTATTTCTAAACGTCAATTATTGAAGCGATTTAAAGTTGAAAATCCTGAAGTAATGGAACAGCTTTATGCCCAAAAGAAAAGTGTTTTATTGGTTTCAGGGCATTACAACAACTGGGAATGGTTGATTACTGGACAAAATTTATTGTTTAGCCACCAAGCTGTTGGTATCGGAATGCCTTTATCGAATGGATTTTGGGACAAAAAACTAAACGCCAGAAGGTCACGCTTTGGAATGAAAGTCATTCATTCGAAGATTGTTCATGATTTTTTCAAGAAGAATACTGAAACAACCTCTACATTAGTTTTAGCAGATCAATCACCAGGTGATTCAAACAAATGTTATTGGATGGAGTTTTTGAATCAGACTTCGGGAATTGTTTTTGGCCCTGAAATGTTGGCCAACAAATACAATCAAGCCGTGGTTTATTTTAGTCTGCACAAAATCAAACGTGGTCACTACACCATGCGATTAAAAGAAATTACTTCAAGCCCACAAGAATTAAAGTATGGAGAAATCACAGAACAATTTGTACATCTTCTAGAGAAAACCATTCATGAAGCTCCTGAATATTGGATTTGGTCGCATAAACGTTGGAAAAGAACAGTTCCAGAGGATCTTGACGGACTACGAAAGAAGCAAATTGAGAAGTTTAACGAAAAGTTTAGGGTGTAGATTACACGGATTTATAAATTAAAAAGAGAGACTAAATCAAAATGGACTGAGCGTGCCATAGGTTTAGAATAAAACTCTTTAAGTGTAATAAAAATACACATTAGACATTAGACTTTTGGTCTAACATCTAATGCCTAATATGTGATCAGATTTTTAGAAGCTAAAGCGAGATGCACTAATTCCGATGGTCAATTGGGAACATAGTTACAACTCTTTCCGGGACCAATAAAACAGAACTCATTTATTCACACTTCTTGGCAATCCTTTTCTTACCACTATTTTTCTTTTTGAAACATGCTCATATCACCAGCTTTCATTTGATGATACGCTTTTGTGAGGTAAGCTAAAATAATTCTCATGGTATCGAACGCTGCTTCAGATTCTGCACCAACTTCTTTACCTTGTAACTTTAAAAGTAGCTTCATGTATAAAGCTTGAAAACAAACCTCTATCATGTGCAATGAGCCCAGGTCACTTTTCTTTTGAAAGGCCTCTACATTTTCATTGGCTGCTTCAAGAAGCCCAAGGTATTTTTTGTCTTCAACAACATCTTTTAATGTATTGTGGAGGTAAATCAACTCTGTAATAACTTCTCCTAATCGGTGTAAATGACCTTTTTTCTCTAATCCTCTGCTTTTCATTTCAGCAATAAGCTCTTCATACCATTTTACTGCTTCATTTTCAAAGGCTTCACTTTTCACCTGTGGACGAATGATGTTTTCACGAATCTTATCAATATCGAAACGATATGCACGAATCATGTCTTCCACTTGATACATGTAGATGACGTATTCAGCAATATTACTTTGTAACTTTTCCTGCGCTATAAACATACTTTATCAAGTAATAATCGATGTATTTAAACTTACTCCGCTGATTCATTCAGATTTTCTTCAACTTCTTCTTGAAAACCAGACATTAATTCGTCTTCTCTTTTATTCAAGAATTGAATAAATACTTCTGTCACATCATAAGCATTATTGATGAAAGTAATTTGTCCTCCTTTTTGATAAAAGAACAATAAGTCGATGTTCTTTTTATCAGAAAACTCCTTTCCAGCTTCAGCTATTTTACTCATCAAAGCCGTTTGATACTCCATTGATTCTCTTTGAAGTGCTGCTCCACGTTGTTGTTCAAACTGTTGAATAGACTGTTGTTTTTGAATTGCAGTTTGCTGAATTTCTTCAATTTGGTAGCCTGTAATTTCATTGGCTTGCATTCTTTTTTGAATATCCGCCTCATAAGCTTGATAAGCACGATACTTTCCTTCCAATTCTTTTTGGAAGTTGGTTTCCTTTACTTTCAAGATTGAATCGATTTCTCTATAGAAATTGAATTGCGTTGCAATACTGTCTTGGTAATAAAAAGCCATCGCAATACCGGTGTCGTCATCACCCATTTGTTTCTTTTGAACAGGTGTTGCTACTTCTTCATCAGCAGTTTTTGTTTCATTACTATTGTTGCACGCGGTAATAAAAAGTGAGGAGGCTAATCCTAAAGTTGCAATAGATAAAAATCTTTTCATCGGGTTTATTGATTTGTTATGTTAGTATTCTTATTTATAAAAGCTTCGTTCCAATCTGTACGCATATCAACAAAGCGCTTAAGGCAGTTACTTAGGAATTCTGGGGTGATCATTGCTTTAACATCTGCTACCCCCATTACATCGAGTTCTCCTATTTTATAGCTTTGCTCGAATTGTCCTAACTCTATCTTTACAGTGTACTTAGAGTTGTACGAAAAAATTTGTATTTTGAACCGCTCATGCGGTATTGTATCTACAATTCTCATATTATTCTGTTTTTGGTGAATAATTCAGCACAAAAATATCAATTCAATTAGGATTGGCAAAAGGAAACGGTTTTTTTAATTCTAACATCATTCATAGGAGTATGACGTAAAACATCAGCATTAAAAAATTTATGTGTAATTTTAATCCATGCAGCATTCGATTTATTACCGATTAATCTCTCCAAAGGTTCGCGATTTATACTGGCTTTTATTTTCTGAATCCCCACTTCACCCGAGTTATGATTTATCGCCCTACGCATTGTTTCCGCAAACAGTGCTTAATGAATGGGAGGCGCTATCCACTGAATACTTTTTGGAGCTCGATAAAAATCCTCACTCGATCAATCAATTTGTAGACAGAAAAAAGAACAAGCGTTTGGGGTTTTATGCTGAAGCTTTACTCTCTTTCTTTTTTCAGACTTTTCGTGAAATAGAGTTATTGCTTCAGAACTTTCAAATCATTGATGCCCAGAAAACAATTGGAGAAGTTGACTTTATCATTGAATACAAGGGAAAAGTAATGCATATCGAATGTGCTGTAAAGTATTATTTGCTAAAAGACAGACAACAACAAAATGACGCATCAAAATGGGTTGGACCTCGTTTAAAAGACAACCTTGGACTGAAATTAAACAGATTAATCTATCATCAATTACCTTTGGGGAAACGAGAAGAAATTCAACAAAAAATCCAAGGGACAGTAAATACTTCTTATCTTTTTTTAAAAGGATTGTTTTTTACCGAAACCAAAATAGAGGAGAATCTAATCACCAATGGCAACACCTTTCAATTCATTCGTCAACCTGCGGTACAAAAACTCCGGACACAAGCCATAGAAATTTTACCCAAACCCAACTGGCTTTCTGCTACAAACCCCAAAAAAAACAATGGATATTTTCATACTACAACGTTTAACGAACCTCTTGTACAACCAGAATTAGTGCTCTTTGACGACAACAATGTACGTTTTGTGGTGCCAAAAGATTGGGGTAAAACTCCCTAATTAAACTCCAGTCAGCAAACAAACAACATAAGCTTTTACTGCCTTTTGGTTTCCGAAAGAATCTACTTTTTCGTGTGTTGTTGCTTTTAAAGAAACGTTATCGAGATCTGTTTCAAGAATATCAGCAATGATTTTTTGCATGGCAGGAATATGAGGATTCAACTTAGGTTGCTCAAGAATTACCGTAGCATCGATATTTCCAATGGCATAACCTTTATCTTTAATCAACTTGAAAGAATCCCTCAACAAGATTGTAGAATCTATGTCTTTGTATTTTGGGTCGGTATCAGAAAAATGAAATCCGATATCTCTTAAGTTGAGCGCCCCTAGCATTGCATCACACAGGGCGTGCAAAAGTACATCAGCATCAGAATGTCCGAGTGCTCCAAATGGTGCGGGAATGGTAACTCCTCCAATAATTAGATCGCGATTTGGCACAAGTTGATGCACATCAACACCAAATCCTATTTTTATTTTCATTATTCAGGTTTTACAGATCCAGAATCATTCTCACTTCCTCCTAAATGCAATCTTAATGTAAAACGAATGGTGTTTTGAAGTGGATTATTTCTTCTTAAGGAAGTTAAATAAGAAAAGTCAATTCCGAACATTTTGTATTTCAAACCAATTCCGAAGGTCAAGTGTTGACGAGCTCCTTTGTTTAAGTTTTCATAGAAATATCCAGCACGTGCAGCAAACAAATCATTGTACCAATACTCTAGCCCTGTACCAATCATAATTTCAGTTAACTCCTCTTTGAACTTTGTTCCTTTAACAGTCTGGTATGTACCATCTGGATTTTGGATATAGTTCCCATTTTCATCTTTAGCCAAAGCTCCTGGCGCATCGTAAAACGATTGTAGCATTCCAGGCACTACCCCAATGTTTTGGTCATACCCCGACATAATATCTCCACTGATGTTATTTCTAATCGGTGTAGTAGGCACCAACAACTTAGAAACATCTATAGCCCAAGTCAAACTGTTGTAACTATCTAAATCCATAGTCATCGCCGTTCCAATTTTCAAATTGGTTGGTAAAAAATCACGGTCATTTTCAGCCGTATAGGAAATTTTGTTTCCGATATTGTTCAAAGTTACACCAAAAGCCAAAGAACCTCTTCTACCGGCATATCGGATATCATCGTTAAAATAAGAGAATGACACATCCGCTGCTCCTGCTAATCCTGCAGAACTTTCTGCCCCATCAACCATTGCACCTGAGGTCAAATTAGAATAGATAAACTTTCCGTTTAATCCTAAAGAGAATCTTTCGTTCAATTGGAAAGCATATCCTCCAAGCAACTCAAATTCTGTTGGAGTATGGGGCATTGTTGGTGCTCCAGTATTGTCTGTAAATAAAATTTCTCCTAAGCTGAAAAAACGCAAAGATCCACCAACCACGTTTCTATCATTCAAACGAATGAAACCTGCCAAATGAGATAAATTAATATCAGAAGCAAGATTTTGCAGCCACGGCGAATAAGAAAGTGAGACTTCGGACTTTTCTTCTGAGAAGGAAAGCATGGAAGTGTTCCAGAAAAAAGAATTGGATGACGGACTTATTGCTGTTCCCACATCTCCCATCGCACCTGATCGAGAATCAGGGGTAATTTGCAAGAAAGGAACTGCTGTGGTGATTGTGTTTAACTGTAATTCAGAAGCGTCTTTTGGTGTGTTTCCACTTTGACCCATCGCTACTGCAGTTACCAACGTTGTTAAACCAGTTAGAAAATATTTTTTTATCATTTAATTTAAATTATTCAACTTTTAATTGTTATTGATTTGATCAAAAATTTTAGTCCAAAACACAACATTTTACTTGAAGGTTACAAATATACGTAAACCCTAAAAATTTATTGTGTTTTACTTCAAAAGATATAATTTTTGCATTTCTTGCGTTTTCTCTCCATCGGGATTTTTGATGCTTACTCTGTAAACATAAACACCTTTTGCCAATTGGTCTCCGAAATCATCTCTTCCATCCCACGGAATCCCTTCTGTTCTAAACCCTCTAGTTTCAACCGTTTGATTGATTGTTTTTACCAAACGGCCAGTCACCGTATAGATTTCGATTTGCGCTTCTAAAGCCGCACAAACTTGATTGTGTTCGAAGAAGAATTCGGTATGTGTTGTAAATGGATTTGGATAGTTTAAAACATGATCTAAAGCAATTTCTTTCTGCTCATGCACTGTAAACTCAATTGTTTTTTCACTAGAATTATTGTTGACGTCCCAAGCTTTAAAGGTTAAAGTATGTAAACCTGGTGTCAATTGACTCATTTGATATCGCAGCTTTCCACTTTTATAGGTATCTAAATCAGACTCATAAAACTCATTTAACACCCTTGCTTCGCTCGTATTAGCATCAAGAATCATGGTGATATCGTGTCCTATTCCATTCCCTACAGTATTGATTCCACTTTCATCATACAAATGCGCAATTAGAATTGGCGTTTCATCCGTAATTCCACCATTCACAAAACTTTCATCATTAAGGAACAGTTCAATTTGTGGTCCCTCTTGGTCGTTCAACCCTGTGGTATCAATTCCACCAATAAAAAAGTCAGTAGAGTACCCACCTGCGTTAACATTTCCATTACTCCACGAATAGAAGCTCGCTTTTCCTTTACCATAATTATAGTCTATGTCCTTTGGCACAATGAACTCATAATCAAAAACTCCGCTCTTCACTGTCGCCTTCCCTTTAAAGAGCACATTCTCTTGCACATCAAAAGGAATAACAGGTGAAGTAGCGTCTTGCCCCAAAGTCGACCTTTGTCTTACTTTATCATATACAGAAGGTTGAATCACTCCATTGAACCCTGTCAAATGGTTTCCATATTGATCTTCAATATGACCACGCATCCTCACTTTTGACAAGGCGCGAATGGTATCATTTTCGATATTCACATCCACATTATTAATACTGTCAAGGACAACCTTTTCGTAAGGCAATGCAATTTTCAAAGCAGGATCCCCAAGAAGCATGAAGCTTCTTTTATTATTCGAACCTCCCAAAACACCATTTTTAGTTCTTAAAATAATTTCACCAAAGGTAAGGGGCGATTCGTTTGCGTCACGTGTATACACATTACTAAAAAACGCAGCCGTTGTTACAGAATTTGTTGAAAAATACACCGCTCTAGTCGTTGTCATTAGGGCAATTGCACCACCAATTTCGTTTAACGCCATCCACTCACCAATTGAAACCATTTCATTATCATCAATACGTGCAAATTCACAAGTTGCCGAAACAAAAAGGGTCAATTTATCAATGTTTTGATAAGCTTGCACCTCTCCAATGGTCATAATTCTTTCTTGGGCCGCACCTTTTGAACCTCCGTGCCCTACAAAACATGTTACCAAAGCACCTGACTCAATACTTCTATTGATTTCATGATTCACTTCTGGATACCTTTCTCCTCCTGCGGTTGTAATTTGGGTATACGCATCTGCATAAATCTTTTTCACATTCATTTCCGGATGATTTGTGGCAACATAATTTGATGCTGGTTCTAGATCTAGATTAACAAAATATCCGTTCTCTTCATCATCTGCGATTAAAGTGTATTTCAATCTCCAGTCTCCATGGGTTGTGATATAACCGTCTTCGCTGCAAGCCAAGTCCTCAGAATAAATTTCAGAACCATTCTTCATGTAATGTTCGATTTTATTGACTAAAGTTACAGCATCCTTTTGGGTTGTGGCAACCAGACGACCTACAGCGATATCCAATAAATCATTGGGTGAAAATTCTTCTGAATCATCTAAAAATCCGAAGTAGTCATCAGAAACAAGAGCTGCTGTATAATTTTCAGAATTGACAGTTTCATAAACAGGAACCATATAATTATTGTTGCTCACTCGATTCAAAGGATCATAAGTTCCGTCTCCAAACAAGGTTAAATACTTTGGTTGCAATAACGGATCCCCTCCTGCCCTATCATAAAACATTTTAGCGAAAAACTTTATTGCCGTTGGATCTTGAGTTCCTCCTGAAAACTCATTGTAAACTTGGTTTGTCGTCACAACATGGACCGTCAACCCATTATTTCTATGTAAATCTGCTAATCTATTCGCTTGACTTAAAAAAGACTGATGTGTAACGATAAGATAATCAGCTTGACTTAAGCCATGTAAATCTTGATGAGCAACACGCCCCACGAAGGTAGGCACTTTAAAATTCGTACCTTCGAAAGCAATAAAACTCCTTAAGCTATCGGCATTCACCTTAAAACTGTAGGTACTACCACTTAAAGTTCCTGAAACCAATCGAGGTGTCGTAGGGTTACTTATCTCCCAAACCTTCCCATTATTAGGAAAATTAGATATTTGCATTTCTGCAACATTCCCTGCTCCAACCGAACTTAAATCCCTGAACTGAACACCGTTAAAATACCTCAAATAACTTTTTGCATTTACCTCTAAAAAATCTAAATATCCAGCATCAGATGGGGAGACACGATTAAAACTCACTTGAAGCGAGAAAGTACTAGAGCTAGGATTAAATGCTCCAGGCGCAGAAACAAAACCTCCTCTAGAATAACTATCGTCACTCGTACCGTTCAAAATTGCCGTTCCTACAAGGGAATTATTATAGCGTACTTGAAAATTCGTATTCCCGTTGTTACTGCCGTTTTTTGCAGCCATAAATCCTCGAACTCTAGCGGGTTCACTAGGGTTCAAATTCGGGATATTCAAAGAAAATGATTGGGTTAGATTAGCATCGAAGGTTTCACCATACCAACGCTGTCCAGTTTTCATTAAATTTATGGTTTCTTTTTCATGAATGGCATAAGAATCATAATTAGTTACCACATGAGAAGCAGGTTGATTTGTCAGCACTGCGTTTTGAACTCTAGCCGGTGGCTCATTCGTGTTAACATTGATATAATAGGCAGAATATCTTGCATAATTATTTAGCACCCTAACAAAAGCACCGCTGCTGACCTCCCATTTATCGGGACCTTTTCCATAAAACAAAATGTAATCTCCAGCATCGAAAGACCCATCTCCATCCCCCACCACAACAATGTCGTTTTTCAACAAATCATCAGGTCTGTATTCACTATTTAATTCTGGCAGTTTTCCAAAACCATTACCATAGATATTGATATCGTCAGGATTCAAGTTATCGACATCAATTCCAATGGATTTCAAAAAAGTATAATCCATCTTGTGCACGCCATCCTCTTTTACCGAAACCTTATACCACTGCCCACTTCCACTTCTTAAAACTGATGAAGCGGCAAAAGTCGTAGCTTTATTGACATTCAAGGAATAAGTAGAGTGCTTAAAAGTAATCGAAGTAATTTTCCTCACCTCACCATTCACCATCACAAAAGGGACCATAGAAAGAACCGCAGTAGACTTACCCTGCCTACTGTTATTTTTTAATTCAAATACAGGAACAGGTTCAACCTGAATGGAAAAAGTATTCAAAAAATCTTTAGTTATCTGACTGACTGAAGCAGTTTGATAGCTCAACATTTCAAAACGCCATTGAGAAGACGCGTTCGACCTTTTAAACTCTTGAAGAAATAAAAATTCATTTTCACTCACAAATGAATTTTCAAGGCCTGGATAAAGGTACTCTTTGGTTGAGCTCGTCATCACTCCTGGAGTTTCATTCCAGTTCAATTGGACATCAACTTCTTGTTGGCCGAAACTGTAAAATGAAAAAAGTAGTAACCAAAAACAAATTGAACGTTTATAAATTAGGTCCATCATTCTATTCTATATTTAATACAAAACGCCAAAGCTCATAAAAAAGTTTAAAAGTGGAGCGTTAATTTCAATAATCAAACGCAAACATCGTCAACATATTTTAAAAGAACTTTGTTTTTTTTGTAACTATAAGGGAATTTTTTCGTAAAATTGAAAGTTGTTTGTGTATTATGTAAAAGTAAACTATGCTTAAAAATAATTTATTAACCCTATTGCTACTGTCTATAGTCCTCACAATTAGCGGACTATCTTCAAAAGCATATGCTCAAGACCCTCAGTTTTCGCAGTTCTATGCGAATCCGATATATTTGAATCCGGCCTTTGCAGGAAGTCATGGTTGTCCACGATTTGCTGTTAACTACAGAAACCAATGGCCTGCATTATCAGGAACTTTCGTAACCTATTC
>NZ_JBLWVE010000010.1:0-125333 GCF_048268645.1 Brumimicrobium sp. | reverse complement strand
AATTGGTTAAAATGTAAGTTAGAAAATCCTAGAAGCACAGCACACTATTGGGGTGGACTTTAGTCCATGCATAACAGGAAACGTAGGGTTCTTCAAATCCAAAATAATAGAATTTGCGTGTAAAACCTCGCCTTGAAAAGGCAGATTATTTCAACGCAAGGCATCGCCTTGGGTTGAAATAACAACTTACAGGTAGTCTATACCTTTCACCAATCCTTTTAACGTAGCTTCTTCTGGGGAACCTACTTCAGGTTGGAAATTATAAAACCAAGAAGCATCTTTCGGAAGACTCATGAGGATCGATTCAATTCTGCCTCCAGTTTTCAAACCGAACTTTGTTCCGCGATCATGAACAAGGTTAAATTCTACATAACGTCCACGTCGGAGGTTACGCCAATCTAAATTCCCTTGTGTAAACGAAGGACTTCTGTCCTTGTTAATTTGGTCAGCATAAACTTTTGGAAAAAGCTCTCCAAGGTCAATCGCAAAATCTAAAAGTTGTGCTTTAGACACACCATCTTTCTCCGTAATTTTGTCATAGAAAATCCCTCCTACTCCACGTGTTTCATTGCGATGTGGAATAAAGAAGTACTCATCGGCCCATTCCTTGAATCTCGGATAGAATTCAGGATTATATTGGTCGCACACTTGCTTTAAGTCTTGGTGAAACTGTTGTGCCATTTCAAAGTCGATGTAATGTGGCGTCATGTCAATTCCTCCACCAAACCAGTATTCTCCAGTGTCCATTTCAAAGTAACGCACATTCATGTGCATAATGGGATGAAATGGATTTTTTGGGTGAATTACAATCGATACTCCAGTGGCCAAGAATTCGTTTCCATCGAGTCCGAGTTGCTTGTTCATAATTTCTGAAACAGGTCCATGTACAGCAGAGAAGTTTACACCTCCTTTCTCGATGATGGCACCATCAGAAAGAATACGGGTTCTTCCTCCTCCACCTTCTTCTCTTTCCCAAAGATCTTCATGAAATTTGGCTTTGCCGTCTAGCGTTTCTAAGGCCTTACAAATATAGTCTTGAACAGACTTTAATCGATTAATTATCTCCTCTTTGCTCAACTTGTTCGACTTCAAAATGATTGTTATTTGAAATGATTTCTAACAAATGAATCTCGAAATCACTTTGTTTTGATATAAATACGCTTGAATTTTCACTTCCGTGATTAAACCCTAAAGGTTGAACACTGAAATGATTCATTAAACCTTCGTTTCTTTGGTGTCCGAGGAATAGGTAAGCCCCTTGTGACAACAATACATCATAGCCATGAAAAGCATATTTTGAAGGATCTGATCCATATCTAGCACGGTAATCATGGATAAATGGAATGGTCTTTTCTGTTTCGTAGTTCAAGTAATTGGTCGCGGCAAATGTAAATTCGAAACGATTTTTGTAATAGGTGTTTAAGGCCTCAATGTCTCGCCATTCCTGTAATCCAACCATTGTAATATCAGCTTTACCATACTTTGGTGTATAGTTTTTAGCCGCATTCAATGTATTTACAAACTTCATGACTTGTTGCACGTCATTCGACAAACAGATTACAAAATTCTTTTGGTCGGCATCAATTGCTCTTACTAAAATTCTTCCTGAAACATCGCCAATTGCAGACATTTTGATGCTTGCGCTTTTTCCTGGCGCTAAACTTTTATTAAACACGTCTTTAAAATAAGCGATACGTTCATTGACTTCAGTATTTTCTCCATCTACAATAACGATATTCGCAGTAGGGTGATGCTTCGCTAAATACTTTGCCATTCCACTGATCAATGTTAAATCAGAAGGTACCATTGAAAGTAAATACGGATTATTTTCTAATGTTTTTGTTGGGATTTTGGTTACCGCAATCACAGGCACTTTATTGCTCTTTCCCCACTCTGCGGCATAAGCCAATAGGTTCGGATAGAAAGGCCCGATGATCATATCTAAGTTTTTTTTGTTGGTGCTTCCAAGGTATTCTTTAAAGCGGTTTAAATTTCCATCGGTATCATAAAACTCGATATCAGCGTTCAGTCCTAATTGTTCTAAAGAGTCGATGGCCATTTGTGCCCCCATTAAGAATTCAACAGAAAGATCGGTCAACCCGTTCAATGAGGTTTCTTCTGTGTACATTCCAGAAAGAACCTTTGGGTTATCTGAAATTTTCATGGGTAAGGCCACTAAGATTTTGTACTTCTCTTTTACTGCTATCAGATTGGGACGTTTCATTAATGAAGAATCTAGCTTCACAATTTCACGTACCTCAACTTCTTGAATACGTTCTTGTTTTAGCGTAATCTTCAGAATTTGCCCTGGTTTAATGGCATTGTTTCGAATGCTATTGTGTGCCACTAATTCTTCGACAGGAACCATAAATCGACGAGAAATTGAGTATAGCGTTTCACCTTTCTGTACTTCGTACTCAACAATACTGTCTCTAAAATCTACTTGATAGTCGATATGAATTACCGTATCCCCAACTTTTAAAGTTGAATCTAAAACAGCAACAGGCTCTTGGGTTTCTGCTACTTCTTCTTGTGGCGTTTCTGTTTGAATTTCTTTATCTGCGGCTCTATTTCCTGTTGGAATTTTAATTTCTTCTCCTATACTCAGTCCATTTTCGACACCAGGATTCAACTCAATTAACGCTGCAACAGTACAGTCATACTGTCGAGAAATTCCATAAAGGGTTTCTTTTCTTTTCACCTTGTGTAAGGTAAAGGTCAGGTCTTGTTTTTGTGGTTCAGCTGCCTTAACAGGAATGTATAGTTTTTGTCCAATCTGCAATCCCTCTTTTGCTGATGGATTAGCTTTGATGAT
Source organism: Brumimicrobium sp. (assembly GCF_048268645.1). NCBI lineage: Bacteria > Pseudomonadati > Bacteroidota > Flavobacteriia > Flavobacteriales > Crocinitomicaceae > Brumimicrobium > Brumimicrobium sp. The sequence goes on along the minus strand of NZ_JBLWVE010000010.1, from coordinate 122,518 downwards.
TTCATCAATAGCAACGTTGTATTTTTTATGCAATCCATACAATGTATTTCCTGCTTCAACGGCGTGAACTTTGTACAATTGACCATTTCGCGTTTCCTCTCCAATTTCTTGTGAGAAAATTCCAAATGACGTAGTTAAAACTAAAATTAAAACAGCTAAAATCCTCATTCCCATTCTATTGTTGCAGGTGGTTTAGAACTAATGTCGTAGGTCACACGATTAATTCCTTTCACCTGATTAATTATTTTATTCGATATTTTACCTAAAACTTCGTAAGGCAAATGACACCAATCGGCAGTCATTCCATCTGTTGAAGTTACAGCACGTAAAGCCACTGCGTTTTCATAGGTTCTTTCGTCACCCATTACTCCTACTGTGTTCACGGGCAAGAAAATCGCTCCTGCTTGCCAAACTTGGTCATAGAGTCCTGCTGCTTTCAATTCATTGATGAATACCGCGTCTACTTCTTGAAGAATTTGAACTTTCTCTGGAGTAACTTCTCCCAATATACGAATTCCTAAACCAGGTCCAGGGAAAGGGTGTCGTCCTAAGATAGCCGGTGAAATATTCAGGGATTTTCCTACCCTGCGTACCTCATCTTTAAAGAGCAATCTTAACGGTTCAACAACTTTTAATTTCATATAATCTGGCAATCCTCCAACATTGTGGTGCGATTTAATGGTTTGTGATGGTCCTCCGGAAACACTTACCGATTCGATTACGTCTGGGTAAATTGTTCCTTGTCCAAGCCATTTTGCGTTTTCCACTAGTTTTGATTCTTCGTCGAACACATCTACAAAGACCTTGCCTATTGCTTTTCTTTTCGCTTCAGGGTCTGTTAATCCTTTTAATGCGGCATAAAATTGTTCAGAAGCATCAACACCTTTTACATTGAGGCCCATTCCTTTATATCCTTCCAAGACATCGTTGTATTCGTTTTTACGCAGTAAACCATTGTTCACGAAAATACAATGTAGGTTTTTTCCTATCGCGTGGTGCAAGATCGTTGCTGCCACTGAAGAGTCTACTCCTCCTGAAAGTCCAAGGATTACTTTATCGTCTCCCAATTGTGCTTTCAAAGCTTCAACTGTAGATTCAACAAAAGCATCTGGTGTCCAATCTTGTTTACATCCTGCAATATTCACGATGAAATTAGAAATCATCTGACTTCCATCTGTTGAATGGTACACTTCAGGGTGGAATTGAATTCCGTATGTTTTTTCATTTTTCACTGCGAAAGCCGCATTCTTTACGTCCTCTGTACTGGCGATCACCACGAAATCATCCGGCAATGTTTTAATTGAATCACCGTGTGACATCCACACTTGAGAGTTTTGTGGAACACCTTGTAATAATTCATTGCTTTTATCAAACTCTACAATGTTTGCTCTACCATACTCTCTTGTGTTTGAAGCTGCAACTTCACCACCAAAGTTATGCGCCATATATTGGGCTCCAAAGCACACGCCTAAAAGCGGAACTTTACCTTTGATTTTTGACAAATCAATCTTTGGAGACTTTTCATCTCTTACAGAGAATGGACTACCTGATAGGATTACTCCTTTAATATTACTTGTGATCTCCGGGCACTTATCCCACGGGTGAATTTCACTATAAACATTTAGTTCACGCACGCGTCTTGCAATCAGCTGCGTATATTGAGAACCAAAATCCAGAATTAAAATCATGTCTTGCATTGCGCAAAGATAATGATAATTGACAATTATCAAATGAATCACTGCTAATATACAGGAAGCTTTTTATAAGATTTTGAAAGCTGAAAAATCTAGATTTTGAGAGGGGTAATCCTTTATCTATTCGTTGAGAATTAAAACCTAACTGCGTATTTAGTCTATAACTTCCACAATCCAAAACATTCGGGAAAAGAAAACCCTAGAAGCACAGCACACTATTGGGCTGGACTTTAGTCCATGCATAACAGGAAACGTAGGGTTCTTCAAATCCAAAATAATAGAATTTGCGTGTAAAACTACGCCTTGAAAAGGCAGGTTATTTCAACGCAAGGCATCGCCTTGGGTTGAAGTACGATAACGCTATAAAGCGCCTTGAAAAGGCAACTCATCCCCTTGATTATGATCAAGAATGCAAGTTAAAAAAACTGAGCTGCACCTTCAGTGCGCTGGTGTATCTTACATTTCAACTGAATGCGATGCATCCAGTTGAAATAAGCTGGGCTTTCAGCCCGCAATTGGTTAAAATTAATGTTTGAGAAAAATACGAGGTGGACAGTTTTAGAAGATCGATAGGCTATTGGGGTGGACTTTAGTCCGCCCATAACAATAGCCTCTGACTCCTCAAGTCCAAAACATTCTGCGAAATAGCGTGCTATTTCGCAGAATGTTTTGGACTTGGTTTTATCATTATTTCTTACCCCAAGGACTTACGTCCTTGTCTAGAAACAAGCCGTGCCTTCGGCACTTATGGAAAGAAGGGAAGAGCGTTTTTTAATTCTTCTCCATCCACGCCTTCAGGTTTGGTTCGAATGGTTTTCCGTAAAATTCGTTTAAATAGCCTTTGACTTGTTCGTACTGCATTTCTGGAGTAGCGTCTTTGTATTCGTCAAGAATTACTGCTACTTCTTTCCTCAACAAATCTTGATTTGGGAATACTGCTCTAAAGCTGGCCAGTGATTTATTCTCCTTTTGGTTGGAATCGCGATAGTAAAGTACCATCTTCGTTGTAAAGGGTTGAATTTTCTTTCCGTCTACTACAAAAACATCATCTTGGTTCAACACTACGTTTCCTTCCCCAACCGGTAAACGCTTCATGATTTTTTCGCCTTCGTATTCATAAGAAACAAAGAAAAAGTTCTTGTCGTTTTGAGGGAAATTTTGTGGACTCACTGGAATTTTAACACTGTTCAAAATTAAGTAGTCTCCTTCGAAATGCCTTTTGAAGTCCAACTCATTTACGATGGCCCCAGAACGTGATGAAATACTGTTGACTGCAGGAACCAAATTGGTCTTTTTCGTTGCTGAAGGTGGCGCCAATACAAATCGTCCTTTTAAATTTGAAATAACCGCTGCCCTTGCATTTTCTGTTACGAATTTTATGGGCGTGTCAGTTGAAAAAACATCTCCAGTTCCCATTGGGTTCCCCGATGTTTTGTAGACAATCTTTCCTATTACCTTGATGACTTTGTATTCGTCTTTAGCCATCTTTGCAGAGGTAAACAAAAGCGAAACGATTAATGCAGATGTGAAAAGAATGATTTTATTTTTCATGACTTCATATTTTATCACTTGTTTTAAAACGCCATCATTTTATCATTGCGATTTAAGGTTTAAGCGAATGTTTTAACAGTACTTATTTCAAAAATAGACAATTGAAAGAATAAATTCACGCAAATCTTAAGAAAAAACGAAAAAATCAGGGTTTATCCTGAGTGATTATTTCACACCCCATGGATGATAGGGCGATCAACAAAATGGTGATTTGAATTGATGCTAGACCTCAAATCCATATTCGGCCGAACACCACTTCAAAAATTGACCATCTTTAAAATAGGTTTACAACCTACTTAAAGACTTTACAGTATTTTCAACAATTCTTTCTTCGATGTTAGTCGTGTCTGCTTTTTCAAATTTTCCTCCTGTGATTTTTTCATAAAGCTCGATATAACGCGCTGTAATCAATTGAATAAAATCTTCTGGGATAACTGGCATTTTTTGACCTTCTAATCCTTGGAAATTGTTTTCGATTAACCATTGACGAACGAACTCTTTGCTTAACTGACGTTGTGGTTCTTTATTGGCTTGTCTTTCTTCGTATCCTTCCAAATAAAAGTAACGTGAAGAATCGGGGGTATGGATTTCGTCCATCAACATAATTTTACCGTCTTTCATTCCAAACTCATATTTGGTATCAACTAGGATTAACCCTCTTTCTTTCGCCATTTCAACTCCACGTTGATACAGTTTATGGGTGTACTCTTCTAACTGAGCATATATCTCCTCTGTTGCATAGCCTTGCTTCAACAATTCTTCACGAGAAATATCTTCATCATGTCCTTCCACTGCTTTGGTTGATGGAGTAATAATAGGCTTTGGAAATGGATCATTTTCATTCATTCCTTCTGGCATTTCAACTCCACACAAAACACGTTTTCCGGCTTTATATTCTCTCCATGCGTGACCTGTGAGGTACCCACGAATAACCATCTCGATGCGGATAGGCTCACAACGGTATCCTATGGCAACATTAGGATCTGGAACGTCTATTAACCAGTTCGGAACGATATCTTCTGTTGCTTTCAAAAAATGAGTTGCAACTTGATTCAAAACCTGCCCTTTGTAGGGAATTCCAGCTGGTAAAATATGGTCGAAAGCCGAAATTCTATCGGAAGCAATCATTACCAAATAGTCATCACCAATAAAGTAAACGTCTCTTACTTTTCCTTTGTATACTTCCTTTTGATTCGGAAATTCAAAATCTGTTTTCGTTAAGCTTTTCATTATCTTATTTTTCATCGAAGGCTTCTATAATCTGCTTCACCAAGTTGTGACGGATTACGTCGTTCTTATTTAATCTTACTACTCCTATATCTTTAATATTCTCCAAACGATCAAGTGCGAAAATCAGTCCTGACTTTTGTTTTGTCGGCAAGTCTATTTGAGAAGCATCTCCTGTCACTACAAAATTGGCGTTCATCCCCATCCGGGTCAAAAACATTTTCATTTGGTTAACAGTGGTATTTTGAGCTTCATCCAAAATAACAAAAGCTTTGTCTAAGGTACGTCCACGCATAAATGCTAAAGGAGCAATTTCAATGACTCCTAACTCGATAAAATCCAAGAGTTTTTCTGGTGGAATCATGTCGCGAAGCGCATCGTACAAAGGCATCATGTATGGATCTAATTTATCTTTCATATCTCCAGGAAGGAAGCCTAAACTTTCTCCTGCTTCAACCGCTGGACGGGTCAAGATAATTCTTCTGACTTGCTTGTTTTTTAAGGCGCGAACAGCACATGCTACAGCAGTGTAGGTTTTCCCTGTTCCTGCTGGTCCAACCGCAAAAACCATATCCTTGGTATTGACAGCTTCAACCAGTTTTCTTTGGTTGTAGGTACGTGCTTTGATTTTGTTGCCTCCAACTCCATGGAGGATAATTTCTGAGCCATCGCCCGACAATAATTCTACAGGATCAACCACCATCACATTGTCGATGTTGTTTTCTGTTAATCCGCCATATTTTTTAATGTGCGTTATTAGCTGGTTCAGTTTTTCTTCAAACACATCGACTACAGCCTCTTCTCCAGAGACGGTCAACACATTTCCTCGCGCAATTATTTTTAAATCTGAGAAGTATTTTTTAATCAGCTTTAGCTTAGAATTGTTAATCCCTAAGAGCTCCAGAGGGTTGATGTCCTCTATTTCAATTTTACGTTCTTGCAATATTGTTTTCTTTATTTTAATACGCTCCCAAAATTAGTGTATTTTTTGTTGTTTGAAACAAAATGAACAGGAGGAAAAAGAAAAATTTTCAAAACTGCTCTTGGGCTTTGTTTACAGAAGTCTTTTTTTGGAAGAATATTGGTTCACGCCCCCGACGAAAGTGAAAAGCTGGTGGAACAATTGTACCCACAAGCTGAGTAGAACAAAGCGACCAAAGGAAGCTCCTGTTGTGCTCTAGCCTGTGGTGGATCAATTGAAGACCACTTGCAACTGTAGGCGGATTAAGGGCCCAAAAAATTAAATTATTTGTCCTTCCTTTTTTCGTACCTTCTGATGATGAGTCGATTTCCTTTGTCGTAAGTAAAATAGCTCCACATCCAATTGATGCCGACGAAGAGTTTGTTTTTGAAGCCACTAATTGACATGAGGTGAACACCAGACCAAAGCAACCATGCGAAGTATCCTCCGAATTTGAATTTTCCGATATCAGCTACTGCTTTTCGCTTCCCTATTGTTGCCAATGAACCTTTATCGTTGAAAGAGAATTCCTTGAGGGGCTTGCCTTCTAGTTGTGACAATAGGTTCTTGGCCAATAAACGCCCTTGTTGGATAGCGACTTGTGCTACCATCGGATGTCCGTAGGGGTATTCGTCCGAAATCATTGCGGCAATATCTCCTATCGCATAGATATTTGTACATCCTTTGACTTCTGAATATGGGTTGACCAATAAACGGTTTCCTCCGGCAAAACTTTGTTCACTTATTCCGTCAGGTACGCTCCCCTTTACTCCTGCTGTCCAAATGACGCTTTTGGCTCTGAATTCTTTGTCTGTTTTGGTTTCAATAATTAATCCATCATAAGAGGTTACACGAGTATTGAGGTGTACATTCACGCCAAGTTCTTTTAAATAACGGAGTGACTTTTCAGAAGATTGATCTGACATCCCTTTGAGCAATCGGTTATTGGACTCAATCAAGTAAATGGACATCATGGAAGTATCTAGATCTGGATAATCTTTGGGCAGAATGTACTTTTTAAATTCGGCAATAGCACCAACGGTTTCCACCCCTGCAGGACCTCCACCGATGACTGCAAAGTTGGTCAGTGCATCACGTAAATTATCGTCTGAGGTGACCACTGCTTTTTCGAAGCGTTGTAGAATTAAACTACGAATATCTAGGGCTTCTTGAATACTTTTCATTCCCAAACTATTGGCTTGCACATCGTCTAGGCCAAAAAAATTGGTATCACTTCCTGTGGCAACAATCAAATAATCATAATCAATGGAACCGATATCAGTAATGACTTGTTTCTTATTGGTTTCAATAGTCAAGACGTTGGCCATTCTGAAAAACACATTTTTGTAACTTTTAAATTGTTTTCTAAATGGAAAAGCGATGCTGTCAGGCACGATACCGCTAGTCGCCACTTGATACAGCAAAGGTTGAAACTGATGAAAGTTATTGCGATCGACCATGACGACTTGCACGGCTTTATTCTTCAGCTTTTTTACGAATGTTAATCCAGCAAATCCACCGCCAATAACCACTACTCTTGGTAAATCTGTTTCGGGCAAGCGAATCTTACCGATCTCTTTTTCTACTTCCATTTATTGCTTTCCAGTTTGATGTTTGGGTATGCTCTAAAATTAGTCAATTTATCAATAACTAAGACTAAATTAAGCGCTAAAGAAGCATTTTTTCTATACATAAAAGACCATTTATATTTCAATAATGTATTTCTAGAAACAAGAATTCTTAATTTCGTCGGTAAGAAGGAACTATTTTAACTTATCCTATTTAAAACACTTGTAATGAACAGAATAATTTTAGTCATTTTCGTTTCCTTTAGCTTCTTTTCTTGCAGAAGTGATAAAGGAATGACCTTATCGGACTTTGCAGATCTTGAACAGTTGGAAGCGGTACAATTGGAAGATGACATCAGCAAATACTATTTGAGTAATGAGCAGATGCTAGACTTTATTGCTGACATCGGTCAATTAAGCCCTGCCCTTTCAGAGAAAATCGACACCGCTCAGGTGATTGGAAGTGTAAAGTTCAATGGTAAAAGCTACCCAATAAAGACCTCTAGTAATGGAGCGTTAATCGAAATACCTTCCGCATGGATAACGAAAAATCAAGACACATTAAATACCGCTGTATTCAAATTAGCAGGATTATTTGACGAATACGCTGCGGAAAAGAGGGTGAAAATATATGCCATTAGTGGGTTAGGTGCAGACTCACGAGTATTTAAGGAATTGGACTTAGTAGGTGAAATTATTCCTTTAGAATGGATAACGCCAAAAGAAAATGAAGCCATAGAAGAATACGCTGTGCGGTTAGCAAAAAAAATTGATACCGACGAAGAGTTTGCTATTATGGGTGTGAGCTTTGGTGGTTTAGTAGCGACTGAAATCAGTAAGTTCATCCATCCAAAATACACCATTTTACTCTCAACAGTTGAAACAAAAGATGAGATGCGTCCGTTTTTTAAGTTGGTTGGAAAACACAATTTAGACAGAAAACTTCCAGCAGAAATGTTCGACCCGCCTAAGGCCCTTGCAAATTTTATGTTTGGCGCTGAAAAGAAAGAACACTTAAATGCAATTTTAGAAGATTCTGATCCACACTTCTCCAAATGGGCCATCCATGAAATGATGAACTGGAAGAATGAAACCCATGTAGAACCTGTATTAAAGATCAGCGGTACAAAAGACATGGTTATTCCTGCACCTGACGTGCCAAACATTCACCTCATCGAAGGAACAGGTCATTTTATGGTGGTTGATCGCGCAAACGAAGTGAGCCGCATCATCAATGACTACATTTTGAAGCAGCAAAACACAGAAAAGCCTAACATTTAGAGTTTTCAACATAAAAAAAAGAAGTTTTCAACAATTTATGTAACCATTGTTAACAACTTGCGTAATACTAGTCAAAGCAAGTTCGACATGAAAAATTTATTGGCCCTTTTATTTCTTATCACATTTAGCTTTTCAGCAGCGGGTAACACTCCAAAGATTTCTCTTGAGAAATACATTGAAACATGGAAAGATGTTGCCATCAGTCAAATGCATTCGCATGGAGTTCCTGCAAGTATAACACTGGCTCAAGGTATATTAGAAAGTGGATTTGGAAATTCTGACCTTGCAGTAAAAGCCAATAATCATTTCGGTATAAAATGTCACGATTGGAAAGGCGAATCTTTCCTTAAAGATGATGACAAGCGTAACGAGTGTTTTAGAAAATACAAAAATGCAGCGCAATCTTTTGAAGACCATAGTCATTTCTTAACAGGACGTTCGCGCTATGCTTTTCTTTTTGATTTAGACGTAACAGATTACAAAGGCTGGGCTAAAGGTTTAAAACAAGCCGGTTATGCTACAAATCCTTCATACGACAAAAGGTTAATTGACTTAATTGAACGTTACGATTTAGATCAGTACGACAAATATTCTTTTGATGATTTAATTGTTAATCAAGAACCAGAACTTCAAAATAAAAAGGACACCAAAGCTCCAAAACTCAATGCGCCTAGTAAAAACACGCATACGCAAGCTGTTAAAAACAAGCGACAGGTTCACACCAATAAGAACCGAACGATGTATGTAATTGCAGGAAACCATGATACTTTCTACCAGATTTCAAAAGAATTTGGCGTGAGTCTTCGTCAATTGAACAGATGGAATGATTTTCCAGCGGATAAGGAAGTACTGAAGAAAGGCGATAAGGTTTACATCATGCGTAAAAGAAAAAGAATAGCTGCTGAATTGACGAATTTAAAAGTAACAGACTTGCAAGAGTTATGGGAAATTTCACAGGAACATGGTGTACAACTAAAGTCATTGGCTGAGCGCAACAACATTACTCCTCCAAACTTCGCTTTAAACAAATAAAACACTTATAATATTTAGGAAAAGTAATTATTCACTCTAATTTACAGGGGTTCAACTAAAACTCAACCGAAATAGAATAACTTAAAACCTAATGTTTTTTTTATAGTTTCCGCAACTTAAAAGCGGTAGTAAGTTAATTGTTGGAAAGTAAATACTGTCATTTTATGGCAGTATTTTACATTTTAGGAAAACAAGATTGCCCTTATTTTTGTTAATCTTTAAAAAGTCGTAAATTCGTAGCATAAATAAACTCATGTTTTCTCATGAAACCAAGTAATGAATTATTTCATTTAATTAAATCGCTGACCAAGTCAGAAAAACGATTTTTCAAACTCTCTTCGTCTATTCAGTCGGGAGAAAAAAATTACTTTAAATTATTTGACTTTATCGACAGTCAATCTGTTTACGACGAAGCCAAAGTAAAGGAGCACTTCAAAAAAGAACGCTTCATCAAGCACTTGCCTTCGGAGAAAAATCACTTGTACAAGCTGATCCTTAAAAGTTTAAGACAGTTTCACGGAGAACAATCTACTTCAAGTATCTTAAAGCAAGAGATTAAAAACATTGAGTTACTATATGACAAAGCCCTTCACAAAGAAGCCAAAAAGTTTTTGAAGCGCGCCAAAAAAATTGCACACGAACACGAAGAGTTTTATTTCCTCATCGAATTAATTTCATGGGAAAAGGTACTCACTGAAGAATCTTATGAATCTGGTGATTTTGATATCGATTTAAACAACATCATTGCGGAAGAAAGTTTAGTCATTGATAAGTTAAGAAATTTGGCTGCCTACCACATACTTTATTCTCGTATTAACGCGGTTTTTAGAAGTGATGGATTCGCTAAAAACGAAGAACAGAGGAGAACGGTGGATGAAATCGCCAATCATGAATTAATCAAAGGAAAAAACACTGCGCTTTCAAAAAGAGCAGCGTCAATTTGTTACTATATCCAAGGTTTATGTGCTGCTACCAGCAGAGATTTTGAATTAAGCTACACCAAATTTAACCGTGTTCGCTTGATTTTAGACCAAAATCCGAAAATCAAAGTAGACTTAGCTCAGAGGTATGTGCTTACGCTCTTCCATTTAATGCAGAGCTATACCAATGAGAAGAACTTTGAAATGGCTCACGAAATGATTCAGCAAATCAAAGGGCTCAAAGGAAAGAAAGGGTTTAAATCCTTACATCTGACATTGCGCATCAACAACATCTTATTGACAGATCAGATGCACCTTTACAACTTACAAGGACAATTCGACAAATCTTTAGCGGTATTTGAAAATGGATACCAAGAAAACAAGGAGTTGATTGAACGTTCAAGCAAAGAGCACCAAATAAAGTTCTACTTTAATGCAGCCTACACTTTGTTTGCAATGAGCGACTATAAAAATGCCCTACAGTTTATCAACCTCATCCTCAACGACAATGAACAACAATTACGTCAGGACATTTACAGTTTCTCACGTATTTTAAATTTATTATTGCATTTCGAGTTAACTAACTATGATTATTTGGAATACTCTTCAAACTCAGCGATCAGGTATTTAAACAAGACCAAAAGAGATCATCAAATCGAAAAGGTCTTCATCAGGCAAATTAAGAAGATTGCGAAAACGGCAACACAATTAGAAACGATTCCTATATATAAGGAAACGTTGAAACAAATCAACACTCTTCTAGAAGATGAAAATGAAAGGGTCATCTTAGACTACATCGATGTGAAGTCTTGGTTAGAATCTAAAATCACTGGAGAGTTATTTACCGACTTGGTTAAACAAAAGGTAGATCCTAAAACTTAAAACCTGCAGTAATTACGATATTATGCACATTCGTATTGAACTCTGCTCTGTTTTCTATTTTAGAAGGATCGAAAGCATAATAATCGCTACTTAAACTCAGCACTCGGTAACTCAAATCAACAGCGAACCTCTTGCTTTCCCACCCTATTCCACCTGAATAGGTCATATTCGGAGTATTAATATTCCCAATTTCTTTTTTGTAGGGTTGCGGCAAAATTGCAATTCCGCCACGTAAGAAAAAATCAGGGAATATCATGTATTCCATTCCAATTCGGGTGTTTAAGATAGTGCGGAACTGAGCTTCAACTTCATTGTTTTCATATTCAAAAGTATATGCACTGGCTGAAGACTGTAAATCATTCGATGGCCTAAGCATTCCTCCTGGTAGTCTCGCCATTTCCAAATCCACATTAATCGCTCCACGCAATCCCAAGATATAAGCAAAAGATGCACGTAACTTCATTGGTGTCTTCACACGGTAGTCAAATCTTCCTACCGGAACATATTCTGGAAGCACCGATTTCAAACCATCATCGTGCATTGCCGTCATATTTGCCGACCATTCTTCTTTCATCCCTACTACTGTTGGAGATTCAAAAGCCAAGCCTAATCGAATCTGCTCTGATGGTAAAAATAGCACACCTAATTTAAGATTCAGTCCTGTCCCAGTTGAATATTGTTCGTACCTATAATCGAAAGAACGCAATGTTGTCCCTACGGTGTCGAGCAGACGTTCGCTATGTGTATAGTTTTCGTCGTATTTTACTCTTCTAATTCCTATACTTCCACCATAATAGAATACATTCCCATAGTTTTCGGAATAACCAATATGAAATTCACCTATTCCTCCACCTGTATTGATTTCACGGTCGTGGTACATATCTCCCATGGTTAAACGGGAAATATAATTTCCATTCATATCATAATCCAGCGCAAAAACATCATAGGCTAATCCAGTTGTAAAAGGACGTTCATCATAAATATACTCAGGGTCTATTCCCCTTCCATCATTTGCAAAAACGTCCAGCAAAGAATAAAAGTTCTGGCCTTCATATCGAATGGAATTGCTGAAGTTCTTCAATCGTGTATAACCTAGGGTCACTTGACTATACCTTCTTCCAATATTTTTCTCTGAAAGATCAGTAGTAAAAACTACACCAGCACTACTTAAGGTAAACTTATTATGATTTGAAGCGCTTTCACGACCATTGTAAGTTGTTTGATTGCTCATCACGCTGTTATTAAAACTCACCGCTACACGTGAAGAGGAGAATCGCCCCATTCCAGCAGGGTTAATTTGCATTGCACTGATATCTGCTCCTAGCCCACCAAATGAACCTGCCATGGCTTCAAACCTGGCAGATCCAAAAACATCTGTGGTACTGTAACGCAACACATCCATTTCATTTTGGGCAAAAGAAAACTGATACAACAGGACCAAAAAGGCTGTTTTTACGACTTTTCTCATGTTCATTTTTTAGTGTTCTTATCTTCTTCTTCCTGAACTTGAATTTGTTGATCCAGAAGATCTGTTCGATGATGGTGCAACCGTCCCTCTTGTACTTCCGCTTGTTGAAAAAGAGCTACGTGACTGAGGTCTAGACTGAACTGGACTTGCACTCGTACGTTGAGAAGGTGAAGAGCTCACACCTCTATGGCTTGAAGAACTACTAACCCTAACACTTCTTTGCGTCTGAACAGCTCCAGAGCGTCTTGCAGACTCACTCGGAGAATAGCTGCGATTTGCAGTACTGCGGTGAACAGAACCTGCTCTAGATGTAGTGTTTTTAATTTGAGTTGAACTGTACGAGCTTTTATTTACACCTGTACTTCCTGCGTAAGCATTGCTACTTGCGTAACTTTTCTTTACCCCTCTTCTTGAAGTCCCTAAAGTTTGGTCATTGACATTATAACTTGTGTTCGAGGATACTTCTGTAAAACTTTTCGTCTTTGGGTAACTACTAGAACGGTTCGAAGAAGAACTTAAAGCATTACGCTTTCCAGAATATACTGGCTGACTGTTTGTTACACCACCTTGATTTTGATTTCCGTAGTATGGATGTCCACCTGCGTAGTAATAAGGATTATAACCATAGCCATGAACACCATAGCCATATCCGTATGCATAAGGATTATATCCGTAACCATACCCATAAGGACTGTATCCAAATCCATAGTGGTTATAAAAACCATCGAATATACCTTGATGTCCAACCGTATAGTTTCCGTACATTCCTATTCCATGGAAGCCAATTGGTCCATTTCTATAAGTACCATACGGAGAGAAGTACGGACTAAAGCCCATTCCAAAAGGTGTGTAGGCATTCATAATCATTAATTGATTCATTCTTACACGTTCGTTTACACGTGGGTCTCGGTACTCATCTTTATAAATCCCTTTCTCACGTGCCTTAAAAGCATTGAATGAAGTAAGATCATTTTCATCCTCCTCTAAATTAATTTCTGTTGGCGCTTGCATATAAACGTCATTCTCAGAAATATATTCATAATTTGAACAAGACGATAAAATCGCCACTGCTCCTATTAACATCGAAAATTGTCCTTTTAATTTCATAATCATTCTGCTTTAAGTTAAACTTACAACATTTTGGATGGTTTTCCAAATTGTGTTCTTATTTTTGTAAACTAGAAATGTTGGTTTGAAAATAAACGAACATTAATAATTTAAGAGAAAATTAACAAAAACTGTTCCACAATTATGGCAAAGTACACAAAAAGATCTGAAGACTATTCTAAATGGTATAATGAAGTTATCGAAAGAGCTGATTTAGCAGAGCATTCAGACGTTCGTGGTTGCATGGTCATCAAACCTTATGGTTATGCAATATGGGAAAATATGAAATCCGTTTTAGACGCTGAGTTTAAAGAAACAGGTCACTCAAATGCTTATTTCCCTTTATTTATCCCCAAGTCTTACCTCAATAAGGAAGCCCAACATGTGGAAGGTTTTGCAAAAGAATGTGCAGTTGTTACTCACTATAGATTAAAAAACACAGACGAAGGACAGTTAATTGTTGATCCAGAAGCAAAACTTGAGGAGGAATTAATTGTACGTCCAACTTCTGAAACAATTATATGGAATTCATTTAAAAACTGGATTCAATCTTACCGTGACCTTCCCTTGAAGATCAACCAATGGGCCAATGTTGTCCGTTGGGAAATGAGGACCCGTTTATTCTTGAGAACCTCTGAATTCTTATGGCAAGAAGGTCACACTGCCCACACCACAAAAGCAGAAGCCATTGAAGAGGCTGAACAAATGCTAAAGGTTTATGCGGACTTCACAGAAAACTACATGGCAATGCCAGTGGTTAAAGGATTCAAAACAGAATCGGAAAGGTTTGCAGGTGCTGATGAAACTTACTGTATTGAGGCATTGATGCAAGATGGTAAAGCGCTTCAAGCAGGGACTTCACACTTTTTAGGACAAAACTTCGCGAAAGCATTTGATGTTAAATTTGCCGACAAAGAAGGAAAGTTAGAGCATGTTTGGGCAACTTCATGGGGAGTTTCTACGCGACTAATCGGTGGATTAATCATGACTCACTCTGATGACGAAGGATTGGTTTTACCTCCAAAACTAGCCCCGATTCAAGTTGCTATTGTACCTATATATAAGACAGAAGAACAATTGGCTGCTATTTCTGAAAAAGTAAACGCATTGTCTGCAGTTCTTAAATCAAAAGGTATTTCTGTTAAATACGACGATGATGACAACCGACGTCCAGGATGGAAATTTGCTGAATACGAAGCAAAAGGAGTTCCAGTACGAGTAGCGATTGGACCGCGTGATTTAGAAAACAACAAAGCAGAAGTGGCAAGAAGAGACACGAAAGAGAAAAATGTTGTTGACTGGGACGGAATAGAGAACTACATTGCCGAGCTGCTTGAGTCAATCCAAGAAAATCTTTTCAATAGAGCAAAAGATTTCAGGACTGCGAATACAACATCAGTGGATACTTACGAAGAATTTAAAAAAGCTTTAGAAGAAAAAGGAGGATTCATATCAGCCCACTGGGATGGTACTGTAGAGACAGAAAGCAAAATCAAAGAAGAAACCAAAGCGACAATTCGTTGTATTCCTTTAGATGCAAAAGAGGAAGAAGGTAAATGTATCCTTACAGGAAAACCTTCAACAAAAAGAGTTTTGTTTGCTAAAGCCTATTAAAAAATGAAAGTTCAAAATAAAAACATTGTTGAGCTGCTTAAAAGCCGTTCAATATTAAAACAGGAAGTCTACAAGAAGACCCTGAAACAGTATTGCAAGTTCAGGAAAATCATTGAAGCAGAATTAGAAGCCTTTAAAGAGGAAATCAATGACGAAAGAGTACGTTTAAAGTACGATGACAATGGAGATTTCGAAACACATGCGTACGTAGGAAGCGACGTTCTTGTCTTTAATATGCACAGCAACGTATTTACCTTTCCTGATAATTCTAGCATTTGGAAGAACTCCTATATAGAAGAAGATAAAGAACGCGGTTATTTCGGAGTAATCAACGTTTACAATTTCCTTGCAGATTCTTTTCTCCAAAAGCGTATGAATGATGCAGGGTATTTAATAGGAAGAATCTTCATCAACAAAGATGGCCACTTTATGGTTGAAGGTAAAGGAGAATTAGGCTATCTCTTTAGAAACATTCGTTCAAATCAATTCAACGAAGAAGCAATGAAAATGATTTTTGAAATCTCGGTTAAACATGCTGCTGAGTTCGATTTACACACTCCTCCCTATCAAAACGTGAGTATCGTTAACGTAATGCAAATAAAATCTTCAACTTCCGCCCAAGAATTAAAAACAGGTAAAAGACTGGGATTCAAGTTTCAATACGAAGAAGAAAAAAATATTTAATTTTTTCTTGAAAATAGTTTTGTTTTATTAGAAATTGCACATATATTTGCACTCCGATTTTTGAAAGAAACAATGGCCCATTCGTCTAGTGGTTAGGACATCAGGTTTTCATCCTGAAAACAGGAGTTCGATTCTCCTATGGGCTACTCAAAATATTCAAGCGTGAATATTTTCTATAAACAAAAATTGATTGATTTAATGGCCCATTCGTCTAGTGGTTAGGACATCAGGTTTTCATCCTGAAAACAGGAGTTCGATTCTCCTATGGGCTACTTTTTAAATATTATAACAAAATAAATTATGGCGAATCATAAGTCAGCACTTAAAAGAGTAAGATCAGATAAAGCGAAAACTCTTCGCAACAAATATCAGCATAAAACAACACGTAATGCGATTCGTGTTTTACGTGCAACAACAGATAAAAAGGAAGCTGAAAAGCTTTTACCTTCTGTTTCAAGCATGCTTGATAAATTAGCTAAGAAAAATATCATTCACAAGAAAAAAGCAGCTAACCTTAAATCTGGTTTAGCAGCACACGTAGCGAAATTGTAATTGATATTCCACAATATTTAATGGGAGTCTATTTTTAGGCTCCCATTTTTGTTATATCTATACTTTTTATCGACCGACTGGTCTAATATCAATAACGATTCATTATCTTTGTTACTATGGATTTTAAAAATGATTTACTCTTAAGAGCGGCACGTGGAGAAAACATCGAAAGATATCCCGTTTGGTTAATGCGCCAAGCAGGTAGGATACTACCTGAGTACAGAGCCGTGAGAAATTCTTTAAGTGGTTTTAAAGAATTAGTTGAAACTCCTGCACTAGCAGCGGAGGTAACAATTCAACCCGTAGACCACCTTGGTGTGGATGCAGCAATTATTTTTTCAGACATTTTGGTAATTCCCGAAGCAATGGGATTAGAATATCAAATGGTTGAAAAAGTTGGTCCTTATTTCGAAAAGACCATAAAGAGTGAAGCTGACCTTATTCAACATGGACAAACTGACTTCAATGTTGAAGATCGCTTGGGATATGTTAAAGAAGCTCTAGAAATCACAAAGAAAGAGTTAAACGGACGTGTTCCTTTAATCGGTTTTGCTGGAGCGCCTTGGACAATCTTTTGTTATATGGTAGAAGGTGGAGGATCCAAAACCTTCTCGGAAGCTAGAAAGATGCTTTATCAAAATCCTACTTTGGCACACGAGTTGCTTAACCGTATCACTGAAGTGACGATTAGGTATTTAAAAATGCAAGTTACTGCAGGTGCAGACCTTATTCAAGTATTCGATTCATGGGCTGGAATTCTAGGACAAAAGCAATATGAAGAATTTGGATTAAAGTACATGAACAAGATCGCTGATGCAATTAAAGGTGTTCCTGTAACCCTTTTTGCAAAAGGTGCGTATGCTGCATTACCCAACTTAGCACAATCTAACTGTAATACTTTAGGGTTAGATTGGAATATGAATGCTGCAGAGGTAAGAAAACTTGTAGGTGAAAACAAAACTCTACAAGGTAACTTAGACCCTTGCGCTTTATACACTAGTCACAAAGAGATAGAACAACTAACTATTAATATGTTAGATAGTTTTGAAAGTAAAAGACATATTGTAAATTTGGGACATGGAGTTTATCCAGATATTGACCCAAACAAAGTCAAAACATTTATTAAAACCGTTAAAGACTATGAAATTTAAAAGCAGAAAATTAAACCGATTATTTTTTACCCTACCTGCATTGATGCTTACCTTTTCAATTGCAGCTCAAGAAGGTGAAAATTTAGTCAACAACCCGAGCTTTGAAGATGCACAAAGTAGAAAGCTAAGAAGACTTGGTGATATCGAACGTGCAGATGGTTGGGTTTCAGCAACTGGAAGTAGAGCAGATTTATTCTCCGCTGATGCTGGAATGCCAGACATCCAAACACCAAACAATGTTTACGGTAGAGAAGAGCCCAAAGATGGAATCAACTACGCAGGAATTATTGCGTATTCTTACCGTGAAAAAGAAAACAGAACTTATTTGACTGCACAACTAAAATCACCAATGATTAAAGGGATGCGTTATAAGGTTCAATTCTATGCTTCATTGGCTGAGCTTTCTAAATATTCAGCAAATAGACTGGGGGTTCACTTTTCAAGAAAACCTATCGGGACTGATAACAAAATACCAGCAATCATTTTGAAAAATGAAGAAATCCATGTTGAACACCCAAAGCAAGAAGCTTTTGATGGAATGTATGGTTGGGATTTAGTGTGTGGTGAATATATAGCAACTGGTAAAGAGAAATTTATTACCATTGGTAACTTTTCGTTAGATGCTGATATTAAAACCGAACGTGTTCGTAAACCAAGAGATGTTAAAGGAACTCAAATTATCGCAGCATACTATTATATCGACGATATTTCTGTTCAATCTTTAGGCGCAAACGAAAAATGTGATTGTAACTATGCAGATGAAGCGAATGTTAGAACTTCTACTGTTTACCAACGCGCTCCAGAAATCACACCCAACATGTCTGTGAAAGATAAAATCCAACAACATGGAATTTACTATGCTTTCGGAAGATATGATGTGCAGATGGATGGAAATAAAACACTTGACAAACTGGCGTCATTAATGAAAGAAAACCCAGATATTAAGGTGCAATTAACAGGACACTCTGATGCTGAAGAAGCGGAAAATCCTGCTGAAAAGATTGTTTCTTTAAGAAGAGCTGAGTATGTCCGTACTTTAATGGAAGAAAAAGGAATTAGTCCTGATCGTTTCGTTATTGAAGACGCTAAAAACTCAAAACCTTCTCCTTATCTTACAGAAACTGATGATGAAAAATTAAAGGCTGCTAAAAACAGACGTGTATCGTTTAGAGTTCTTTAGTCCTTATAAAATTTACGTAAAAACACGCTTCCTTCCAGAAGCGTGTTTTTTTTTGCTCCATTTAATCTTGTAACTTTTGGCTGAATCACTGCATGCCTATACAAAGTTTGTTCAAGGAATATTTATGTCGAAGAATTTTCAAGCATAAAGCACAGCTATTCTTACCCCCATTCTTTATAAAATTGATCTAAAAAAGCCTCCATAAATCTGGTACGTTCTTCTGCGATTGACTTTCCTTTTCGTGTATGCATCCTGTCTTTTAGCAACAGTAACTTTTCATAAAAATGATTGATGGTATGACTTCGTTCATTCACATAACTTTCCATTGATTGATTTTCCTTCGGCGAAATATTTGGGTCGTAAATCGCTTGTTCTACAGCACCTCCATAAGCAAAAGTTCTAGCTATACCAATTGCCCCAATGGCATCGATCCGATCAGCATCCTGTACTACCCTACCTTCTATCGATTTCATTTGGTCTTCAACTCCACTGCCTTTGAAAGAAACATTTTTTACAATATCAGCAACATGCTCTCTAATTTGCCCTTCAACATTGTATTTTTGCATCAGTTGATCGGCAATATTTGCCCCTAAATCAAAATCTCCACCATTAAATTTATGGTCTGAAACATCGTGTAATAATGCAGCTAGTTCAACAACGTATGGGTCCCCTCCCTCTTCTTTTTGAATCTCCAAAGCAATTCTTCTAACACGATCAATATGGTACCAATCATGACCTGTTCCTTCGTGTTCAAATTGCGATCGAATCTCTTCTACGATAGATTGAATCACCTTTTTTCTGTCTTTTTTAGATAATTTCTGCATCAAAAACTAGGGATTTGAATAAATTTCAAACAATATTAGTAAATTTAAGTCCTACTGTAAAAGATTAAACCATGAAATATATAGTCAAGAACTTACCCGAATATTTTAAATTTCAAGAAAAGGCCCTCAAAGACCCCGAACGTTTCTGGGGAGCGATTGCAGAAAGTTTTCAATGGAAGAAAAAATGGGATAAGGTGATGAATGCCGACATGCACAAAGCCGACATCAAATGGTTTGAAGGTGCGGAACTCAACATTACTGAAAACTGTATAGACAGGCACCTTGATGAGCGCGGGGATCAAACAGCGATTATTTTCGAAGCCAATTCACCAGAAGAAAAAGCCCAACACATCACTTATCGTAAACTCTATGAGGAAGTCAATAAAGTGGCGAATGTTTTAAAAGAACAAGGTATTCAAAAGGGTGACAGGGTTTGTATTTATCTGCCCATGATTCCAGAATTGGCATATACCATGTTAGCATGTGCTAGAATTGGGGCTATTCATTCTGTGATTTTCGCAGGTTATTCTTCGACTGCCATTGCTTCGCGTGTAAATGACGCAAGCTGCAAAATGATTATTTGTGCCGATGGCTCTTACCGAGGTGCGAAAGAAATTAATCTAAAAGGAATTGTAGATAAAGCACTAGAGGACTCACCTTCTGTGAAGACCGTTCTTGTTGTCAAGAGAACACATTGCAAAGTAAAAATGAAAGAAGGTCGGGATGTATACTTGGAAGATTTAACCCAAAATGTAAGTGTACATTGTCCTGCCGAAACAGTTCAAGCCGAAGATCCTTTATTTATTCTTTACACTTCAGGTTCAACAGGAAAACCTAAAGGAATGGTCCATACCACTGCAGGATACATGATTTATACTGCACATACTTTCGCCAATGTATTCCAGTATGAAAAAGATGATGTTTACTGGTGTACTGCAGATATTGGATGGATAACAGGCCACTCCTATATTTTATATGGTCCATTATTGAACGGCGCCACAACCCTTATATTCGAAGGTGTACCATCCTACCCAGATCACAATAGATTTTGGGCAGTTATCGAAAAACATAAGGTCAATCAGTTTTACACTGCCCCCACTGCAATTCGATCTTTGGCCAAGCAAGACATCAAACATGTCGAGAAACATGATTTATCATCATTAAAAGTTTTAGGTTCAGTAGGAGAACCCATCAATGTCGAAGCATGGAACTGGTATTATCACCACATTGGTAAAGAACGCTGTCCGATTGTGGATACTTGGTGGCAAACAGAAACTGGGGGAATATTGATTTCTCCCATTCCGTTTTCCACCCCAACGAAAGCAACCTTTGCTACCTTTCCTTTACTAGGAATTCAACCTGTATTAATGAGTGATGATGGAGTAGAACAAGAAGGGAACCTAACCAACGGTAAACTTTGCATCAAAACTCCATGGCCAGGAATAGCGCGAACTATTTGGAACGACCATAAGCGATATTTTGACACTTACTTCTCAGCTTACCCTGGGTATTATTTTTCAGGTGATGCCGCCTTACGTGATCCAGCAGGATACTATAGAATTACTGGTCGTGTAGATGATGTGGTTATCGTTTCAGGTCATAATTTAGGAACAGCCCCTATTGAAAACACCATAAACGAGCAAGAAATTGTTGCAGAATCGGCCATTGTTGGTTATCCTCATGACGTCAAAGGAAATGCCCTTTACGGATTTATCACATTAAAACGTGAAATCAGTGAGCAAGAAAAAGAACAATTGAAAATAGCCATCAACAACTCCATTGCCGACCAAATAGGTCCCATTGCAAAACTTTCTAAAATTCAATTTACTGTAAGTCTTCCGAAAACGAGATCAGGAAAAATTATGCGTCGAATTTTGAGAAAAATAGCTGCTAATGAAATGGAGAATCTGGGCGATACTTCAACTTTATTGAATCCAGAAGCAGTTCAGGACATTATTGACAATAAAAAAGATTAAAATGAAATCAACACAAAAAATGATCCTTATTTCAATGGCTGTTTTAATGCTATCATTGTTTTCATGGAACATTTATTTACACAATACAAACGTGAAGTTAAATGAACAAATCGACCAGGTAGAGGAGAAATTTCAATATTTAGAAAGTTTTACAGAAGTCCTTCAATATGATTTAACAACAGCACAAGACAGTGTGCGAATTTTAGAAGAAAAAATAAATGCTTTTGAAGCACAAGAAAAGCGTATCGATCAATAAATCACTTCACCGTTAGAAAAGTTTTTCACCTCTTCTTCAAAATCAATAACCAATTGTCCTTCCATGGTTGAAGAAACAATTTTCCCAGCTTTTTCTTGTTCATTGAAATGAAATAAGTGCTGCTCTTCTCGTTTCCACAAGTGCTCATTATACTGCTCAAAAAGGTAAAACTCTCCATGTTCATGATACAAGTCGATAAAGTAATTTAAGGCATCAATGGCTTCAAAAAGCAAGGCTTTTGGTTGGTGTAACTTTGAAGATTCCAAAAACAAAGACGTAGCTCTTGGCGCTTCGAAAGAGGTCTGGTTAATATTCACGCCAAAACCAATTACAGATTTCCGTTGAACTGAAGTCATTTGGGTTTCAATAAGAATTCCAGCGACTTTTCTCCCCTTGATCATGATATCGTTGGGCCATTTAATTTTTACATCAGAAGCATGTTTGCTTAAAAATTCGCGTAGCGCCAAAGCAACGATGTGATTCAAAGAAATAATATTGTTAATTTTCCATAAATTCAGGTCTGCCGCAACACTCACCAACAAGTTAGAAAATGCGTCAGATTGCCACGCTTTTTCACGTTGCCCCCTGCCATTTGTTTGTATATCTGTCAGAATTACAGTACCCGAGTCAATCGCACCTGATTTGAACACATTGGCAGTATAGTTGTTAGTACTGTCGACGCACTCAAGATGTATGATTTTTTGTCCAACATAAGCTTTATGCATAATCATTAAACTACTTAAAAGTGAGGGCTCAAAATTAAAATTTAATTAGCTTTGTGCGCAAGTAAAAAGGAATGATAAAAATAGTAAAAGAAATAAACTCGGAAAAACTTTGTGAAGTTATCGTTGAAGGAATGCAAGATAACAAGGCAGAGGATATAGTTGTAATTGATTTAAGAGAGGTAGAAAATGCGGTAACAGATTTTTTTGTTATTGGTAGTGGAACTTCTTCGACTCAAATCGATGGAATTGCGGACGCTATAGTGCGTTCTACACGTAAAACACTTAAAGAAAAGCCGTGGCACCAAGAAGGTAAGAACAATGCGCAATGGGTATTGTTAGATTATGTAAATGTTGTGGCTCACATTTTCCATGAAGATGTACGTGATTATTATGAATTAGAAGATTTATGGGCTGATGGAAAAAAACGTCAGATAGCGAATCAATAAACCTAAGAAATGGCAAAAGAAAATAAAAATAAACAAAACAAACCCGGCAAAAAGAATCCTTATTCTATTTACTGGATTTATGCAGCAATTGGTATTGCAATCATTGGAATCCAACTTTTTATGGGTTCTTCAACAAGCAAAACATTACAATCCAAACAGACCTTCTTAACCTTAATGGAAGAAGGATATGTTGAAAACACAATTCTATGGAGAAATGTAGGTCGTGTTGATTTCAGAATCACTGAATCTGGACGAACAGCAGTTACTCAAGGAGATTTTACAGGAGCGGATTTTGAAGTCATGAAACGTGCCCTCAACAACTCAGGAAAAACCATGGGATCTGCATCCCCTCAGTTTTCATTTGATATTGCTTCAACCGAGGCATTCATTAAGGAATTTGAGGCCATCAATGACCTGCGTAAAGCAGAAGGTTTTGACGTTATTTCTTATAAAGTAGATGAAGAACACAACTATGTTGGACAGATTTTCAGCTTCTTATTGCCCATTATCATCATCATTGCGATATGGATGTTCATCATGCGAAGAATGTCTGGAGGTGCTGGTGGTGGTGCCGGTGGTCAAATTTTCAACATTGGAAAGTCTAAAGCCAAAGTTTTTGAAAAAGGAAAAGGAACAGACGTTTCATTTAAAGATGTAGCAGGATTAGTAGGTGCAAAAGAAGAAGTTGAAGAAATTGTTAATTTCCTGAAAAACCCGAAGAAATACACTGAATTGGGGGCTAAAATTCCGAAAGGAGCTATTTTGGTTGGTCCTCCAGGAACAGGTAAAACATTGTTGGCGAAAGCTGTTGCTGGTGAAGCTGACGTTCCTTTCTTCTCATTGTCAGGTTCTGACTTTGTTGAGATGTTTGTTGGAGTTGGTGCATCACGTGTTAGAGATTTATTCAAACAAGCCAAAGAGAAATCTCCTTCAATTATTTTTATTGATGAGATTGATGCCATTGGACGAGCGCGTGGAAAGAACAACAATATGGGATCTAACGATGAGCGTGAAAACACATTGAATCAATTACTCACAGAGATGGATGGTTTTGGAACCAATTCAGGAGTAATTATTCTTGCTGCAACTAACCGTGCAGACGTTTTGGATAAAGCATTGATGCGTGCAGGTCGTTTTGACCGTCAGATTTATGTTGACATGCCAGACATCAATGAAAGAAAGGAAATCTTTAACGTTCATTTAAAACCCATTAAATTGGCCAAGGAGATGGATGTTGATTTCTTAGCCAAACAAACCCCAGGATTCTCAGGAGCAGATATCGCTAATCTTTGTAACGAAGCTGCATTAATTGCTGCTCGTAAAGACAAGCCTGCAGTAGAAAAACAAGATTTCTTAGATGCTGTGGACAGAATTGTTGGTGGTTTAGAAAAGAAAAACAAAATCATCACTAAAGATGAAAAACGTGCTATTGCCTTCCACGAAGCAGGTCACGCAGCTGTATCTTGGTTGGCGGAACATGCACATCCATTAGTAAAAGTGACCATTGTACCACGAGGTCAATCACTAGGTGCTGCATGGTACTTACCTGAAGAACGAAGCATTACAACAACCGAACAATTATTGGATGAAATGTGTGCCGCGCTGGGTGGACGAGCTGCTGAAGAAATTACTTTTGGTAAAATATCAACTGGAGCGTTAAGCGACCTCGAAAAGGTAACTAAGCAGGCTTATGCAATGGTTTCAATATACGGTTTAAATAAAGTTGTGGGTAATATTTCTTTCTACGACTCACAAGGTCAAAGTCAGTTTACAAAACCATACTCTGAGGAAACCAACAGAATCATTGACCAAGAGGTAAGTAAATTGATTGAAGAGCAATACGCCAGAGCCAAAGAGATTTTAACAACTAATCAAGACAAGTTAAACCTCTTAGCAGAAAAGCTATTAGAAAAAGAAGTGATCTTTAAGGAAGACTTAATAGCCATTTTTGGTGAGCGTCCATGGGACAAACTTACCCCTGCTGAGAAAATCAAGGTGGCTGACCAAGAGGCTAGAGATTCTGCTGAAGACGCGACAATTGTAGAGGTTCAAGACACAGGAGCTACATCTATAGACCAAGTCAACAAGGGAGAAGGTCAAAAGAAAGAAAACAATTATGTGGAAGAAGATAAAAAGCTGGATTCAGAAGATCCTTCCCAATAATACTGAATTTGATCAAAATAAATTAGTCTTTCGTACTTCCGAATTGTATTTGGCGCAGATCATAAAACTCAAGTTAGAAGAAGAAGGTGTCCATGTTATTTTAATTAATAAGATGGACACTTCTTATAATAATTTTGGCCAAATTGAACTCTATGTGAACCAAAATGACGTTATTCGTGCTAAGTATATTATAGATAAACCGAATGAATAACATAGTAACACGTGCTATTTGGGGCGCTCTTTTTGTATCTATCATCATTAGTTCCTTTCTTGTAGGCAGTAATGCTACTGCAATCGTCTTAGGCTTTTTTATGGCTGTTGGACTTTTTGAATTCTATCGATTCTTTGCAAAATCTACCCTTGTAACTCCTAAATCTGGAGCAGGTGTACTTGGAGGAATAATCCTTTACGTCAGTCTAGTATTAAAAGAAATGAACCTTATTGAATTTGACCTTCAACTGGTTTATATCCCATTAATTTTCTTGCCTTTTCTCGCTGTAGTTTTCAGCAAAGCAAAGAACCCCCTACTCGATTTAACCATCACATTTTTCCCTTGGATATACGTGATGATTCCATTCTATTTAATGTTTAAAATCTTCAATTTTGAAGTTATTGACCAAGCACAATGGGTATTCGTATTGGGATTATTCATCATGGTGTGGACCAATGATACTTTTGCTTATTTAACTGGCCGTTCTTTTGGGAAAACCCGATTAATTGAACGAATTTCTCCAAAAAAATCGTGGGAAGGAGCAGTTGGAGGATTTTTGTTTACCATTATCGCAGGAGGAATCTATGCTTATTTCACTACCGAGAACTACTTATTCTGGATGATTTCAGCCGCGATTGTTTCTCCAGCAGGAATTTTGGGTGACCTCATTGAATCGAGATTCAAACGTTTAGTCGATGTCAAAGACTCTGGGACAATACTTCCAGGTCATGGAGGAATACTCGACCGATTTGACGCTGTTATCTATGCTACGCCATTTTTCTATTTATTATTGATCATATTCTTTTAGTCACTCTACTAAAAAATCAACACTTTATACATTTCTCATTAGAAAAAAGTTCCTATTCTCCGAATTAGGTTAATTTTACGAACAGATTTATATAAATTTGATTCAATGAAATTACACAGAGAAGGATATCTCATCATTACGATAGGCTTAATTATCTTGATTGCAATACAAGGATTAAACTATTATTTATGGACCATTTTGGGATATTGGTGGTTATACGCGATACTTACCATAGGGGTTTTGGTTATGGCGTATTTGATTATTCAATTCTTTAGAGTACCCAACATCAAGTATATTGAAAAGGAAAATGAAATTATTTGTCCTGCAGACGGAAAAATTGTTGTCATCGAAGAAGTTGAAGAAACCGAATATTTCAAAGACAAAAGAATACAAATTTCAATATTTATGTCACCGCTCAACGTACATGCTAACTTTAATCCTATTTCAGGATTAGTGAAATATGCAAAATATCATGCGGGGTTATTTTTAGTTGCTTGGCACCCGAAAAGTTCAACAGATAATGAGCGAACTACCTTCGTAATAGAGCATAAAAACGGCAAAGAAGTTTTGTTTAGACAGATTGCAGGAGCATTAGCCAGAAGGATTTGTTATTATGTTGAACCAGGAGATCAAGCCAAAGCAGGAGAAGAATTTGGATTTATTAAATTTGGTTCGAGAATCGACTTATTATTGCCACTAGATACCCAGATTGATGTTAAGATTGGGGATGTTGTTAAAGGAAGAATAACTAAAATTGGTGAATTAAAATAATTATTCTATTTTTGATACGATTATAAAACTATATAAGATGAAAAAGACACTAATGATTTTAACAATGGGATTGTTTTTAGGAACGATCGGACTCACTTCTACTGCAATGGCTAACGGAATCCAATCGACTGAGATTGCTGATTGCGAAGACAAAAAGAATTGTAAAAAAGAAGACTGTTGCAAGAAAAAAGCAGAAGCAACTTCTAAAGAAGGTAAAGCTGAAGCGAAAAAATCATGTGGTTCGAAAGAAGCCAAAAAAGCATGTTGTAGCAAAGAGAAAAAGGCTGAAAAATAGTCACTTAATATGATATTAAAAAAGGGATTAACAAATGTTAATCCCTTTTTTAGTTCTCTACTGTTTCTCCTACAAAGGATTTTCTATTCATCTTCAACCGCACGAATACCTTGTTCTGGAAATTTACCTTTAAACTGACTCAATTCTTTTTTAATGAATGCAATGTCCTTATCGATATCTCCTGTCGGTTTGAACAACTCTAAAAACCCACCAGTTTTCGAAGGGTAGTCCATATACCCTATATAAATCGGGACTTTTGCTTTTAAAGCGATGTAATAAAATCCTTTTTTCCAGTTTGGATTATAACTTCTGGTTCCTTCAGGGGTGAAAACCATGTACATGGAATCATTCTCTTCAAAATACTTCACCGCTTGATCTGTAAAATTATTGTTCTTTTTACGGTTGACAGGAATACCACCAAGCGCTTTTAGAATCCAACCCATAGGAGGAAAAAACAATTCACTTTTAATTAAATAGCGGCCTTTCACACCATAATGCATAAAAGCCAGTTTACCGATAATAAAATCCCAATTGCTGGTATGAGGTCCCATCACAATCACCGCTTTATCAACACCTTCAGGATTATCATTGATCGTCCACCCCATTCTCCTTAATATCCATAATGCAAATTTTCCCATAATTGTATATTTTCAATTGAAAAAAGATAAAAAAGCGCGCACACATTCGAAATGTAAATCGAATTCACTACTTTTACCTTATACAGTAAAACACTAAACACAAAGTTAATTTTTTAATCACAATACTTCTACGATAGTGCACAAATATAATCGTCTTCTACGCATTACTGCTGTTATCATCTTTGTCGGATTCTTTTGGATCACGGCTGTGTTTCTTACTGTTTCTTTTCCAGTAAAGAATGAATCATTGAAGCAGTTTCTTCCTGATGAAGTTGAAGTAATTGTAAGTTTGAACACCGAACAGCTGATCAAAACATTTCTTTTTGATGCGCTATACAAAACAGAATTTAATTCAAAAGACATAAAGCAACTGGAAAAAGCTACGCAATCAAAGCGCAGTGAATCGAATGGCATTATGTATAACGGCGAGGTGGTTTTTTTCTACGATATCTGGAGAAATATTCCAATACAAGGATTGTTGTTCAACCTTTCAAACCACAAAGCTTTTCAAGATTTTTCTCCTGAAGGAAAGAACATCATTAAAGCCAGCAATGGTAAGCAGGGCATGATACTCACCCTGAAAAAAGATGCTGATGAAGAACTTATTCAATATGCACAATCTTTTGCTGATCGTTTTTCGAATAAAAAAGGGCATGGAGACTTGGTTCAATCTGAAATGATGCGCCTGAACTATAAGGGAAATAAGCACACTTATATCCAAGATTTAGAGCTCGACATTCAATTCAACAATGAAAAAGTCAGTTTAAATGGTGTGGGAAAGAAAAACCAAGGTCTCAATTTTTCTGTGGAAAAATACCACATGTTAAAAACACCAAACAGACCATTTCTAGAATTTCAATCAGGTAAACTTCCAGACAGTATTTATAAATTTTTCAAACTCATTTTCGACGAAGTCAACATCGACGTTCCTGAAGTAACTTCTCAACAAATGATGATTTACGGTTCTTCAATCCAAAATATTGATGGGTCGATTGCCTACTTGCCTAAATTGGATTGGATTTTACGTTTTGATACCATCGTCAACATCGATGACCAATTAAGCTCAATCGACTCTTCTACCTACAATATGCAGGTAATCAACAAGAAAGTCATCGAAATTGGAGGCATCCCATATTATTACAAACAGATTTCTGATCACGAAATTTTTATTGGAGTAACCGAATCTCCAGAAATTGAACTGCGCCAAACACAAATTCTGCCTTTTATGAAAGGAAATCCTTCTGTTGTATTAGAGGTAGAAGGGGAAGGAATAATTGCTCAAATTTTTAATGTTATGCCACAGGTAAAGTACACAAAGTTATTCATGGAAAACATCTCGTATTTTGACATTCACACCATCGATGGTAAGGATGATGACTTAATTATTGAAGGTAAAGTGAAACTAAAAGATGGTAAAATGATGACTGTTGAGCTGGTTAAGTTTGCCTTGATGTTTATGTAATTACATTTCCTTCATCAAGCTTCTAAAGTACGTTGGAGCATTAATCAATCGTGAACCATACCAAGTAAAGTATTCTCCATCAACAAGCATAATTTTAGCTTTAGGAAAGTAAGCTTGAAATTCTGCAAAATGTTTTTCTTTAAACGGATACGGTTCCGTACTTAAAAACACATAATCGAGGTCTTTTAAGTTTTCTAACTCTACAATGGGGTAACGTTCTTGGTCTCCCAAAATATTATTCATCCCTAAATGGTTATTCAATACATGATGAATAAAAGTATTTTGTCCAACTCCCATATAAGGATCTTTCCAAATAAAATAGGCGACCTTTGGAGCCTCCTCAAAAGGCACTAATGTGTTAAAATTACTTTGAATTTGCTGGACAATTTCTTCTCCTCGTTGAACAACCCTACATGCTTCACTAATCTGTTGAATCATCTCCAGACTGTCCGCTAGGTCATAAATATCACTCACCCAAACAGGGGCAATTTTGCGAAGAGCTTCAATGTCCTTTTTAGTGTTCTCTTCTTTATTTCCAATGATTAAATCAGGTTGTAGTTGAGTTACTTTTTCTAGGTTTACATCTTTGGTTCCTCCAATACGATTTTTAGAATAAAACCATTCTTCAGGGTGGATGCAAAACTTTGTGATTCCCACTACTCGATCGCCTAACCCAAGATCATAAAGCAATTCTGTTTGAGAAGGAACCAATGAGACAATTCTCATCGGTTCCTTTTCTAATCTAATTGTATTTCCTAATTGGTCTTTAAACATTGAAGTCTTAAGACATTGCGCTAATTACGTCATGTCTTGTTACAATATGGAACTTACCATTTTCTAACTCTACCAATACAGCTGGCACATCTTTGTTGATCAATTTAGAGAGCTCTTTGATGCTTGCATTAGGCTTCACCACAGGAAGTTTTGGTCCCATAATATTCCCTATAGCTTCGTCTTTGATTTGTTCGTTATCAACGATTTGATTAATCAAAGCTGTTTCATCAATCATTCCTACAAATTCTCCATCTTTAGTTACAGGAATTTGAGATATTTTAAAAGTTCTCATTTTCGCTACGGCATGAGAAACCAGTTCTTCAACACCTATAGTAACGAGAGGTTGGTCTTTATGATGTTCTAATAGATCTTCAGCTGACTGATGACCTTCTTCTAGAAATCCACGATCTCTCATCCAATCGTCATTGAACATTTTCCCAACATATCGACTTCCGTGGTCATGGAACAATACCACAACAACATCGTCTTTTTTAAACATGTCTTTCATTTGCAACAAGCCCTTAACAGCAGAACCTGCAGAGTTCCCCACAAAGATCCCTTCTTCTAAAGCGATTTTACGGGTATAAATAGCTGCATCTTTATCTGTTACTTTTTCAAAGTGATCAATAACATCAAAATCTACGTTTTTCGGTAGAATATCTTCTCCAATTCCTTCCGTGATGTAGGGATAAATTTCGTTTTCATCAAAGATTCCAGTCTCATGGTATTTTTTAAAAACTGAGCCATAAGTATCAATTCCTAAAATCTTGATGTCTGGATTTTTCTCCTTCAGGTATTTTCCAATTCCTGATACCGTTCCTCCAGTACCAACTCCAACAACAAAGTGAGTAATCTTCCCGTCTGTTTGTTCCCAAATTTCAGGACCAGTTTGTTCATAATGTGCTTGACGGTTTGATAAGTTATCGTATTGGTTAACATACCATGAATTTGGCGTTTCCTCTGCTAATCTTTTAGATACTGAATAATATGAACGTGGGTCTTCAGGCTCTACGTTGGTAGGACAAACGACAACTTCGGCACCTACTGCACGAAGAATATCCATCTTCTCTTTACTTTGCTTGTCACTCAACACACAAATTAATTTGTATCCTTTAATGATGGCTACTAAAGCAAGTCCCATTCCTGTGTTTCCAGATGTACCCTCAATGATTGTTCCTCCTGGCTTTAAAAGACCCGCTTTTTCTGCGTCCTCAACCATTTTTAAAGCCATTCTGTCTTTTACTGAGTTTCCTGGATTCGTAGTTTCAACTTTCGCCAATACAGTTGCTTCAACGTCTTTTGTGATTTTGTTCAATCTAACTAAAGGCGTATTCCCAATTGTTTCTAATATGTTGTTGTAAATTTTCATCTCATTAGTTTTTTGCAAAGATAAGAAGTCTTAGCTCAAGAAAAACTATTCTTAAGGAAATATAACAAAGTCAACACGATAAAGACTTTATAAAGAAGATTTTACTTGTACAACACAATTTTTTCAACGCGCATAAAATTTTCCTTTCCAATACGGACCATGTATACGCCATTTGAAAGTCCAGATTTATCAAATTTTGTTTTCAACTCGCCATTCACCACCGCTTTTTTG
The DNA here is from genome assembly GCF_048268645.1 of Brumimicrobium sp. Lineage (NCBI taxonomy): Bacteria > Pseudomonadati > Bacteroidota > Flavobacteriia > Flavobacteriales > Crocinitomicaceae > Brumimicrobium > Brumimicrobium sp. The sequence continues at coordinate 90,697 of NZ_JBLWVE010000010.1, read as the reverse complement.
TGCGCTGAAATTTGCTTCCCGTTGATGTCAAATAAATCGACATAAAACTCTTTAGACGATGGAAGGTTCAATCCATTAACAATGATAGATTCATCATCTTGCATCAAAGTCAACGTTGGCTCCTTTACTTTATCTTTAGCATCAAGTGCTAATTGATTCTGAAGGTTAAATGAGAAAATTTTCGTCTTTCTTGATGAAGCATATCCAATATATTCTCCGGTATACCAAAATTCTTGACCATTTGGCGATAAAGACATGTGTGAATAATCTCCAAAACGATTGGCGGTTGTTTGATAACTCAAGCCTTTTTGCGCCCATGTTTCACTGAAGGTAAATTCTCCTAAAGGATCATCTGCGAATCTTCCCGTTGCTGCAAGTCCAGCATATTCTGTTGGACCTGAAACAGAGTAGCCCATTCCTATATGACCATTATAATCCATAGCTATACTTCCCAAGAATCGACTATTGCCATCATTGACTGAATAGGTTCCTTCTTGGTGAATTTCCCAATCCATATTGTCTGTATCTTGTCTCAATTCATACCAGCGAATTCCAGCGGTCATTTGTCCATCTAGATTAACGACTTTACACAGCAATACTGTGTTGTAACCTGGCCATTTTAAGTACTGTGCACGATAATTAAAAACAGAAGCTATCGCATCCAGTTTCTGACTCGTTCCTTTCTGTTCAATATCATCCCATGAATTGGTAAACACTGAATTGAATGGTGCAGTATTGATTTCTTGGTCCACCGTAATCGATGAATTGCTTGGCGTATCCCAATCGACTTCCATTTTTAATATCTTAATATGGTCGTTTTGTATTCCATTGCTCCAGGCATCATCTTGAAATAAGAACATACTGATTGGCGTACCATAAGGCGGTAAATCACCATCTGCATCAGCAGGTAAGACGCTTTTAAACCCATAACCAGAAAACAGGAAAGGTAAATCCAGAGAAATCATCGAAGCTGTTGGATCACCAACAAGCATTTTGTCACGTTCGAATGCAACTGCGGCTTTGCTACTCGTGTTTGAAGTCATGTAATATCCGTCTGACCAAACGGAGTACTTTGGGTAATCCGGAAAACTAGGGAAAGAAAATGCATACAAATGATATGCTCCTGTTGGATCGCTTGTTTCTGAAACAGCTAAAAGAATTTCATTTGAACCTGTTTGGAATTGCGTCACTACAAATCGTTCTGCATGTCTATCCCAAAGTACAATCGGATCTCCCGAATTAGAAGAACCAGGCCATAAATTACTCAACTGAATAATACCTGTTGCTGGGGTCCCGTCTAAATTGTATATTCGATAAGCAGTATTAACCGCCTGAACATAATAATCGTTACTTACTGCACCTGAAGGGTCTGGCGGAAAACCTCCATTCATTCCGTCAAAGTTTTGCAATAAATTTACTTCTCCATACATCTTGACAGCCATTCCTTTTCCTTTCATTAAAGGATCGTATTGAATGGGTAATGCTGTTGAATCCACATAACTTGGACGCACTCTATTCTTTCGTACTTTCGCCTCGTCATTGTAATAAATCATAGATGATTCATCGTGAATTTGAGGTAAATCACGCACTGGAGTTGATAAACCAAGGTATTTCCCTTGTGTTTTTTGAGCTTTTAAGGACTCACTTTCTTGTCCAAAAAGGAAAAGTGAACCCGATATAAACACTACTGTAATGATTGAATATAAGTTCTTCATTTTACAAATTTAGTGAAAAATAAGGTAAATTAAGTATGAGATTACTGGATGCATTGGAATGCTAAAACAAGTAAATACCGGCGACAAACTAATTATCAACACCTAGCATCTCAATCTGCTTTGCTGCATACGTTCCCCTCTATGAGAATCACCAAGAAAGTCGTCAACAATTGCATTAACTGTAAAAAACTGATTTCTCTTAAAGCACTAAAAAGTTTAAGCTATCAAAAAAGCCATCCTCAATGAGAATGGCCTTAAAAACATTTATTAACTAATTATGATTCAGTACTGATTGCATTCATCATTAATCACTGATAATTACTTCGCGTAGTTCACAGACCTTCTTTCACGGATCAAAGTAACTTTTACTTGACCAGGATAAGTCATTTCTGTTTGGATTTTTTGAGAGATTGCGAAGGAAAGTTCATCCGCTTTTAAATCTGATACTTTTTCACTTTCAACCATCACACGTAGCTCTCTACCTGCTTGAATAGCATAAGCTTTAATCACGCCATCGTAAGAAAGCGCATGATTTTCCAACTCTTTTATTCTATTGATATAAGATTCTACAACCTCACGACGTGCACCTGGACGAGCGCCAGAAATAGCATCTGCTATTTGAACAAGTGGCGCTATCATAGTATTCATTTCGATCTCGTCGTGGTGAGCACCAATAGCATTACAAACATCTGGTTTTTCACCAAACTTTTCGGCCATTTTCATTCCTAAAATTGCGTGTGGTAATTCTGGCTCATCTTCTGGTACTTTCCCAATATCATGCAACAGTCCCGCACGTTTCGCTAACTTCACATTCAATCCTAGCTCTGAAGCCATGATTGCACAAATGTTCGCTACCTCTCTACTGTGTTGTAGTAGGTTTTGTCCATATGAAGAACGATATTTCATTCGCCCTACCATCTTCAAAAGTTCAGGGTGTAATCCATGAATTCCTAAATCGATACAAGTACGGCGACCTGTTTCCGCGATTTCATCTTCTAAGGATTTTCTGGTTTTAGCAACAACCTCTTCAATACGTGCAGGGTGAATTCGTCCATCAGAAACCAATTGATGCATGGCCAATCTTGCGATTTCTCTTCTTACTGGGTCGAAACAAGATAACAAAATTGCCTCTGGCGTATCATCAACTACGATTTCAACACCTGTTGCAGATTCTAAAGCGCGAATATTACGTCCTTCACGTCCAATGATTCTACCCTTCACTTCATCTGAGTCGATATTGAACACAGAGACTGCATTCTCAACTGTTTGCTCGTGAGCGACACGTTGAATAGACTGAATAATGATTTTCTTAGCTTCTCTGTTGGCATTTAACTTGGCTTCATCAACAATGTCTTTAATGTGTGCCATAGCATCCGTACGTGCTTCATCCTTTAAAGCCTCCATCAATTGTTTCTTAGCTTCATCGACATCCATTCCAGATATACGAGACAACTCTAAAACACGCTTATCTTGCATTTTTTCTAACTCTTCTTGTTTGGTTAGATTCAATTGAATTTTTTCTTCTAAGGTTTTTTGTTTGGCATCGATTGCCTTTTCCTTGCGGTTTAAATCTTCAATTTTCTTAGATAAGCTCTTTTCTTTTGCTTTCGTTCTATCTTCTGCAGATTGGAGCTTACGTTCACGATCCTTAATCGTTTTCTCGTGGTTTTCTTTCAGGTTTAGGAACTTTTCCTTCGCCTGAATGATTTTGTCTTTTTTTATCGCTTCACCTTCATTTTCGGCTTCTTTGAGCATTTGCTCTTTTCTTTTTTTCAGTAGTACATTCAGTACAAAAACAGTAAGCAGAGCGCCAACGACCAACCCTATACCTACTCCTATTATTATTTCCATAGTTCTTAAAAATTAAAAATCCCACTACCTTGAGTGACGAAAGTGCCGCTCAAAATGTGGGAAACGTTTATGTAAAACAAGTTTATTAAACTATTCTTCAATACTGTGTGACAGCAACTGTAGTGCTGAAAGTACTTCACTCTTTAGTGCTTCTTCTTTATTTTCTGAAGAAGTTGTGTTTGAACGCGTTGCCAACTGTAATGAAGTCATCGCTAATAAATCTTGCATATCTTTTACGGCATAGCTCTCTTGAAGTTTCTGAACATTGGTATTGATTTCAGCAACAGCTTTGCGCACAACTTCCTCTTCACCCTCATTGATGGTGAGCGGATAATTACGACCTGCAATCACTATTTTAATTGACAATTTACCCATGTTTATACTTATGCTTTCAAGCGACCTATACAGTCATCTATTTCCCTTACTAGTGCATCTATTTGAGCTCCGTTGTCCTTTTGGCTGTTCACAACCAATTGACTTTGCTCTTGTTGATGCTTCAAAATGTCATATTTTTTCTGAAAATCTTGTACTTCTTGTTCGCGTTGACTTAATTTCTCATGCAACTGTCGAACTTCTGTCTTCAAAGAATCATTTTCAGTCCTAACATGCATCAATGCAGTACGCATTTTCGCGACTTTCATTTCAATTTCTGCTATGACTTTTTGAATCTCTTTCATTTTCTTATGACTATTTACAAATATAACACGAGAGAAGTTATAAAACAATTATTTGCTTCAATTCGTTTTTAAAAATCTTTTGTACTACTAATTTCAATACAAATAGTAGAGATATGATGACAATTCACGACAAGAGCTTAATGTTTTGGTATTTAACAGCTTGGAGTTTTAGCAGAATTATTGTCAAACGATTAATCTTACTAGAAGCGATTTGCAGCACATCGACTTTCCTTTTTAATCAAATAAAATTTAACGCAAATAAAAAAGGCAGTAGAAATCATCCTACTGCCTGATCTATTATTTTTTTTAAAAAAATCTACATGTTTCGGCGATATTGTCCACCAACATTAAACAATGCATTTGTAATCTGACCAAGAGAACAATACTTGCTCGCTTCCATCAATTTTTCAAACATATTTTCGTTGTTAATTGCTGCTTCTTGAAGAATAGCCAACCATTTTTCAGATTCTTTTGCGTGTAAGTTTTGGAGTTTCGCTAACATATCAATTTGATATTGTTTTTCCTCCTCAGTTGCACGAATTACTTCCTTAGGAACAATCGTTGGCGATCCTTTCGAACTCTTGAAAGTATTCACTCCAATGATAGGGAATTCACCAGTATGTTTCAATGTTTCATAGTGCAGTGATTCTTCTTGAATCTTAGAACGCTGATACATTGTTTCCATTGCTCCTAGCACCCCACCTCTTTCTGTAATTCTATCGAATTCTGTTAAAACAGCTTCTTCCACTAAGTCTGTTAATTCTTCAATAATGAAAGACCCTTGAATTGGATTTTCGTTTTTCGCCAATCCAAGTTCTTTATTAATAATCAACTGAATAGCCATTGCTCTACGCACAGAATCTTCTGTTGGTGTAGTAATCGCTTCGTCATAGGCATTCGTATGCAATGAATTACAATTGTCATAGATCGCATATAAAGCCTGAAGCGTTGTACGTATATCATTAAAATCAATTTCTTGAGCATGCAACGAACGTCCAGACGTTTGAATGTGGTATTTCAACATTTGAGCACGTTTATTCGCTCCATATTTTTCGCGCATTGCTTTGGCCCAAATTCTTCTGGCAACTCTTCCTATAACTGCATATTCTGGATCAATTCCGTTCGAGAAAAAGAAAGAGAGGTTAGGACCAAACTCATTAATGTCCATTCCTCGACTTAAATAATACTCAACGTATGTAAATCCATTTGAAAGCGTTAAGGCCAATTGTGTAATTGGATTGGCTCCCGCTTCAGAAATATGGTACCCTGAAATTGATACAGAATAGAAGTTACGCACTTTGTTTTCAATGAAATACTCTTGAACATCTCCCATTAAACGCAATGCAAACTCTGTCGAGAAAATACATGTGTTTTGTGCTTGGTCTTCCTTTAGAATATCTGCCTGAACAGTACCACGCACTACTGCTAATGTTTCTTTTTTGATTTTAGCATACACCTCTGCAGGTAAAACTTGATCTCCTGTTAACCCGAGTAGCATCAATCCTAATCCATCATTACCTTCTGGAAGTTCACCTTGATATTCAGGTTGCTTGGTTCCTTTAGCTTCAAAGATGGATTTGATCATTTGACGTACTTCATCCTCTAATCCGTTGGCTTTGATGTATTTTTCACATGCTTGATCAATTGCAGCATTCATAAAATACCCCAACAACATTGGCGCAGGACCATTAATGGTCATAGAAACCGATGTTTTTGGATCACTTAAGTCAAATCCAGAATACAGTTTTTTGGCATCATCTAAACAACAGATCGAAACCCCTGAGTTACCAATTTTACCATAAATATCTGGACGTGGAGCAGGGTCGTTTCCATACAAAGTTACCGAGTCAAAAGCAGTCGAAAGACGTTTTGCTGGCATTCCCAAACTTACATAGTGAAAACGTTTGTTTGTACGCTCTGGACCTCCTTCTCCAGCAAACATTCTTGTTGGATCTTCTCCTTCACGTTTGAACGGGAATAGTCCTGCTGTGTATGGAAATTCTCCAGGCACATTTTCTTGCAGCAACCACCTTAAAATATCTCCCCATGAAGAATATTTAGGCAAGGCTATTTTTGGAATTTGCAAATGTGAAAGCGACTCCGAATGGGTCTGTATCTTTAATTCTTTATCTCTTACTTTAAAAGTAAAAACAGGGTCTTTATACTTTTGTTTTTTCTCCTTCCAAGATTCAATCGCAATCCAATTGTGAGGATTCAAGTCCATTTTTATCTTTTCGAAAGATTCGGTCAGTTTTTTCACCAATCGATCTTTGTCGTCTAGCTCACTTTCTGAAATCGTTTCAATGGTTTTTTGAATTCCATAAAGTTGATCCGCAACTTTAACTTGTGCATCCACCCAGCGGTCATAATTACGGTTACTTTCCGAAATCTCAGACAAATAGCGTGTTCTTTCTGGTGGAATAACAAAAATCTTCTCAGACATTTCGTCTGTTATTTCAAAGGTCGATTCTAATTCCGTATCCGTTTTTTCCTTCAATGTTTCCAAAAGCACTTTGTACAATTGATTCATTCCTGGATCGTTAAATTGTGAAGCAATCGTTCCGAAAACAGGCATTGAGTCTACGGGTTCGTCAAAAAGAACATGATTTCTTTGGTATTGCTTACGCACATCTCTTAAGGCATCTAAGGCTCCTCTTTTATCGAATTTGTTGAGTGCTATTACATCAGCAAAATCGAGCATATCAATCTTCTCTAACTGAGTTGCAGCACCATATTCTGGTGTCATTACATATAAACTCACATCAGAATGGTCCATAATTTCAGTGTCAGACTGCCCAATCCCAGAGGTTTCCAAAATAATCAAATCATATTCTGCCGCTTTGAGCACTAAAAGTGCTTCTGAAACATACTTAGAAAGCGCTAAATTAGATTGTCTTGTGGCCAAAGAACGCATATAAACCCTATCGTTTGAGATAGAATTCATACGAATACGGTCTCCCAACAATGCTCCTCCGGTTTTTCTTTTAGAAGGGTCTACAGAAACTACCGCAATGTGTTTGTCTTCAAAATCAATCAAGAAACGACGCACCAATTCATCAACTAAGGATGATTTACCTGCACCACCTGTCCCTGTTATTCCTAAAACAGGAACATTTGATTTTTCTGCTAAAACATGCATTTCATCCAAAAGGGCTTTAGACTCTTCTGGATAATTTTCTGCAGCTGAAATCACCTTAGCGATATCTGCATTGTTTTTGTCCTTCAAGGTTTTTGGGTCAATTTTGACATCTTTCCCTACAGGAAAGTCGGATTTCTCAATTAAATCATTAATCATTCCTTGCAAGCCTAATTCACGACCATCATCTGGGTGATAAATTCGTGTAATTCCGTACTCTTGCAACTCTTTGATTTCTTCAGGTAGGATAGTTCCACCTCCTCCAGCAAATATTTTTATCTGTGGCGCCCCTCTTTCTTGGAGCAAATCGTACATATATTTCAAATATTCTGTATGCCCTCCTTGGTAGGAAGTCATTGCGATGGCTTGTACATCCTCTTGAATGGCACAATTCACTACCTCATCAACACTTCTATCGTGTCCAAGGTGAATCACTTCACAACCGGAAGCTTGAATGATTCTACGCATTACGTTAATCGCTGCATCATGGCCATCAAAAAGCGAAGCTGCAGTAACGATTCTAACTTTATTCTTTGTCTTATAAGGTATTATCTTCTCCATAATTTCAAAATGATGAATACCCGCAAATATAATGAGTTTAAGTTGAAATATAGCTGAATTTAACGGGTAATTTCATTCGTTTAGATAGGGCAAGCCCTTTCCATGAAAAGGCCGCTTAACTTAAAGTAAAAGAATTGAAAACATTTCTTGGTCCCTCAACCACACCCCCTGTATCAAACCTCATTCAAAATCAGCTTTTCTCGACTATTAAGGAAGCCACTGCTAACGATTAGAAATCATTAAACCAGCACCTTTAGAAATAAAATAATTAGATTTCAATATTAGTTGTATTTTTACCGATTATAAACAAATCACTACATGGAAGAAATCGATCAAGAGATTGACAATATTGAAGTTTTAGGAACAGAAAGAGTGCCCAACAATGTTGGTGTACTGGTTTTAGGAATACTTTCTATTATTCCGGGTTGCACATGCTATGGTTTGTTGGGGATAATATTAGCGACAATCTCTTTAGCGCTTGCCTCTGGAGCCAATAAATTAATTCGAGAAAATCCAGGGAAATACACAGAAAGCTCTATTCAATTGGTTAAAGCCGGAAAGATTTGTGCAATCATTGGACTTTCACTTTCTATCCTTTTCCTTCTGGTTATTATCGGATATATCGTTGTAGTTGGCACCCTTCTCTTTTCGATTCCTGGATTCCACGTTTAATCTAAATATAATATGGCTGTTGATGACCACTTAATGAGTTGTTCTTACAAATCCACCCTTGGAATTGAGTGTTTTGGTTGCGGAACGCAAAGGGCATTTTTAGCTTTGACCAGAGGGGATATCCTTGGCTCATTTATGTTTAATCCTGGAGTGATTTTGTTTTTACTCACCCTAATTGCATTTTTCATCGTTTATTTCCGCAAACCCAAATGGATTACACCTGTAATTACAATTGGCGCGTTGGCCACAGCATTTGGAATGATCGGAAATTTTGTATTTAAACTAATGACTTAACTACCTCATTCCAGGATTCATCACCTTGGTCTGGTGGCGAATTGATTCTTGATGAATAGCATCTAAGACAGAACGTAAAAAATCAATACTCAACTCTAACTCTTCAGCTTTAGCAAGTCTTTGTTCAATCACCTTTTTCCAATGTTCTGTTTGCAAAATAGTAATGTTTTTTTCACGTTTATAATCTCCTACTTCACGTGCAATTTGCATTCTTTGCTTCATCAATTCAAATAATTGATCATCAATTTCGGCTATTTTTTTTCTTTGTAATTCAATAAAATCGATGCCTTCTTCCTGAATTGAAGCTTTGCGGAGAATCAATTGATTCATCAATAATTTCAGTTGCTCAGGGGTTATTTGTTGTTGTGCATCCGACCAAGCCTTGTCAGGATTATTATGCGTTTCAATCATTAACCCTGCGAAATTCAAATCCATTGCTTTTTGGGCTACATTTAACAATCCATCTCTTCGACCTGAAATATGACTTGGATCGCAAATCAATGGAATTTCCGGCATTTCCTCCATTAATGCAATCGGAATCTCCCAATTGGGTACATTTCTATATTTAGGATGTTTATACACTGAAAAACCCCTATGAATAGCCACCAAATCGTTGATTCCCGCCTTTTGAAAACGTTCAAAAGCACCTACCCACAACATCAAATCTGGATTGATCGGGTTTTTAACCATTACCGTTATCTCAGTTCCCTGAATGGCATCAGCAATTTCTTGAACAGCAAAAGGATTTACTGTTGTTCTTGCGCCCAACCACAAAACATCAACTCCTGCAGACAAGGCCGCCTCAACATGTTTTGCATTGGCCACTTCAGTGGTTACAGGAATACCCACTTCTTTTCCTGCGTTGACCAACCATGGCAAACCTATAGCTCCCACCCCTTCAAAAGAATCAGGTCTTGTACGCGGTTTCCAAATTCCACCCCTCAGCAAAGCTGGTTGATGCTGTTCTGAAATAGATTTCGCTACCGCCATCACTTGGTCTTCGCTTTCAACACTGCATGGACCCGCAATTAAGAAGGGACGTCTATATTTCTTTAAGTTATTTTGTAAATCTAATTTCATATATTTCTTTCAACGCTTCCCCTTACAACAATTGCACGAAGAAAAAAGTTTACTGTTTTATTAATCCTTTGTGAACTGCTGTATCAACTTTTGCTAATTCCAGAGTAAATAGCAAGTGAAGCGATTCCTAAAAAGATGCCGTGCTTGTAATCGAACCCGGTCAGAACTACATCATAAATGGTAATACCAATCAAGCCTAGCGCGATGATAATTTGAAGTTTAGGATTCATACGGACTACCATTGAACATTTTGAAATTCACCATCTGACAACCTGAGCGTATCTGAAGTGTTGTTGTCTGAAACAAATTTAGCGTTAAAGAATCCTGACAATTCGTTCTTCACGTGGTCTACTTTTGCAAATACAGAATAACCATCCGCCAAAACAGAATGATTTTCAGCATTGTAAGTAGCTGAAGAATAAAGAACGTTCATTGGCCTACCCCCTAAAGAATCGCCTTGTCCCAGATTTACCTGAATATTGATTGAATCATTTTCAAAGCTAAGGATCCAATCGGGAGATTTAACCAAAGTAAAAGTAGCGAATGAAACAGGTTCTCCATTGACCTTCGTCGACAAAAATGAATTGACTACAGTGGGCTCAAAGTTACAAGGAGGGCAAACACCACCACAATCCATTTCTTCTTCTTTATCTGGACTAAATATTCCATCCGAACAAGATTGCTCTTCTTTTTTACAAGAAAACATCAAAAAACCAACAAAGATCAATAAGGTTAATTTTCCATTCATTATTTTCAGCGATTACTTTATTATATTTGCGTAAAACTCAAAAATACTGAAAATACCAACAACATACAAAACATTAAAAGGCACTTCCGAAGGTCAATACAAGGAAAAGGGTTCCAAATTTATAGGAATTGCAATAAACTGTGAAGACGAAGAAGAAGCGAAGCAACTTTTGGCAAAATGGAAAAATGAACACCATCAAGCCAGGCATTTATGCTGGGCCTATCGTTTCGGAATAAAAAAAGACCTTTTCCGCGCGAATGATGATGGAGAACCTAGCAACAGTGCTGGGGCACCCATTCTTGGACAAATTCAATCTTTTGACCTAACGAATGTTCTGATTGGTGTGGTGCGTTATTATGGTGGAACAAAACTCGGTGTTGGTGGATTAATCAACGCCTACAGAACCGCGGCCAAAGAAGCCATTGAAAATGGAAAAATCATTCAAGAAGTGGTGAAAGACCGTTTTGAATTGTTCTTTGATTATGCAGATATGGCTTTGATTATGGATGCCGTAAAAGAAAGTGACGCCAGTATAACAAAGCAGATTTTTGAAAACGACTGTTACTTAAAAATTGCAATAAAGATAGAATCTACAGAAGCTTTACTGGCTAAATTAGAAACCTTTGACTCATTAAAAATTAATAAAATTGGCACATTTTAATCCCGAATTATTAAAACAACTTATCGAAGTACGCGGTACTTCTGGAGATGAAGAAAATATAAAAAACTTCATTCTTGATTATATAGAAAAGAATAAGGCCAAGTGGAAAAGCGAGGTAGAAATCTATACAGGTGAGGGATTTCAAGATGCCATTGTTTTGGTCTTTGGACAGCCTAAAACTGCTGTTTTCGCCCATATCGACACAATAGGTTTTACCAGCGCTTACGAAAGTAATCTGATCAAAATAGGAGGACCTAAAACCATCGACGGAATGAAACTCGTTGGGAAAGACAGTCAAGGAGAGATAGAAACCGAATTGATGATTATCGAGGATGAAGAAGGAAACAAACAATTAAAATATGTTTTTGACAGAGACATAGACAGGGGAACAAACCTTTCATTTAAACCCAACTTTATCCTAACCGATCAATTCGTTCAAAGTCCATATTTAGACAACCGTCTCGGAGTTTTGAATGCCTTGACGATTGCAGAGGATCTCGAGAACGGAGCCATTGTATTCTCGACCTATGAAGAACATGGTGGTGGATCAGTAGGCTTCTTAGGACGTTTTTTATATGATAAATACAATTTACGTCAAGCTTTAATTTCTGACATCACTTGGGTAACCAATGGAGTGCAACATGATGGTGGCGTTGCCATCTCAATGAGGGACAAAGCCATTCCAAGAAGAAGTTACCTGAATCGCATCATTTCTATTGCCGAAAAACACAAGGTCAAATATCAATTAGAAGTTGAATCTGCAGGAGGAAGCGACGGTTCAATGTTACAAAACACAGACCTTCCATTCGATTGGTGCTTCATCGGAGCTCCTGAAGACAATGTACATTCTCCAAAAGAAAGGGTCTTTCTAAATGACATTGAGGAAATGATCAAACTCTACAAAGTTCTAATGAAGGAAATGAATTGATTATCAGCAAATCGGATTGATTTTAAAATCATTTAAAAAAACTAAGCATAGAGTTTTATCATATTTAGTATATAAAAACTATTTTTGAGAATTATTTCTGAAAATGTCGAAGATTTTTAGTCCCCTTATTTATTATGTTATTGTGATTCCAATATCGCACTTGCCTTTTGGGGTACTATACTTTATCTCTGACATTGTCTACTTTTTGCTTTATTACATTGTTGGTTACCGTAAAAAAGTCGTTCGAGAAAACCTTCAAAATTCATTTCCTGAACTTACAAGAGAAGAACGAGCAGCCATAGAAAAAAAGTTCTACAAGCACTTTGCTGACTTTTTGGTAGAAAGCACAAAATCATTAAGCATTTCAAACAAAGCCATTCAAGAAAGGTGCGCCTTAATTAACCCTGAAGAGGTTCATAAATATTATGACCAAGGAAAAGATGTCATTGTGCTTTGCGGTCATTATAACAATTGGGAATATTATGCTGTGGGTATTGCACAGCAGATGAAACACAAGACCATCGCTGCTTATCGTCCACTGAAGAATAAGTTTTTCGATCGAAAGATACTTAATTCTCGACAACGCTATGGCATGAAAATGTTGAGCATGCGCGAAATCCCTAGGTTTTTTGCTCAAAATGAAAAAACAACACCTATTTTAAGTGTTATGGTCAACGACCAATCTCCAGGCGATCCTAAATCGGCTTACTGGAACACTTTCTTAAATCAAGATACTGGCTGGATGAAAGGCGCTGAAAAGTTGGCCAAGAAATACGATCAAGTCATCTTATTTGGGGCCATCCGCAAAAAGAAAAGAGGTTTTTACGAAGTAAGCTTCTCTCCTATCAGCGAAGACATCAAAAAAGAAAGGGACGGTTTTGTATTGGATAAACACGCAGAGTATCTTGAAATGGTCATTCGCGAACATCCTCAATACTGGCTTTGGTCACACCGAAGATGGAAGCATAAAAAGCCAGACTTCTCATAAAATATTTGATATTTTATTCATACCCACTCAATTTCAGTTATATTTGAAGTTGAGACTAAAACTAAATGACTAAAATGAAAAACAAAAGTATAGCTTTCATAGCGATTGGAGCCCTTTTTTCTCTCTACTCATGTGCACCCGTATATAAATGTGGTGAAGAAAAACCTGCAGGAGGAATTCAAGGGAGTAACCGTTTATTAGACGTGGTTAACGAACGAGATGAACTTTGCGAAATCGTTGAGGTGAAAGACAAAGAAAATGCATACTTAATCAAAAACAATCAGCAACTAGGAATCACAAACGATAGTTTAGCAACAAGAAATCGTGAGCTAGTAGGCGAATACAACGAATTAGAAGGCAATTTCAATAAACTTCAAGACAAACACCAGACACTCCAAAAAGATCATTTGGAGTTAAGTGAGCGCTTCTCTGGCGCAATCACCAACAACTTAAATCAAGGTCACCTTTATGATGAACGCATAAAAGAAAAGGAACGTCGTTTAACTGAAAAAGAAAACGCCTTATTGGAACGCGAAAAAAGAATCAACGAGCTTGAAGCTGAAATAGCTAGACAAGACTCTATCGCTAAACGCTTAAATCAATTGCTAAAGGAAGCGTTGCTTGGATTTGATTCAAATGAACTTTCTATTGAAATAAAAAATGGTAAAGTTTACGTTTCAATGTCAGATAAACTCATGTTCCAATCAGGAAAAGCTGATGTACAATCTAAAGGAAAAGAAGCGCTAAAAGTATTGGCGGATGTACTAAAGAAAAATCCAGAGTTTCAAATTTTAGTAGAAGGACACACAGACAATGTGCCTATTAAAACTGCAACCTACAAAGACAACTGGGATTTAAGTGTTGCTCGTGCTACTTCCATGGTAAGGTTACTTCAAGAAACACATGATATAAGTGCGGAACGACTAACTGCATCTGGACGCGGAGAATACGAGCCAAAAGCAAGTAACTCTACAGCAACCGGAAGAGCAAAAAACAGAAGAACTGAAATTATATTATCGCCAGATTTAAGTGAAGTTATGAATTATTTAGGGAAGTAGGCTTCGTGAGCCTCAACCTGCTTTGAATTGTTATTCAAATAATATTTAAAGTAAATTTCACAAAAAATAGAGTAGTGAGAGAGCAGCAGAAATGTTGCTCTTTTTTATTTGACCATTTCTTGATAAGGGGGTATTTCTTCAAAATAGGAAATATCTCCTGTAGCTTGATCTACGAACGCAACAACTGTTTGTAAACCATTGGTCAAAATCAACCAATTTACACGGAGTTTGAAGTTATATTGAGCAATTTGGTGCAAGACAGTTTCTGTGAGTTTGATTTTAGGTGCTTTGCATTCAATTATTGCTACAGCCTTTCCTGTTCGATCGAAAACAACACCATCACACCTGCGCGTCATTTTGTTTACCTCAATGGCATATTCTGCAGCAATTAAAGGCTCAGGAACTGCTTTGTGCTGAATCAAAAAATGCAATACATGTTGTCGTACCCACTCTTCTGGAGTAAGCATCAACTTCTTCTTTCTAAAAATATCCCATACATAGATTTCCTCACCTTTTCTCGAAAGTTTTAATGGTGTCTTGGGGAAGTTTAGCGGCGTTAACATAAAACAAAAATACTACTAAAAATGAATTTTCAGTAGTATTTTGGAGTATTGCGTATGAGCAAACAAGTGGTCGGGATAAAACTTTCTAGTTGACTAAAGTTGCCACGACCCTAAACCCTACCATTGGAGATGCGCCTTTATATTCTTTTGTGCTTCTATTTCGAATATCATAGCCTCCGTCATACCACGACCCTCCAATTACCTCATTTTTATCTGCTAACATTTCAGCAACATTCCCATTCAAATTATACAATCCAAATTCGTTTGGCCAATAAGAATGTGCTGGTGCTAAAACATCTGTGTTAGTGGCGTTATTTGGAAATTGAGTTACGTCTTTTACAATCATTAATTCTCCTTGATCATTTCTTGAAGTTAAAGATTCAGGCACCCTTGAAAAATTCGCTAAAAACTCACCTTGGTCATTTCTTAAAAAAGGACCATCCCACGTATAGTTCTTTTGCGCATTCGTTCCTTCCGCTGCTCTTAACCATTCAGCTTTCATTGGAATTCTAAATTTTAAATGATTTTCTTTTGGAAGAGCTGCATTTGTTTTTTCTGTTAACCACTCACAATACAGTTGTGCTCCTTCCTTTGAAACGTTAACTACTGGGTAGTCTTTATACGCTGGATGATTAAAATAATCCTTGACAAAACTTTGCATATTTGCATTGGGGAGGTTTTTCCAACCCATAGAATCAACTTTAGCCAATTCATATTTATCAAGTGCGCCACTTACTTTAAGATCATCCAAGAACGCCTTATACTCTCTATTTGTCACCGTTGTTTTAGCCATGTAAAAAGCTTGTACAGAAAGGTTTTGATCTTCTAAAACCACATTCCCAGAAGGAACAAATCCAAATTCATTTTTAAGTTTCTTTAGGACCGCTTTCTTTGAAGGAGGAGCTTGCTCTGTTAAGGAACTGGTAAAAGCCAGGAAAGTAATTGCGAGAAATGTCGATAGTAGATTTTTCATAATTTATAGTTTTCATTCATTATTTATAACTCAAAAATAAATAACAAGTTACATTTTTTATTTAAAATATTTACATAACAGCCTTCTTATGGTATTATAAAAGTTGGCTCAATATGAATTATATTCTCATCTATTCCCCCTTCAGAATTGGCAGAAAAATCAATTTAATGTAACTTGCAAGTCCTTAAACAAGACAATTCGTCAGCGAAAAAAGACGCTACACGCCATATTGACACTAATCTATAGCGGTTTTTGTATTGGTGAGGAGTTTGATAACACAAGAGCAAAACAGAAAATAATATGGATACTAATAAATGGACAACAAAAACGCAACTGGCAGTGCACGAAGGGCAGAAAATTGCTCAGGAAAACGGTCAGCAAGCGATAGAAACTGGGCATGTCTTGCGCGGCATGATTCAGGTCGATGACAGTGTTCTTCCTTTTATATTTAAAGAATTAAATAGTGATTTAGCAATATTCACCAGCGCTTTGGATAGCATTATTAAATCTTATCCCAAAGTTCAAGGAGGTGGACAACCCTATTTAAGCAACACCCTACAACGTGTATTGAATTATGGAATGAACGAAATGCGCAACTTTAAGGACGAGTTTCTTTCCCTAGAAATCTTACTTTACGCTTTTATGGACGGAAATGACCAGGTAGCAAGTTTGATGAAAGACAATAAGTTCAAAAAATCAACTTTAAAAGATGCAATTATGAAATTAAGAGATGGAGAATCTGTAGATTCTCAAGGAAAAGACGGAACATATAAGTCTTTAGATAAGTTTGCCAACAACCTCAATGAAATGGCAAAAAACGGAAAACTAGACCCGATTATTGGTCGTGATGAAGAGATTCGTCGTGTGCTACAGATTTTAACACGCCGTACCAAGAACAACCCCATCATGATCGGTGAACCTGGTGTAGGTAAAACTGCAATTGCAGAAGGAATTGCACAACGAATTGTTTCGGAAGACGTCCCAGAAAACCTAAAATCTAAAATCGTTTATGCTTTAGACATGGGGGCTTTGGTTGCAGGTGCAAAATACAAAGGAGAATTCGAAGAACGACTCAAAGCAGTGGTCAACGAAGTGATTAAATCGGATGGAGAGATTATTCTTTTCATTGATGAGATCCATACACTTGTTGGGGCTGGAGCTGGCGAAGGAGCAATGGACGCTGCAAACATTCTAAAACCTGCTTTGGCACGTGGAGAATTGAGAGCTGTGGGTGCAACAACCTTAGACGAATACCAAAAACACTTTGAAAAAGACAAAGCTTTGGTGCGTCGTTTCCAAACCGTGTTGATTGATGAACCTTCTTCGGAAGATGCGATTTCAATTTTGCGTGGAATTAAAGAAAAGTATGAGAATCACCACAAGGTTTTGATCAAAGACGATGCGATTATTCAAGCTGTAGAGCTTTCGCAACGTTATATTACAGACAGACAATTGCCGGATAAAGCCATTGACTTAATCGATGAAGCGGCTTCAAAATTAAGAATGGAAATCAACTCAAAACCTGAAGAGCTGGATGAGATTGAAAGAAAAATAATGCAATTAGAGATTGAACGTGAGGCAATTAAACGCGAAAACGATCAACAAAAGTTAGCCAGTTTAAAAGCAGAATTAGCCAACCTTTCAGAACAACGTGATGAGTTTATGGCGAAATGGAAGGCTGAAAAAGATGTAATTGACACTGTTCAAAATGCAAAAGAAGAAATTGAACAAGTGAAACTACAAGCTGAACAAGCTGAACGTGCTGGTGACTATGGAAAAGTAGCAGAATTGCGTTACGGAAAAATCAAAGAGCTTGAAGAAGCTGTTGAGAAAGGAAAAGAAAAACTTGCCGAACTACAGTCTGAAAGCAAAATGATTAAAGAAGAAGTGGATGCAGAAGAAGTCGCAGATGTGGTTTCTAAATGGACGGGAATCCCTGTAAATAAAATGTTGGAAAGCGAACGTGCAAAACTCTTGAGATTAGAAGATGAACTAAGACTTCGTGTAGTAGGTCAAGAAGAAGCGATTGAAGCTGTTTCAGATGCTGTTCGAAGAAACAAAGCAGGATTACAAAACCCTGATCGTCCTATCGGTTCTTTCCTTTTCATGGGAACAACTGGAGTAGGAAAAACAGAGTTGGCCAAAACACTAGCTTCATATCTATTCAACGATGAAAACGCAATGACGCGAATCGATATGAGTGAATACCAAGAGAAACACAGTGTGAGCCGATTGGTTGGAGCACCTCCAGGGTATGTTGGTTACGATGAAGGTGGACAATTGACCGAAGCCGTGAGAAGACGCCCTTACTCAATCGTTCTTTTGGATGAGATTGAAAAAGCGCATCCAGATGTGTTTAACATCCTGCTCCAAGTACTCGATGATGGTCGATTGACAGACAACAAAGGTCGATTGGTGAACTTTAAAAACACCATTATCATCATGACAACGAACATGGGGTCAAGTATTATTCAAGACAACTTTGACGGTATAACAAAAGCTGAAATTCCAGCAGTTACGGCCCGAACAAAGATGGAAATGAGTGAACACTTAAAACAGCACATTCGTCCTGAGTTTCTGAATAGAATTGATGAACAAATTTTGTTCACTCCATTGACCAAAGAGAACACACGTCAGATTGTTGAAATTCAATTGAACAACTTAAAGCAACAATTGGAGAAAAACGACATCCGACTTGTGGTGAAAGAAGACGCTTTAAACTGGATTGCCGAAACAGGTTACGATCCACATTTCGGAGCGAGACCAGTGAAAAGAGTAATTCAAAAGAGCATTCTGAATGAGTTGTCGAAAGACCTCCTCGCACAAAAGATCGACAAATCACAAAACGTGGTCGTTGATTTATTCGATGGAAAAATCGTCTTCAGAAAACCCATCTCAAAAGAGGAAGAAGAAATTGTGTAACAATTTCTAGGGAGAGGAGCGCTAAAGCGCAGAGAGAGATGCCGATAAATCGGTAGGGAGAGAGGTGAAATCTTCGCTTTGATTTTAGAGTAAGAGGATAAAAGAGCAAGATTATATGCCCAACTGAGTTAAACTTGGTTGGGCTTTTTTATACGCTATCGGAAATCCCCTAAAAACTGTGTAAATTATTTTTTCTGGATATTTTGGATAGACTCATTGGGTGTAATCTAACCCACTCTCAAAAAGAGTTTAAAGTTGATTCAAAACAACACCTAACAACCTCTGCATAAATCAAATAAATTGAAGCAACAAATAGGATCGCTCTCACCTCTCTACTCAGTACTCTTGCTCAATACTGATCTATAAATCGAAGATTTATAGATTTCTCATCGCTTCCACTATTCTGCTTGCTGCCGGACAAATCTCTGTATTCTTTAAGGTCAATGGAATAATTTGAAACATCTTTTTGCGGTCGGTATGCGGATATTCTTTACATGCTAAAGGTCGGTCTTCATAAACACTACAAGTATTGTCATCAAATAGAAAAGGACATGGAGAAGATTTTAAAACATAATCGTCGTCTTCATCCACCCTTAGATACTCTTCAATAAACTGAATAGGTTTCATTCTGAAGCGTTTGGCCAATCGTTTTACATCAACATCCCTAAAGATAGGACTAGTTGTTTTACAACAATTTGCACATTCTAAACAATCGATTTCTTGAAAAACTTTTTCATGGTGATTGTGAAACAGCTCATCCAGTTTTCTTTCTGGTGTGCGCCTCATTTGTTTTCCTAGCCTTTTATTGTCAGCTTTATTTTCTTTGGCAATATCTAAATCCTCTTGGTACTTCATTGGTGCAAAATTACGAGAATATTTTTTAGTCAATAGAAAAAAACATCCTTTAATAATTAAATTTCGCCTTATTCACCGCACGATTAATGTTAAAGAAATAATCCTTAATTTAGAGATTCTCTTTGGCTTCAAACTTGTATAAAAACAAAAAAACAATTATGAAAAACTTACTTTTACTCATTGCATTGACCTTTCTGACTTTCAACATCAACGCCCAAACCAAAATATACAAAGAAAGGTCAAGCAGTTTTACAGATGTGCTCTACACCATTAAAGAAGACAAAGTTTACCGCGGAAACTCAACAAGTTTTACCGATGTTCAATATACCTTCACCGGAAACAAAGTATACAAGGATAGATCTACAAGCTTTACAGATGTTCTCTATACCATTAAAGACAACAAAGTCTACCGTGGGAATTCAACTAGCTTTACTAATGTACTTTACACCATTAGTAATGGAAAAGTGTACAAAGGTGATTCTAGAAGTTTTACAGATTGTCTACTCACCATTCAAGACAATAAAGTGTATCATGGTGATTCAACAAGTTTCACCAATGTATTGGCCTCTTTCGATCACGATGTAGACATTGCCCTATTGGCGATTTTATTTGGGCCTTACTAATCTTCAATTAATCAATGGTTTTACTTTTCCATTGCCCAACACATGATTGTTGAAACTTGAGGATTAGTGATGTAAATTCCTTACTTTTGAACAAGTAGTATTTAAAATAAATGAAACTAAAAAAACCAACTTCGCTTTTAATTTCAGGACTGTTCTTAACAATCTTCAGCTTGAGCGATTTAGAGAATTTTAATTACTTTTTGCATGGCTTCTTTCTCGTCATTGGTGTTCTTGCTATTGTTATGTCTTTTATAGCCTATCGTAAGTCCAAGGACAACGATTGAAGAACTATTATAGTAGAGTTCGAAAAGAAGTAATTATGAATTCAGGTTCGACTTATAAGTTTCATAATCCACTTGTTGAATAGCAACCTTTGTCGCATGTTCCGAAGGACGAATAGGATTTCCTCTGTAAATCATTATTGCACGCATTATTTCAGCTCCAACCAGAATAACCACCGTTGAATAATACACCCATATTAATAAAATCACGATAGAACCAGCTGCCTGATAGGTTTCTGCAAAATTGCTTGTCGACAAATAATACTGTATTCCATATTTACCCAGGATAAAAAGACCAGAAGTAATTAAAGCCGCTAAACTAACATCTCTCCAACGTAGAATAACATCAGGCAAAAACTTAAAGATCATTCCGATGATAATAAACACAATCATGAAAGAAACAACACTACTTGTTAAATTCAACAACATGCTAGGCTCCTCCCCTATTATGCTTTGAATTTTTCCAAAAAACAACTCCAGGAGAGTATCACTGATTAAAGAAACGATCAAAATAAACCCCATTCCTACAATCATACCTAAAGACAACACCCTGTTGACTAAAAATTTGACAATTCCTCTTTTTGGAGTCGCTTTCACATCCCATATCTTATTCAGGCCTTCTTGCAAGCTCATAAAAATTGTTGTGGCAGAAAAAACCAATGTTCCTACACCAAATATCGTTTGAAGCGTACTTTCACCAGATAAATCGACTTGAACAATAATGTCTGAAATTGATTTAGCGATATCTGGACCAATAAATTCACTTAGCTGAACTGTTAATTCACCCGTTGCTGCTTCACGCCCCAAAAAAACTCCTGCTACAACAACAATGGTAATAATTAAACCTGGGAGTGAAAATATTGTATAGAATGCAATTGCCGCCGCAAAGGTCATTAAACTATGGTCACCGATACCATTTATTATTGTTTTAACTAATTCAATTATAGGATTGAAAAACCTGATTACTTTTTTGAACATTGCGTTTCTTTTATTAGCTATATGGTCATTACGTCTTGAAAATAAAACATCTCCAGTTCTTTCCTTGGTAAAATATTAGAAAAAATTTAAAATATCTGAAGAAACTATAGTTAAATAGAAAATAATAAAGTAATTTTGTGTCGCGCACGATATAAACTTAAGCGATATAAAATATGAGGAATTACATTAAAACATCAACAACACAAAACATATTTAGAATACTCCTGGCCTTATTTATGGTTTTTGCAGGATTCAGTCACCTAACTTTTAACAGAGTTGAATTTCAAGCGCAAGTTCCGGAATGGTTACCAATGAGCAAAGACTTGGTGGTTATTTTATCGGGAATTGTTGAAATGATTTTGGGACTTGGATTACTTTTTTGGAAAAATCAAAGGGTTAATTTTGGTTGGGCGCTGGCTATTTTCTATGTTCTAATATTCCCTGGAAACATTTCACAATATGTTGAAGGAAAAGACTTTGCATCATTGGATTCCGACACTGCTCGTTTAATACGTTTATTTTTCCAACCTGTTCTTATTGCATGGGCACTGTGGTCTTCAGGTGCATGGAAGGCTTGGAGGATCAGAAAAACGAATACATAATGGAAGAAGATCAATTATTACTCGAAAATCAAGTTTGTTTCCCGATTTACTCAGTATCTCGACTCATTACAAAAGCTTACCAACCACATTTAGACAAAATGGGCATAACTTACCCCCAATATTTAGTCTTAATGGTGTTGTGGGAAAAGGACAAACTACCCGTCAATTCAATATCAGAGCAACTTATGCTTAAAACCAACACCCTATCTCCGCTGCTAAAACGCATGGAAAAAATGGAGTTATTGGAACGTCACAGATCTCCACAAGACGAAAGAAGCGTTATCGTGGAGCTAACAAAAAAAGGTTTGGAGTTAAAAAATATGGCCAAACCTATTCCGGGTGAATTAGTCAACATTTTGTTGAAAGAAAACATCCAACTTTCGGAGGTGGTACAGCTCAAAAATATGCTCAACGAATGGATAGAAATCCTTTCTAAAAACAATAAAGATTAGATTAAAATATAAACAATGGAATTAATAGATAAATTAAACTGGAGGTATGCCGCTAAAGCAATGAATGGCAAGAAAGTTCCTCAAGAAAAAATAGACACTATAATAGAAGCAATTTCGCTTTCTCCGACCTCTAGTGGATTACAACCTTTTGAAATTATTGTAATCACCAACCAAGAAATGAAAGAAATGATTCGACCAGCAGCATGGAACCAATCCGTAATTACAGACTGTTCTCATTTATTCATTTTTGCTGCTTGGGATACTTACACACCAGAGCGCATTAATAAAATGTTTGATCTTACTAATGAAATTAGGGGTTTCAAAAATGAAGGTTGGGAGAATTATAGACAGATGCTGTTGGATAATTACCCACAAAGAGATGCAGAAGTCAACTTTAATCATGCCGCAAAACAAGCCTACATCGCTTTTTCTCAAGCCATATCAGCAGCTGCTTTTCAAGGGTTAGACAGCACGCCACTAGAAGGATTCGATCCTGAGGCTATTGATAAAATATTAGGTTTAAAAGAAAGAGGATTAAGAAGCTGTGTTATGCTTCCTGTTGGTTACAGAAACGAATCGGAAGATTGGTTAGTAAACCTTCCTAAGGTCCGAAAAAGCAAAGATGACTTAGTCACCTTAATTGATTAGTCATCAAACAACAAATATAAAGTAGCGGCTTGGGTAACTCACCTAAGCCGTTCTTGTTTTTATTTATCATCATTGACTTAAAAGCTTAATCCCACAAAAAAATGCTTACAATCAAGAATTAAACCACCACATTCCATATTTTTGCATAAAACATTATACCTGAAAGCATGAAATGGAAAGGACGTAGAAAAAGTTCTAACGTAGAGGACAGAAGAGGAATGAGCATGGGAAAAAAAGCCGCTGGAGGAGGTGGAATCATTGCCATTATTATTCTTTTAATTAGCATTTTCGGTGGAGAGACAGGAAAACAAATCGCGCCTATTCTGGATCAATTCACACAGTCTTCCTCTTTAACTACCGAAACTTCTTCAGCACGTGAGTTAACCGCCAAAGAAAAAGAACTCGGTGATTTTGTTGCAACAGTTTTTGCTGATACCGAAGAGGTTTGGACGAAAATATTCGAAGAAAACGGAATGACTTACGAGCAACCAGGCATGGTCCTCTTCACTGGGCAAGTATCTACTGCTTGCGGAAATGCTTCTTCAGCATCGGGTCCTTTCTACTGTCCTGGAGATAAGAAAGTGTATATGGACCTTGATTTTTTCAAAGAATTAGAAACACGTTTCGGCGCAAAAGGAGGTAATTTTGCAATGGCTTATGTTATTGCCCACGAAGTTGGACATCATGTGCAAACCATACTTGGGATTACCCGAAAAGTGAGACAGATCCAGAGCGGAATGTCGAAAGTAGAGGCCAACAAAATGACAGTGAAGCAAGAACTACAAGCTGACTTTTACGCTGGAGTTTGGGCCCATCACATAAAACAGTATTTGGAAGAAGGAGATATTGACGAAGCATTAAGTGCTGCTCATGCAGTAGGTGATGATGCAATTCAAAAGCGAATGCAAGGCCATGTAACTCCAGATTCATTTACCCATGGGACCTCCGCTCAACGAAAGCGTTGGTTTACAAAAGGATTTAAAACAGGAGACATTAAACAAGGAGATACTTATACTGCTGAAGATCTATAACTTCTACAAATGAATACATCTTCTAATTGTTAGTGAATTACCAATTTTTAGTCTTCCCAACTTCTTTGTCATACTTCCGACCATATCGATAGTTAACTGTTTATTTTATCTTCAAAACTATTAAAAGCCCTATCTTTGCGGCTACAAGGGACAAGTGAACATTATTCTTTTAGCAAACGTTGTTCAAAGCATAAATTTCAATTGTCGTCAATTCAAACAAATTAAATAAACATGAAAAAAATTACATTATTCCTTTTAGGAACCCTGATGGGAGCAAGCAGTTTTGCTCAAATAACCACTCCTGGAAATGGTGAAAACTATGACTTATCTGAATTATCAACGATGCATCCAACAGCATTAAGTTTTGATGGAACAACATACACTTTGAGTGAAAACTTGACGATTGCTGTAGATGACACTTTAGAAATTACAACTTCGGAGAGCCTATTCATGGATACTGATATCCTCATCACTGTAGAAGGCGCTTTGATAACAGATGCGGGTCAGGGTAACCAAAAGTTGATCATTCGTTCAACAGACACATTGATGCCAGCAGATGGAATTCGATTCGAAGAATTTTCTGTAGGATCCATCAAAAACACAGAAATCACCTACACAGGTGGTGTTCGTGTATTAACAGCAGACTTCATTATTGAAGATTGCTACTTAGCACATAACGTTTCAGGGGCATCAACAGGAGCAGTGGTTTCTATCTCTAGAGGACCAGCAGTGGTGAAGAACAATACCTTTTACAAGAATGATTTACCTGCAGTAGGTTCTGGTGCAAACCAAGAGGTTCCTGCATTAATCATTGGGAATTTGCTAGATAAAAATAGTCAAACCAATCAAAACCGTCCGCAAATTAATATGGGACCTACAGGTGCTGATACTCTAAGAATTATCGACAATACGATTATTGGAGATCCATCCTTAACAAAGGTTGGCGGAATTGCCATTTCGAACTTTGTTGGTGCCAACATCAACACCATTATAGAAAACAATGTGATTCAAAACAACAGGTATGGATTGACCATTGCTGGTCCAAATGCCAATGCACTGATTAAAGGAAACATTATCGAAGATAACAATACACAAAATGATCCTACCCAAGGAGGAAGTGGAATTTCTGTAAACAGCAATACTGATTCTCAAAATTTAGTTTTGCGTGAAAATAAAATCCGCAGAAACCTATGGGGAATTACTGTTATCGGACAAGCTTCTGTAGATTTAGGAACAAGCAATGATTTAGGAAATAACCTATTCTCAGAAAACGGAAATAACGGAGTAACATATGCCTTGTACAACAATACAGCCCTTGACATTAATGCATTGGGAAATTGTTGGATTGAAACAGACGAAAATGCTGATGCTACAGCCATCGAAGAAGTAATCTTTCACAAAGTTGATGATGCTAGCCTAGGGAATGTTGACTTCAGTAACTGGTCATGTGGAATTCTTTCTGTCGATCAATTAGCATTAACAGAAGTAAACCTTTACCCAAATCCCGCTCATGACAAGATTAACATTAATAATACAATGAATTTTGAGGTAGTGACTTTCTTCAATGTAAATGGTCAATTGATCAAAACAGTAGCATTAACAGCTGGTCAAAATCAAATTGATTTAGACCTTCCTCAAGGACTATACATGCTACAGTTCAGAAATAATAATCAAAGAATGACAAAGAAATTAATGGTGAAATAATTTTACCGTAAACTTTTCAGAAGGCTGTTCAGTACTTAATCACAGAAGGAGTTAAGTACTTGGGCAGCTTTTTTTATTTCAGAAACTTACCTTTTAACAAGAAACTATTTTACTATCTTTAGAGAAAGTAACTCAATGGGCCTATTTTTTCTAATCTTCGCTATACTTTTTATACTGGTCAGTATGTTGCCATTTATTCAACATCAACATTGGATATTTCGTGTGCCCGAATTTCTGAGTTTACAATTACTTTATCTACATTCCTTCTCCATCATAGGATTGCTAATATTTACTGAAAGGAATATAGTTTTCTGGATTGTATTGCTTATCCAAATCGCCTTACTAACTTATCATTTATCTGTTTTTTATTACTATACCAAGTTATATAAAATCAAAAACCAAGAAAATAAAAACTTACAGGAAATAAGAATTATCTCCACCAATATTTACCAGTTCAACAAAGACTTTGATCGTTTTAAACAATTTATTCGCAGGGAGATACCAGACATTTTTATCACCATTGAAAGCAACAGAGATTGGGAAAAAGCCATGCGTGAACTCGAGAATGATTATCCTCACGCCCAAAAAATCACGCTAGAAAACACCTATGGCATGCATGTCTATTCGCAATTCCCATTCGAAAAGGTGCAATCTCATTTTTTTGTTGCCGAGGATGTACCAAGTGTTGAGGCTCATTTTAAAACTCAAGATGGTCGGGAGTTTATGCTTTTTGTTGTTCACCCACCTCCACCTAGTCCGACAGAAGAGGCCAACTCAAAAGAACGTGATGGAGACTTACTTTGCATTGCCAAACGCATTAAAAAAGTAAACAAACCAACCCTCGTCATCGGAGATTTCAATACTGTTTCTTGGTCAAAAACCGCTCGGTTATTCCGTAAAAAAAGTGGATTAATTGATGGAAGACATGGTCGTGGAGTTCTGGCTTCCTTCCATGCAAAATACTGGTTTTTTAGAGCTCCGTTAGATTTAGTTTATCACAGTGAATCCGTTTTTATAAAATCGTTAAAGGTTTTAGAACATGTTGGTTCCGACCATTTCCCCATAGGCTGTGTGTTTGGAATTGACCCCGACAACCCAAAACAAAAGGAAGAAATAGAAAACATTTCTCAAGAAGAGATAGCAGAAACAGAAGTCCTTATTGATCGAGGGATAAAAGAAGAAAGTGACAATAGATGACTCGATTGTTATGAAAATCAATTCGAATCCCCCACAATACATTCATCATCAGCATAAAGTTTTCATCAAGAATTAAATTTCTTTTACTATTTTTGAACTTTATAATTAAGCAACTCTTAAATTCAGAACAAACTAACACTCACTTTATTAGTGAATAAAATAACTATTTAAACGAAAACTATGTCAGAACAAAAAGTATTTAAAGCTAGTGACGAAGCCAAAGGAAAAGCGAAACAATTACGAATGTTTGCCATTTTGGCTTGGATACTAGGAATTGGGGGACAAATATTTGCTATCTTAAAGTTAATCAGCAATGAGACATTGGTTTGGTTGATTGTGGTGATTGTTCTCATTTTGGCTTTATCGATCACAGGTTCATTACTTTGGAAAAAAGCTAATCGATTGGATCCCGCTTCAGAGAAACAAAAATTTAAGTTTTTCATGCAAAACCAATTGGGTGCAATCATGGGGGTACTTTCATTTTTACCTTTGGTTATTCTCATTTTTATGAATAAAAACATAGATGGAAAAACGAAAGGAATTGCAGGAACAATTGCTGCCGTAGCAATGGTTGCAGCAGGTATAACAGGAATCGACTTCAATCCGCCTTCAGTAGAAAAGTACACTGAACAAATCAATGAACAAACGGATGTCGTAAAATCGATCAACAACAACCTCGATGAAGTATATTGGACTGAATCGGGAAATAGATACCACATTTATAAAGATTGTCACCACATAAAGAACAGAGATGTGATTAACGATGGTACAGTAAAAGCATCTTGGGAAGACAAAGGTATTTCTGAGCTTTGTAAAACATGTAAAGCGAGAGCAGAAAAAGAAAACGATGCTGGAGTAGACATTTCAGACCTCAACGATTTCCTTCCTTCAGGAGATGAGGAAGTAACAGAAGAAGCCGCTGAATAAGTAACTCTAGATGTAATTCTATACATTATTTAGACCTTCAACTCAAACTTATTTTCAAGACCAGTCAATCTTCATATTGACTGGTCTTTTTTAATGGGTGTTTGTTATATTGTCTTTCTAAACGATTATAAAGTCTAACATTAATAAATTAGAGCTTCTACTTATTATAGACTTCCATTAAATTCGTAGTAGAACCATTTTTTTTAGGTTTACCATCTTGTTTTTCACCTAGAAAATAGCGGAATGATGATTTTATTTCATGAAATTTAATCACCGAAATAGCACTTAAATATTAATTTATTAAATTAGTACAGATAAACACACTACAAATTAGTCAAAATGAACCCTTTTTTAAATGAATAAAGCCCCAATTTTATTCGCCATACTTTTTTCACTCTTTACCCTCCAGCTCCACGCACAAATATACGGATGTACTGATTCAGAAGCGGAAAACTTTAATGAGAGTGCTACAATCAATGATGGCAGTTGCCAATATATCATTGATACCATAGCACCTAACTCGTCGGCAATGCTGAGCAATACAATTTCAGAAACATCAGGCTTAATCATGTGGAACAAACAATTATGGACACATAACGACAGCAATGGTGACGCAA
This sequence comes from Brumimicrobium sp., assembly GCF_048268645.1. Taxonomy (NCBI): domain Bacteria; kingdom Pseudomonadati; phylum Bacteroidota; class Flavobacteriia; order Flavobacteriales; family Crocinitomicaceae; genus Brumimicrobium; species Brumimicrobium sp. The sequence continues at coordinate 61,955 of NZ_JBLWVE010000010.1, read as the reverse complement.
TACTCTATGCTATAGATTCAGTAAACGGAACCATTACAAACACCCTTTCAATTCCTGGAGAAATCAATGTTGACTGGGAGGATCTTTCCCAAGACGACGATTATATTTACATCGGTGATTTTGGAAACAACATCAGTGGAAACCGAGAAGATTTGAAAATCCTAAAAATTTCAAAAAGCTCAATGCTCAACAATTCACCAGCTGTTGAGTCTATCAACTTTTCCTACTCAGATCAAATTGATTTCACACCTCAAGAAACAAACGCTACAGATTTCGACTGTGAAGCTTTTATTGTAACAACAGATAGTATCTTCTTATTTACAAAACAGTGGAATGAACAAAAAACCAGCATATACGCCCTTCCAAAGTCTCCTGGAACTTATGTAGCACAACACAAAATCACAATAGAAGTGGAAGGATTGATTACCGGTGCAAATTTTATTGAGTCCAAAAACACCTTAACACTTTGTGGATATTCTACAGCATTACAGCCTTTTATCTACTTGATTTATGACTTCCAAAATTTTGATTTATCCACTGCCAATAAGCGAAAAATAGTTCTTTCCATGCCTTTTCACCAAGTTGAAGCAATCACCTCCACCAACGGATTAAAATATTTTATTACCAACGAAAACTTTTCAACTTTTAATCTCAAACAACAGCTCCACAGCATTGACTTAACTCCGTTTTTAGAAAAACACCCCCCTTATTCATTAGGCGTATCAGACCTTGAAACAAATATAGAGTTTAGCGTTTATCCTGTTCCCTCTAGCCACTACATCAATATAAAAGCTAAAGAAGACATTAACTTTAATGATTACCTTATATTGAATTATTTAGGTCAAATGGTCTTATCAGGAACATGGGATTCGAATCAAAAGCGCATTGATATTTCAGAATTACCGACTGGAGTATATCAACTTAAAATAGGCCGCTTTACTCAGAAAATTGTCAAGCACTAAGCTTTAAAATATCAACTTAATTTTATTTGCCCCTAAAATGTTTACCTTTACTTTCATAAACGAGTCTTTTAACAAGGCGAAAATAGATTTAAAAACTTATTTCCTCCGTACATCTTAAACCCAAAAAAAAATGATAAAATCAATTTTAACAATAACCACAGTTCTATTAAGCACAATTGCCTTCGCACAAGAACAAGGGAATTATATTATTGTGATTAACAATGATACACTCCAGCTTGATTTGGACAGTGAGCGTCAATACAAAACAAAATCAGGTGAACGTTTATCGATTCAACTTTCACAGTCTGATATTCTCACTTATTCTGATGACATGATTTCCTTTAAACACGATAAATCCATCAGTGTTTCTAATACAGTCATTGAAGAGGGAATTGAACAATGTGTGGCCCTCGAGTCAACTGGAAATGGTTTTATTGTTCAAAAATACTCCTCTTTTAATCCTTCTATGTTAACACAGATGATGATGAATGAAATCACAAAGGAAAGTGTTAGTTATGGATACACAAAAACTGAAAAACCGTTTAAGAAAAAGTTAGTTAGTGGAGAAACCATTGAAGGTATTCAAGCCATTATGACCTATAAAGGTGAAAACGAATACTATACTGTTGCTACATATGGCGGTAAAGATGAAGGGATAATTGTTGTAACCATACTTGTATCCGAAGGATTTAAAGGAAGAGAAATTATCGAATTGTTTTTGGAGACTTTGAGTATACATTAGGACTATTTTTATTAATGACAACCCTCTGCAATATGAAGATACTTTCAGCTCTTTTGATTTTCTTTGCTTTTTATTCAGTCTATGGGCAAGAAAATCAAAGTTTAAAAAAGACTTTTGATTTAATCGATGAGGACCAGAAGTATTTAAAAGCATTAGCACTTCTTAACGATTTCATCCAAGATGATACAACCAACACCTCTGCATATTGGCAAAGAGGAAAATGCCTTAGAAATATTGGTGAATACCAAAAAGCAGAGGATGATTTAGTGAAATCCATTCAGCTTGATGCCAATAATTATCGAGCTTTTGCAGAACTTGGAACGGTTTACGCCATGACCTATAAAATCGATGAATCAATGAAAAACTATAATAAATCGATAGCAATCAATCCTGAATATGCTTTTTCTTACAATGGTAGAGGTGCGGTTTATTACTACCTATTAGAGGACTATGACAAAGCAATGGAGGATTACAATAAAGCCTTGCAACTCGACCCAAACTATTCTGCGGCATATTACAATAGAGGAGTAATTTACAGACTGAAAAGAGCTCCAAAAATAGCAATCATTGACTTCACCACTTCATTAGAATTGCAACCCAAGGACCATAAGTCTTATTTTGAAAGAGCGTATACCTACTACCTCATCGATGAATATAAACTTGCTATTATTGATTTCACTAAAGCTCTAAAATACAACAACAAGTCAAATCCTTATTATACAATTAACAATAAAGAGATCTATGAATTACGAGGTTTATGCTACCATGAAATCGGGAAATATAGAAAAGCTGAAAAAGATTTAAAGAAGGCGATAAAAGAATAAACACCAGAACCTAAAACCCTCGACTTTCTACTCACCATCAACAACTTACCGCTAAAAATACATTTCCATCTTCGTATGGAATGATTATTGACTATTTTTAAGCCATAAAACACAAAACACATGGATATTCATTTCAATAAAGTCATTCCAATACCACTAGCTGGAATTCAACACAGCGATAAAAGTATTTGGGGGAATTCATTTTCTTTAAAAAAGGGAGAAAAAGTAATGCTCAATGCTTCAAGTGGAAAAGGAAAAACAACTTTCACACATACATTGGCTGGCATTCGAAAAGATTTTAATGGGAGTATTCGGTTTGACCAAGTAGAAATTAACTCTATTCCCCCCGAAGATTGGGCAATCATCAGAAGGTTACAAATGAGTTTCGTATTTCAAGACCTCCAATTGTTTCCACAATTAACCGTAGAAGAAAACCTTCAACTTAAGAACCAACTGACTGACACCTTCACTTCTTCAGAACTTTTCCAAATGTTAGAAGCCTTAGAAATTGAAGATAAATGGGATGTCCCTTGTGGAATTTTATCGATGGGTCAGCAACAACGTGTGGCCATTGTTCGCGCATTAAGTCAACCCTTTGATTGGTTGCTGATGGATGAACCCTTCAGTCATTTAGACGAAGCAAACACACAACGTTCATTAGCATTAATTAATCGTCGGGCAAATCAAATAAACGCAGGATTTATTTTAACCACTTTGGGAGAAAATCACAGTTTTGATTTCGATCGAGAACTAAATCTTTAAGCCATGATTAAAAAAATATTATTCAGTTACCAGAACAAAACCCAACTCATTATTGCCATGATTGGTTCTTTTCTTGGATTTACATTTTTGGTAACTTCCATTCATTATTTAATTCGCGTAAATGAATTTGGTGAAGGAGAGGAAATTCTAGGAAACAACACCATGATCATTCAAAAGAAAGTCAGCAATTTCAACAGTCTAAAATTAGCAAAAACTGACTTCAGCGAGCGAGAAATTGAGAGCATTCGGAAAGAAAGTTTTACTGAAACATTGGAGCCTATACTTAGCAATAGTTTTGGTGTTTCCTTACAAACAGACAGTGAATTAGTTCCTTATTTTCGCTCAGATGTTTTTGTGCAATCTATAGACAATAGTTTTACACGTATTGATTCTGACCAATGGAAATGGTCTCCTGGAGATGACTTTGTACCTATAGTCTTACCTAGAGATTTCTTGGTAATGTTAAACACCTTTGCAAGCGCTAAGGGAATTCCACAAGTTTCAGATGATTTAGCAAAAACAATAGGTTTTAAATTTACATTATACAATGACGAGAAAAAAGAATGGGAAAAAGTGAAAATTGTTGGCTTCACGAATGAAGTTTCTGCAATTTTAGTTCCATCTTCCTTTATGGAATATGGTAACAAGAACTTCCCAACGAGTGTTCCTGCGAAAACAACACAGTTAATGTTAACGGTTAAAGAAGGGCAGTTTGGAGAATTCGAAAATTACCTTCAAAAACGTTCCCTTGAATCTAAAGAAAATTCAATGATCGTTGGAAAACTAAAAAGTGTAGCCGGCACCTTGTTCTCTATTCTTATTGGAATCAGTATCATCACAGTTTTCTTAGCTGGACTAGTACTTGTCCAATATGCACAACTTTTAATCTCACGAAACGAGTATGAAATTAGAACTTTATTGAGACAAGGTTACTCACCAACAAAAATTACAAAAACAATTTTACTTTACTTTCTGAAAGTATTTGCAGTCATCTCTTCCGCAAGTATTATCGCATTTTCTTTGGCTAAACTATACATTGATAGCCTACTGATCAAAGGTGGAATACAGGTAGAATCTGGATATACATTATTGAGTATTCTTGCGGTAATTCTAGCGTTTGGAATTTACACTATCGTTAATTATTTCAACGCGAAACGAGGAGTATTAAAAACACAGTAAACATTTTCGTTAAAAATATGTTAAAAGAGAAGACCATTATCAATTTCGAACGTCTATGTTCATAAATACCAATTATATTAGCATAAACTGAACAATCAATATGAAGTTAATAAACACACTAATATTCACTGCAATCATCGGAATCAGTGGATTTGCACAAGACTTAACATTTAAAGTAACAGGAATAAAAGACACTACAGTTCATCTGGTGAAATATGTGGGTAGTAAACTTTATTATGCCGACACTGCCCAGTTGGTCAACAGTGTTGTTACATTCGACGGTAGCAAACAAGAACCTGGAATCATGGCGGTGCTTATGCCTGGACAGAATTACTTCCAGTTCATTCACAACAATGAAAAAGTACACATAGAAACAAAGTCACCAAACTATGTAAAACACATGGTAGTAAAATCCTCTGATGAAAACAAAATTTTCTTAGACTACATTCGATTCATGAAAACAAGACGTGAGAATGCCAATGCTTTGCAACAAGAAATGCAAGGATTGAATGAATCACAAACAGCTGAAAAAGAAGCTATTTCTGCTAAAATCAACAAGATTGGTAAAGACGTTTTAGCGTATCAAAATAAAGTTGTTAAGGACAATCCGAAGAAATTAGTTGCTAAAATCATTAAAATGTCATCGGATGTTCAAATTCCAGAGGCGCCAAAAAATGAGGAAGGTGAGCCCATTAATAAAAATTTCGCTTACGAATATTTTAGAGATCACTTTTTTGACAACATTGACTTAACAGACGACAGATTGGTGAATACTCCAGTTTTACAAAACAAGGTTGAGTATTTCTATTCTAAAAACATGTTGATTCAACATCCAGATTCGATCATCAAATACATTCACCCAGTTGTTGACCAACTCGACCCAAGTTCAATGATGTACCGTTTCTTTGTGACCAATATTACATCTCATTTTGAAAGGTCTAAGATTATGGGAATGGACAAAGTAACTAACTACATGATCAACAGATACTATTGTGCACCTGATAAAAACGGAAATCCAAAAGGTCACTGGATGGACGCTGAAAAACTAGATGAATTGTGTAAAGACACGAAAAAGAGATTGCGTTTAGTTCAAGGAGAGGTACCACCAAACATCATTTTACCTGATACAACAAGTAAAAAATGGTATAATTTACACGAAATAGAGGCGGATTACATCATTCTTTATTTCTGGGATCCAGGGTGTGGTCACTGTAAAAAGGTAACACCTAAGTTAGAAACGCTTTATTCACAAAAACTGAAAGCTAGAAATGTTGAGATTTTCTCAGTTGGAAAAGCTACTGGTGACGACTATGAAGATTGGAAAGAGTTCATTAAGAAAAATAAATTATCATACATTAATGTGGGTGTGACACGTGATATTTACGAGCAAGCCTCAGCTAATCCACATTCACTTATTCCTTCAAAAACAACCTTGGAGTCCATTAATTATCAAGATACTTATGATATTTATTCTACTCCACGTGTTTGGATTTTGAATAAAGACAAGGAAATTATTGCCAAATCTCTTAGTGTGGCTCAAATCGAAACAATGCTGGATGAATTGCAAGGGTTCAAAGATGCCGAAAAGCTATTTGAATTGGAAGAAAATCCAGAAGAGATGAAGCACTAAGCTTATATTAAGTTTTTAAATTACAGGGGGACGCACTTTGAGTGCGTCCTTTTTTTTGGTTCTATATGAATTTGTTTTTTAATTTATTCCTTAACACCAAGCAAATTGAATATTTGCAATTGACACACTAAACCTTTGGAGTGTAGGAAACGAAACTATAATTCCAGAGGTATTATATTAGATTTATCCATTTCTATAACTCGGAATGGGATGACGAGAAATCTCGATCTATTCAATAAGAATTAAATCAATAATGCATAATGAAAACAATTGGGGTTAGAAAATTCTGGAAGCACGTCATACTATTGGGGATGGACTTCAGTCTACCTATGATAATTAGACTGTGATTTCTCAAATCCAAAATATATGGCGAAATAGCGTGCTATTTCGCCATATATTTTGGATTTGATTTTCATTCAATTTTTAACCAAGGACTCACGTCCTTGGCTAAAAACATGCCGTACCTTCGGCACTTTTTTGTTTAGCTGCTATGACACCTATTAATTGCAAATGCTACGTTAAACTTTTATGAATACGGGAAATGAGATTTTGATTCCAAACTATAATTCCAGAAGTATAATATTAGATTTCTCCATTTCTAAATTCTTCGACCTTAGAAATGATCGAAATGACAAATTTATAGGATCTAGTTGGTGAAAAAATAGGGATACATAAAATGCATCCCTATTTGTGATTTTAATATTTACTTTTACTTATCGCTTTTACATTGCTCGTCTGGTTGAGCACCACACATTCCGCAAGCTGCTCCTTCTTCTTGTAAAACAGGATTATTACTTGCACATGTTCCAGCGAATTCTCCGTCCTTCTTTGCCCAGATTTTGATTGCTATTCCACCAAATGCTAAGGCCAATAAAAGGATTGCTATTAATACTAAGTCCATTACGTTTTATTTCTATAATTTATACTGCAAAGTTAAGGGAATTAACTTAATTATTCAAATCTATGAGTTCTCCTTTTCCTGTTCGCTCTAATGTTTTTGTCCCCGGAATTCCAACGTATTTGATGTCACCCTTTTGTCTGATTATTGCTTGCAGATTATTTGTATTTGCATTAATCAACATGTTAGATACTGTATTCGAATTAACAATGAGCCAATTGGCCGAAACCAGCTCCCTTGTATCACAGTAGCTATTGGTGTTACAATTCAAAAAGGTTGAATACGTTTTTCCTCTTAAGGTAAAATTCCCAAATCCATGTGTAACCACTGCGCTTGTATAACTGTTCTTTAAAGTCAAATCGACATCCCCCGCCCCATCAGTGATGGTCAAGCGCAATTCATCTGAACGCAAAGTATCCTGACTCTTTAATTCACTTGATCCTTCGTAATGTATAGCACGAATTGTATCCACGTAGACAAAAGCGTGGATTTTATTTTTGAAGGACCGTAAAAAATTGCACTTATTTTTGTTGCGAATAAAAAGATTTCCGTTATCCGCGACAATTTCAACATGAGGAAGCAAATTCTCCCCTCCTGACAATACTACCTTTGATTCAGCACTTTGAACAAGCGTATAATACAAATCATCATAGAGTTTTAGACTATCAATCTTTTGATCCACCAGCAATTCTAAAGTTCCATCCTCTCCTTTCGATTTAAAACACGATCTTTCACTGGCTTTTTTACAAGAAGAAAGCGCGATCATTAAAACCAACAATGTGAATATATTTTTCATTACCATCTATAACTTAGTCCGTATTCAAAATAATCTGCTTTTGCCCAATGTGATTTAATGGAAATGTTTGCCCAAAGTTTATCAATGATTTGAAATCTTCCCCCAAACTTATGGTACCACATTCCTGCTGGGTATAATGGTTTATAAAGATATCTTCCCATCGCTACAAACATATGAAACTTATGAATGGGTAAGACATATGCTCCATACACCCCCACTTGGAAATTCTTATCCCTACTGTAACCTCCACCATTATAAGCTACCGTTGAACCATTATAAATCAGATCTAAACCACCTTCAATCATACATTTATGCGTTGCTTTAAATTGTGCATAATTGGTCAAGGCAATCACACCATAACTATTTCCACCTGTTGGGTATATTTGTTTTACAGAACCAATCAATTGGGTAGAGAAATTCCACGATTTTAATTCAGTTCCTTCCCTTTCAAAAGATGCGCTGTCTTTTCTGTTTATCGGTTGCATGAAATAAGTGTAATTCAATCCCAAGAAAGGAAGGTTCAATCCTAAATTGGGTAATTTATAAGCCCCATTTGAAAAATGCGTCATACTCACTTTCATTCCCAGGACATGCTGTAAAATCTGTTTTTCAAAGCGCAGTCCAAAACTGACCAAACAATTCACATGCGATCCAATGGCATTGTTTTTAGGGTTAAGATCAACATCATAATGCTTGGTAACATAACCAATTCCTGCTTGTAATTCCGATCCTAAACTCCAGCCATTTTGTTTAACAAAAGGCAAGTAAATCCCTCCTGAAAAGGCATAAGCTTCACCAAGCACATTTGGGTTGCCCAGGTCTGAATAAAACAAATTGACACTGATTTTTGGAAAATTAAAATCATGATGCCACTGTTTTGTTCCATCAGTTTGTAAAACTCCACTTAACTCGACTGCATACGAATGTTGCTCAACCAAATGCGCCATTGTAGAACGATGAGGCATCAAGTATCCAATTTTAGGTTCGGCACCTATTCCGAAGTTATACTGTTGCGACCATAATGAACTCGTCGTCAAAACAGTAAAAAAACACAAAAGAAGAATTAAACTTGTTTTAAATTTCACGTAATAAAATAGTATTGATTTGATTCTCTTGCAAATATCGAATTTTATTTTTGAATGGCTTTCATAAATTTATTTGAAAGACCAATAAATGCTATTATTTTTGAAAAAAAACGAAAATGGACGAGCGATTAAAGGCCTTTGAGCGCCTACTAGATATTATGGACGATTTACGAGAGAAATGTCCTTGGGATAAAAAACAAACTTTAGAATCATTACGTCATTTGACCATAGAAGAAACTTATGAATTAGCAGATGCTATTTTAGACAATGATCTTGAAGAGTTGAAAGGTGAAATTGGGGACATCATGTTACACATGGTGTTTTACAGTAAGATTGCGAGTGAGAAAAATGCCTTTGACATTACCGATGTACTGAATGCAATTTGCGACAAACTGGTTCACCGCCACCCGCATATATATGGAGATGTGGTAGCTGAAGATGAAGCTACTGTAAAAGCCAATTGGGAAAAACTCAAGCTTAAGGAAGGAAAAAAATCTGTTTTATCTGGTGTTCCTAGATCTCTTCCCTCTCTTGTTAAAGCAGCAAGAATTCAGGAAAAAGTAAAAGGAATTGGATTTGATTGGGACGATTCAGAACAGGTTTTAGCCAAGGTTCATGAAGAATTAGGAGAACTAAAAGAAGAAGTCGAAAATAAAACAGACCGCGTTGAGGAAGAATTCGGTGATGTATTGTTTTCCATGATTAATTATGCCCGATTTATTGGAGTAAATCCAGAAACTGCCCTTGAAAGAACCAATAAAAAGTTCATCCAACGTTTTCAACAGATGGAAGTAATGCTTAATGCGGAAGACAAGTCCTTCGACGACATGAATTTGGAACAAATGGACGTTTATTGGGACAAGGCAAAATCCATCGTAGGTTAGAGCCTAAAACACTCCTCAATAAACAAAAACTACTTTTTAAAGATTTCACAGGCTATAAAACGTAAAAAAACATTATCTATGCGTGATAATTACTCAATAAAACTAAACATTTTGAAGAAGTTACTTTTTTTACTCCTCTTTGTTCTTTCATCGGGCGCACTACTTGCTCAAAAAAATTACACCATTCGTGGTTTTGTATACAACAGCGACAACGGTGAGGCTGAGAGCTATGTAAAGGTTCTTTTAAAACCTATTGTCATTAATCAAAGTAGTGAAATCAACGGTGCCCTAACAGATTTAGATGGATTTTTTCAATTCAACTCTATGCCTGCCGGTGATTACGTTCTTGAAATCAGAAGCCTTGAACACGAAGACATTATCGATACATTAAAGATAGGTGATAAAGAAATTACCACTTTACGCTATGAACTTCAAAAAAGTGAGGCTGTAAAAGAAATTGAAGAAGTGTCAATTGTCGGTCAAGACCAATCCAAAAGAACAAACATAGATATGTCTGTGAACAAACTGGATCAAGAAGGTCTAGAAAGACTTCCAAGTTTTGGTGCAGAAAACGATATTCTTGCGGCTTTCTCTGTAACCCCTGGAGTTGTTAGCACGGGAGATCAAGGTGGACAATTGTATGTACGTGGAGGAACACCAATTCAAAATAAAATTTTATTGGACGGAATGACCATTTACAATCCATTCCACTCAATAGGATTCTTTTCTGTTTTTGAAACAGAATTAATCAAAAGCGCAGATATCTATACTGGAGGATATTCTTCAGAATTTGGAGGACGAATTTCTTCAATTATGGACATCACCTACCGAGATGGTGATCTAAAAAAGCATGGTGGATTGGTATCTGTTTCTCCGTTTATGGGAAAAGCAGTATTAGAAGGACCAGTATTTAAAAACAAAAATGCTGCAGGAAGCGGAGGTTCGTATATTATCTCTGCAAAACATTCTTTATTAGACTACACTTCATCAGGCTTATATCCACATGCAAATGACGGTCAGGGGCTTCCTTTTACTTTTACAGATATCTACGGAAAGTTTACCATAAAAAGTCCAGAGGGAAGTAAATTCTCAGCCTTCGGATTCAGTAACAATGATGCTGTAAACTATACCAACATTGCAGATTTAAATTGGAAGTCATACGGTGGAGGAATAAACTTCATGCTTGTTCCAACTTCGAACCCTGTAATCATCAAAGGACACTTGAATGCTTCGAATTACGAAATCTTCTTTCAAGAAGAAAACGGACAAGCTCCAAGAACCAGTCAAATTGGTGGATTCGATCTTGGATTTGATTTTACTTACTTCTTGAAAAATCAATCTCAAATCACCTACGGATTTAATATTGGAGGATTCTCTACTTCGTTTAAAACATTTAACGAAGTGGGTAGAGAAATTAAAGTTGAAAATTACAATACCGAGTTAAGCGGTTACTTAAATTACCGTTTGGTGAAAGGGTTATGGGTGGTTAATCCAGGAGTACGTGTTCAAGCTTATCCTTCAGCATCAACAGTTATTCCAGAGCCACGTTTAGGTGTGAAATTAAACGCAACTGAAAACTTACGCTTTAAAATGTCTGGAGGTTATTATTCGCAAAACTTCACTTCTTCTTCTTCAGATAAAGACATTGTTACTTTATTTTACGGATTCTTAGCAGCCCCCACAAACGTGCAATCTTCATTTACAAAACCGAATGGAGCTGAAACAGAACCTAAAAACGGAATCCAAACTTCATGGCATGGTATCTTTGGTGTAGAATACGATTTCACACGTTCCTTCTCTGTGAATGTGGAAGGATACTACAAGTACTTCCCTAAGCTTTCAAACATCAACGTCAACAAACTTTATGATGACACTAAAGAATTCAGCGACGTACCTGACATTTACAAAAAGGATTTCTTAATCGAATCTGGAGTTTCTTACGGAGTTGATGTATTGTTAGAATACCAAAAAAACAGACTGTTCTTATGGGCTGTTTACTCTTTAGGTAAATCTGATCGTTGGGATGGTTTCTCAAACTACCCACCAGTATTTGACCGTAGACACAACATCAATTTAGTGGCTACTTACACTTTCTTAAAAGATAAGAGTTTAGAGGTAAGTGCACGTTGGAACTTTGGGTCTGGTTTGCCTTTTACTCCAACAGCAGGATATTATCAAGGTGAAAACTTTGATGACGGTATTACTACAGACTATACAACAACAAACCCTGATGATTTGAGCATTCTATTAGGTGGACTAAATACAAAACGTTTACCGACCTACCATCGTTTTGATATTACCATAAAAAAGCACTTCAAGTTTAAAAATGGAAATAAATTAGAAGTTAAAGGTGGAGTAACCAACATGTACAATAGAGACAACATTTTCTATGTCAACAGAGTTTCAAACGAAAAGATTTACCAATTGCCTTTCCTTCCAAGTTTAGGATTGAGTTTTAACTTTTAAGCAATGATATAATATCGATCAACCTATGGTTGGTGAAAAGCAGTCTTTTTAAGGCTGCTTTTTTTATTGGTAAATAAGAAGGAACTGGATTGAAAATTCTGAAAATAGTTTCAAGCAATTTCCTAGGATAAGCCCTATCGGCTCCCCTATTTAGATAGATGAATAAGCCGTCTAAACAGCGAGCAATAAAAGTATTAAATTAAGGATTGATCCCTTAATTCCACATCTCCATTTTATTTCTTTGTAAAACAAAAAGCCCTGACAAGCTTGCCAGGGCTTAATTTCAATATAAAATGACTATTTTAAAATCAATGTTTTTGTAACAACTGTGTTATCTGATGCAATTTTCACAAAGTACGCTCCCTCTTTTAAATGAGAAACATTCAGGTTTGCAAAAGTATCTTCAATATTAACATCCATAACAATTCTTCCAACAGCATCAACAATTGAAATACTTGCCTTATTTATACCATTAGGCAATTCAATATTTAATAACTGACTTGTTGGATTGGGATACAGTTTCGTTTCTGCTAATACTTCTTGTGAAAGCGATGTTGTTATAATATCTTTACTGAGTACAAAATTGAAGTCCCTAAGCACTGTTCCTCCAATTTGACCAAACCACATTGAGGTATGTGTAAATATGGGTAGGCTACTCACCGTATGATCATAATATTCATATTGATTGTGGATTACTGTAAAATCTGCTACTGGAGTTGTGATCACCATAGTATCTGTAATGTTATATCGCAACACATTGGTATAGACGCCAGTCAACCCCATATTCAATGTTCCTCTACCATCAACTTTAGTTCTTACTTTTCCACGAGCAGGCGCATTCATCAATTGGTTCATAAAGGTAAAAGTTGCCGTACCTTTGATGCTGTCTGTAATTTCATCTCCGAAGTCAAATGGATAAGTATAATACAAACCTTCATTAACCTCTAAGGTCAATATTAAATCACCATTATCAGCGTCATTAAAGACCAGTCCTTGACTGACTCTTTCATTGGCATCATCTGTAATAAAGGTAATGATTTCTCCTTCGGTTTCTATCGCCAAATCAGAATTAACAAAAGTTACATTATGTGCGGTTTGTTGAGGACTTTTAACATCTACCAATCGACTCTCACCATTATAGTCAATTAAATTTGAGTAATCCCAAGTTACACCATCTCCAGTAATGTTTGCGTAATCTGTAGCTGTACTATCAACAATGTAAAGTCGGATACTATCTCCTAACGCTGGAGCGTTACTTGCATCAAACTGAGCTGATAAAGAACCTGTTATTAGAGTAGCAATCAGTAAAATTTTATTTCTCATAGTGTTAAGTTTGTATTAGTTAATTATTTCAAATTTAGTCAATTAAATGAAATTTAAAAATACTAGGCAAAATAACTTTATAAGCTTATCTTATTCATAAGTAAAAAGCCTGACCTCAATTGCTTGAAATCAGGCTTTTCAATCTGTTTTAATTCTTGATTTATTTAATCACAACGTTTTTCGTCGTTGAATGAATACCATTTGAAATTTTAACAATGTAGATTCCTTTATTCATGTTAGAAACATCAACTGTTTTTACAGAAGCATCTACAGCTGCTGAATAAACGATACGTCCTAAAGCATCAGAAATCTCAACATTAGCACTTTCGATTGAAGACGGCAATTGAATGTTCAGGTTTTCAGTTGCTGGATTAGGATAAACAGCGGTTTTCTCTAACTCATTCTTGGTTACAGATACAAACTCTGTTGGTGCGTCCTTACTTAATACAAACGAAATATCAGACATTGGCGTACCACCAGCTTGACCAAACTGAACTCTCGTATGAACAAAAATAGGTAGATTACTAATTGAATGATCATAGTATTCATACTGCTCACGTGCCATTGTCATAGCACCAAAACCAGTAATAGTTACATGCATCGTATCCATAATTTTATACCTCAATACATCTGTATAATCGTTTCCCCATAGTTTTAAAGTACCTTTCCCATCAACTTCAGCAACTAAATTTCCAGTCATAGGCGCTGTTTGTGGCACTCCAAATGTATAGTCTACTTCTCCAACATAATCATCAACAATAGCAGCCGTTCCAAAGTCCATTGGGTAAGTGTACAACTGAGCTTGATCCGTTTCAAAACGAGCGACAACTTCACCAAGGCTTGCTTCTGTAAAAACAAACCCTTGACTTACTCGTCCTGTAGCATCATCTGTGGAATAATTCAATAAGAAGTTAGCAATATCTTGGGCTTTTGTAGAGAAGGGGTAACTTGTAGCATTCCCAGTAGATGTAGGATCTAAAATCTGGATATCTCTTGTTTCATTTTGATACCCCAATGTTGCACTATAATCCCAAGTGGCTGACGCACCTGTTTCAGCAGCATAATTTGGTGCTAAACTGTCTACGATGTATAAGGTAGCAGCGTCACCTACAGCTGGAGCATTAGACTCTACGAATTGTGCAAAAGCACTTCCTCCAAAAAGTACAGAAGCAACTAATAGTAAATTTCTTTTCATAATAATAGTTTTATTTGTAACAAAAATAACGAATTAAATCGAACAATAATAAAAAATTAAAAGTCCAAGTCTTTCCTTTCAGATATTCCTTAGCTTTGACATATAAAACGGAAATTAAACCATAAGCGTTGGAAAAAAAGTTAAAAAGGTATGCATACTTAGCGATTGCTGTAGTCTTATTGATCACTACTTTTTTCGCTCTTCAACTCCCCAATACGAAGCTCAATTATAATTTTGAAGAATTTTTTCCTTCCGAAGATGAAGAAACAAGCTTTTTTTATCAACACCGTGCCTTGTTTGAATCGGACAATGATTTTTTATTGATCGCTGTAGAAAGAAAGGACGGAATATTTAATCAACCCTTCTTACAAAAAGTTAATGCCTATGCAAAAGCTTTAGACACTGTTGATAATGTATTGTTCACCCGTGACATCACCCGAGAAAAAGAGACTTTCATTTACACCGGAGGAATGACCGGAGAACGTCCTTACATTCATTTAGACAGCACAAATTTTCAACAAGATTCTATAAACATTTACAAAAACAAAGAACTCATCAACACTTTGGTCAATGCCAAAGGTAATGCCATCGCTATTTTCCTTCGACATAAAGATTATTTAAGTAAAAAGAAAAGCGAACAATTGGTCAAGGATGTAAAAGCAGTTACCCACCAATTTGATTTTGAAAATGTTCGTATGGCAGGGAGAACTGTTGGACAAATTTACTACATCGAAATGATGCTCAACGAAATGACCTCCTACCTCCTCATTAGTATACTTCTTGTTGTTATTTTCTTATTGATTAGCTTCAAATCATTGTGGGGACTTCTGGTTCCGCAGATTGTTATACTGGGTTCAATGATTTGGATCGCTGGGTTTATGGCCTGGATAGACAAACCGATTAATATTTTATTAATTGTCCTTCCAGCAATTATGTTTGTGGTATCCATGTCCGATGTCATTCACCTTATTTCTAAATACCTCGAACTACTGAGGGAGAAAAAAACCAAACTTGAGGCGATAAAAATTGCGTTTAAGGAAATTGGAATGGCTACTTTTTTAACTTCTCTCACCACCTCCATCGGTTTCTTTTCTTTACTTTTTGTAAACATTATTCCCATACAAGATTTTGGTTTATACACAGGAATTGGAGTGCTCATGGCCTTTATCATTACCTATTCATCATTGCCTTTTTTATTTTACTTGACTAAAGTTCCAGCAATAGGAAAAAGAACAGACCGTAATTTTTGGAAACCCATCATGAGGAAAGTGTTCTTGATGACCATTAGAAATAGAAGGGTAATTCCACTTATAGGAATAATCGTCGTAGCTATTTTTGCGTATGGCGCCACTTTAATTGTGACCAATAATTACATCATGGATGATGTTAGTCCAAACAGTAGTGTCAAGAAAGACTTTGAATATTTTGATGCAACTTTTGGTGGTGTTCGCCCATTCGAACTTGCGATTAGTTTAAAAGACTCAACAGATAATATTTGGCATCCCGAAAGACTGGAGGATCTGGAAACAATTGATGCATACCTTCAGAATGAATACGGGGTCAATGTTAACATGTCATTGGTTCAGTATCTGAAAATTCTCAACAGGGCTTCACATGCTGGAAACACAGCTTATTTTAGTGTCCCAACCTCAAAAAAAGACATTCGACAATTCAAAAGAATGCTCAAAGTTGCAGACCAAGGAAGATTTATCGCTACGGTTTTGGATTCTACAGAGCAAACAACCCGAATCAATGGTGGAGTTCCAGATTGGGGAAACATCAAAGCCAGTGAAGAAAATAAAAAGTTATATCAATTTATTTCAGAAAATAATTTAGACCAGTATTTCAACATTAATGTAACGGGTACAGCTCAGCTTTTAGATAGAAATATGCGCTATATGTCTTCTAGCTTAGTGGAAGGTTTATCTTTTGCAATCCTGGTTGTTTCCATCCTAATGGCCCTTCTCTACCGTTCTTTTAGAATGCTCATTATCTCCATCATTCCGAACATCATTCCCTTGATTATCATTGCTGGGGTAATGGGCTTTTCTGGTATCAATTTAAAAATCACAACAGCCATTGTATTTACCATTTCTTTTGGAATTGCAATTGACGACACCATACATTTCTTAAGTAATTTTAAACTTGAACTGAAACGTGGAAAATCAAAACTTTACGCACTAAAAAGCACTTACTTAAGCACAGGTAAAGCAATTGTATTGACCTCTGTTATCCTGATCGGTGGATTTGGAATGTTATTGATATCAAGTTTTATGGGAACCTATTACATGGGACTAATGATTTGTATCACCTTGGTGGTTGCTGTGCTTTCTGACTTATTTATTCTTCCCTTACTTTTACTTTACTTTTTCCCCGATCCGAATAAAAACAAAGCTCTAGTTAAAAAAGTCCCAAGTGATTCCTAGGCGAATTAAGAAGGGCATAATAGGATAGTCGGGATCAATTTTTGTTGTTGGGTCTTGAAATAAGGAAGATAAATTTTCAGCTTTAACGAAAAACCTAAATTCTTCAATCGAGGCCGCAAAAAAGGCATTTAACTGAAGCAAATCAGTGGTTTTATTTACAGACTGCACCGGTTGAAGAATGTCTAAAACACCATTGTAAGCCATGTACTGGTACCCCGATTCGTATCCTAAATCAACACCGAGCGATACTCCTAACTTTTGGGCTTTGAACAACTTGGTCGTAAATGCAATTCTATTTAATGTAGAGAAAACAGGTTGATAATTGAAGTTGGCTGAGTTAAACCGTAGCGTTGCCGAAGGATAAAACGACCATTGACCAAGTTTTAATCCCCCTTTCAACTGAAAAGCACCAATGGAAACCAAAGCTAGAGTATCTTGTCTCCATTGATTGTTTATAAAGTAACGACCATTGTTAACACTCGTCCACACTACGTTTGCCTCTACAAACTGTGTTTCACCAAGCTGAATACTCCCCGCAACTTGTAGTTTTTGCTGCATTTTCAAGTTGTCAATACTCCATTGATAATAATTGGCTGTATGGAAGCGTTGATAAGGTGTTGGATAAAGGTTTTCAAAATTGAGTTTTCCCTTCACCGACAAGTTTTTCAGCATTTGAAAATTCATCTGGGTATAATTTTTCAATTCCCCTGTTGCCCCAAGCAAGTTAAAATAAAACTCGTTATGTAAATCCAATCGTTCACCTAAAGCAGTCCAAAGGTTAGAATGCAAAAAGACCTCGTTTGTATCTCTGTTGATTCCCAAGTTTTGGTTTCTCCAATAACTGTGATTTAATGTTGCATCTATTTGAAAAGCGGGTGAGTTAAAGTAAACTCCTGCACCATTTGAAAATCGAGCGGTTTGATACTGATCTCTTGTCGTTCCATTCGTATCTACAAAGAAGGTATCAACTATTGTTAAATCCGTTAGCTGTTCAGTATATTCACGTCCAACAATACTGTATTGATGTCTGGTTTTAAATCCAGAACCGATAATAGAATCACCGATAAATCTCATATAATTGTCCCACTGCACGTCTAGTTTTCTTATGCGAGAGCGTGCGTTTTCTCTTTGCACTGGGGTGAACTCAATTTCAAAATCACGCAATAGAGAGTCTGTGGATATACCACCATTTTGCGTCATTTCATGGGCTCCATAATAAGCTTCTAAGTGAGTTGAATATCGATTTTTAGCGTGAAAGAACTTCAGGTTTAAATCATTGAGTTTATAATCACTGTTTCTTAAAAAACCGTTACTCGTTTTTCTATTATAGCGAAAATGAATGTGTGTTTGAGGTCTAAAAAACTGGTGATATTCAAGGTCTAAATCTTGAGTCATCGAAGATCCAAAGGCATATCTAAACCCGAGGTAAGGCAATCCTGTAAATTTTGGTGTTACCTTTTGTTGAGTTGTTAAGTAACTAAAACCAGCCGGACTCACAAAAGTATTTCCTGCAAGATGGCGTTCATGAAGGTTTCCGTATCCACCACCTGGACGAAGGTTGTAGTTACCAATAAAACTGGCATCAATTGAATCTAGTTGAGCCCCTCCTGATCGATAGCCTATTTTCAAGGAGTCCATTTCGGAAAAAAACAGCGACCTCTGTCCAACAGCAGTGAAGGAGATAACTAGCAATAAAATAACGAACAGTGACCTCAATTGGTTCTATTTAATTAATGGAGATTATTCAAATTAACGATAAAGAAGCAAATTTATGATTTTAACCTTAAAAGAGCTTGAAATGCCTTAGAATTTTCACATGTTAATCTGAATTCCATAAAGGAAAGAGAGGATTGAGGATGAAGAGTAGATGAACGAACTTTATCTAATGAATGCTACTTTGAGTTTTTAATTACACGATAATAACTGTGTCGATCACGGTTAGAAATACGCAATAAAAAAACACCATCTTCAAAATCATCAATATTGAGGTTTGTAGAATTGTTATTGATTAAAAGTTCTGAAAGCGTTCTTCCTGAACCATCTATTAACTCCATAACATACTGGTCATTGGTTAGATTTTTTATAATAATATTCAACTCATTGCTGTTGGGGCTTTTTCTTACCACAACTTCTGATAAGCCCATGTAGTCTTCCAAACCTATAGTATTTACAACAATTCCTTGCGGCGCCTCAGATGCCGAATAATCACTATTCAATAGATCAACAGGGAAACTTTCTTGCATTCTTCTTTCAATTACGATATGATCTCCTGTATTATATTCGCGTTCAACATCTAAAGATGACTTTCTAGCACTTGGATCATCATGGGTGTGAATTGCATTACTCACATCGCTTCCACCAGCCGAAGTTTCTATATCTGCTAAGGTAAGTTCATCCAAAGTTGCTGAAATTGTATTAAAATCTAATACATTCACTGAGTCTGAAGTCATAAATCCAACAGGTGCATTACTAAAGATGTTATTTCCTTTAGAAACTATTTTTGGAGTACCGTTGTTGGACAAATTTGAACCTGCTTTAGGACTTGTCCAAATAATGCTTTCTTCCACGGTAATGATAGACGTCGCCGGAGATTCGTAGTTTATAGACAAAACACCACAACCTTCATGTGCTAAATTGTTAATGATCGAACTGTTATTAATGTTTACAATAGAAGAAGAATTCGAATCATAAGATTCTGATAAAATCCCACCACCTTCAAAAGCGGAATTATCTGATACACTACTGTTTGAAATTGAAACTGTAGATGAGATTTCTGAGGCAGATAAAATTCCACCTGCAGCATCAAATCCAGAATTTTCGTTAATCGTTGAAAGATTCACCTCTACTTCTGAAGATTGTTGGGAGTATGAAAAAATTCCACCACCGACTTCTGCCGAGTTGTTAGAAATAAAACTATTGTTTACAACAACTTTGGAGTATGGAGCTGATAAAGAATAAACGCCACCACCAGTATAAGATGAATTATTAAAAATCATGCTGTTGTTTAAGTTTACAGTAGAACCTGCAAAAGCAGTTGCATACAATCCTCCACCTTGGGTAGAAGAAATATTATTTGACACAAGGCAGTTGGATAAACCGACTGAAGAGTAATCACTAGCTTCAACAAACACACCTCCGCCAACATT
The DNA here is from genome assembly GCF_048268645.1 of Brumimicrobium sp. Lineage (NCBI taxonomy): Bacteria > Pseudomonadati > Bacteroidota > Flavobacteriia > Flavobacteriales > Crocinitomicaceae > Brumimicrobium > Brumimicrobium sp. Next base: position 41,637 of record NZ_JBLWVE010000010.1, on the reverse strand, counting down.
TTTTGAAGCATTTCCATTCACCATGCAATTTACAAGGTTAACCTTAGCATAAGACAAGTTATTTCTTAGGTAAATTCCACCCCCTTTTGAAGAAGCAAAAAGCAGTCCTCCATAATTCAGAAACTCTCCTTGATCGTCAGCATTTCCACCGACAATATTGACTCCATCCATCCTTAAATTTTCTACACCAGCTAAAATAAAGACATGATAAGCGTTTTCAATGTTATTTGAAATACTCAAATCAAAACTATTGTCTGAAATGACATCATCGTTATTGAAATCTCCGCTAAAGGTGGTAACATGGTCCCCTATTTCTCTGTCATCAAGATGTTTTTCGCTACCTGAAAACCCACCATAAATGATAAGGTTTTTATCTGCTGCATGAAACGTTCTGTTTCTTTTGTCTTGAACATTTGCACCATCAAGGGTTTGAGTTGGGTGATAAACGCCCTCTGCCACCCAAATGGTATCTTGATAAACGGACTGGTCTAAAGCATTTTGGAAATCTGTAAATGCGTTCTCCCAAGAACTCCCATCATTCTTTCCTGATGTGGCCTTCTGATCAACATAGATTTGTGATTGTACATTGTTAAAAAAGAACATTACAATACCAAAGACCATGGAGATATTTCTTCGCTGATATTTCATAACATGTGATTCAGTTAGTTTAACTCATTCATTATAAATGAATTAATTCTTCATAATAGTATGAAAAATATGTTACAAAACAGCATTTTTTGTTGTGAAATATACTTTTTATTTTCAATTTGCCCGAAAACACTAGAAAACACTAGAAAACACTAGATTACTAAAAATCAGAAAGATAAGTTCTTATTAGAGAAGTCTATAATTTTCCTAAATAAAAAACAGTTCCTTTTAAAAAGGAAATCAGACCTTCATACAGTTCAGAATAATGTTTTGTTACTGGCTGATGAAATAACATTAAAAAAACATAAGACAGTGAACTTAGCATTCAGCAAACAACTCGTAAAAAAGGGGGGATATAAAAAAAACCCATGTAGCTTAAATCTGGAAACCTCAGACTGACATGTATAGAACCTCCGATTTATTTCTGTAATCCTCTGGGTTATCCTTTTCGTTTCCGACTTAGGGAGGCCCGCCATTGATAAATCAAGTACAGTTCTAATTGTAATATTTTAAGCTTCAAACAACGCTACATGGGCGGTCTTGCGACCTCAAACGAATCGAACACTAATAGGTGATCGTTTGTGATATAAAACTACTGAATAAATCGTGTTCCACCAAAATAAACCTATACTATTTATTACTTATTTTCACTTTTCATAAGCATTAGTGCCTAAGTTGCTGATTATCTTCAATCTGTTTTTTTCATAAAAAAAGCACCAAACCATTCAGTTCAGTGCCTTTTGAAATAATTAATCGATCTTTCTACTACTTTCTAAAATGAAAGATTCCCCAATTGTCCTTTAAGTTGTTCCTCAAAGGATTTCACAACTTGCTTTAATATATTTTCGTTTTTATCCTTCAAAACCAATTTCATCACTACTTCTTCGTTGTCACCAACAATAGAAAAATGATCTGCAAGGCGAAGTAACATATCATACTGACCTCCTGTTCTATCAAGTTCTGAACCTACAAACCTTTTCAAGTCAATATAGAAAGAGAATGGTTTTTCTCCAAAATCTTCCATGTCTGAAACTGCATCCATAGCATCAACCTTGAAAGATTCTTTTGATTCGTCTTCACTATGCATCACAATAGCATTGTCCTTGATCAACATCATTGACTGATTGTATTGGTAATATCCATCTCCTAAATCAACCACCTCTCCATCTTCAGAAAAGGTTTGCAATAAATTCATCATATTTTCCGTGTCCTTTCCCAATCCAAGATAAAGATTTACATTAGGAATACTTCCCATACCTACCAAGTCCTCTTTAGGCTCTTCGCTTCCAATCATCATTCCTACATTACCATTCATCATGTCAGACAATTCATCCCCCACAATTGATTCAATCATTTTTCCTTGTGTTCCAAATACACCAAATAGTGATTGGTCTGAATCTGGAGAAAAACGCTTCATTAAATCTTCTAATTTATCAACATCAAAAGACAAAGCCATTGCGACTAGTGGAGTCCCTGGCCCTATACTTTTAGTAATCTCGCTTGCACCATTCTTTTTAAAGAAATGAGCTTCCTTTAATTCATCACTTACATTAGAAATATTGATTCTTGTAGTTAAATCACCTTTATTGAAATCAAGGGCTAAAAAGAAATGTCCATCATCAACAAGATTTTCAACTTCTTCTTGCTGTTCTTTTGATAAGTTTTTCAGTGATGTATTAGAAGTCTTATATAAGTTTTCAAGATGAGAAGCCACTAAAACATCTGTTGGTTCTGCAAGAATTTTTGTTACTCTTTCATCTGCTTCCTTCAATTCAAAAGCAGCAAACGAATTGAGCAATAATCCTTTTGGATCATCTCCAAAGTTGGCCGAAACCATCACTGCTGTTTGATCGTTAAATCCTACTGCCATATTCATTTCATAAGACACCATCAAATCGCCTTCTTCCTCGAAGAAAAGTCCTGTTTTTTCAAACATGACCTGAAGACTATCCGTGTTCTCTACACTCATAAAGACATAAGCAACCTTAGGCAATCCATCATTATTTAAAGGTCCCTCAAGTGCAAAATGAATTTTATCTGACATTTTTAGTGCCGATTCAATCGTGGAAAGTTGATCTGTAATAAACGCTCCTAGATCTGGAATTTCCGTTAAGGCTGATTTATCTTTAATCGCGTTAAAGTCTATGTAACCATAACTCACCACGCTTTCAGAGTTGCTCACAAATTTCGCGACTTTGGAATTCAATTCACTTGTGCTTTTTGCTTTACAACCAATGAAGGCAGAAAATATTAAGGCTCCTGTAAAAAGGTAAAACAATTGTTTTTTCATCTTATCTATTCGGTTTTAATTTGTTATAATCTGTTTTTGATTTGATAAATATATATATTCTCTTTTTGATTCCCCGTTTTCTCACCACTAATTGTTCTTGAACTTGTAACAAACCTTTGGTTTTAAGCGACAAAACACTCCTTCTGACCTTTTACATTCAGAATATAAATATAGGCAGAGGCCATAAGATTGCTCAGTATTCCACACCAGTTACGCTGAATCAAAACTCCTATAAAATGGCAATGAATAAAATAAGCAGAAGGGAATTTTGCTTCTGCCCCATTAAGATAGTGTCTATTTCAGGTTCGATACATTAAAATTCTATTCCATTTGAGTTTCGAAAACAAATTTACGCAACTGGTGTTATCAAATTAGAATTGTCATTATGGTGAAGATTTATGTTCAATTACATCCAATGAAACATAAACCATCAATGAATTCATCTTGGAAATGGAACTTCATCCCTTTCTTATTTTAACTTTGTAACATGCATGAATTAGAGCCTTATTTTAATTGGAGAGACCATTATGTTTCATCTGAAGATGAACGCTCTCCTTTTTACAATAAAGAATATAGTGAATTTGAGTATTCTGAAGTGGTATACAATTACCTCCTGCATCCGCAGTGGGATAATTTTGGTTCTCCAACCTTATTTATCAAGATCTTATTTACAGACTATGAAGAAGGTTTTACGGTGATTGAACTTATTGGTGAATGGAACGATGCCATCAACAACGACATCATGATGCTTAAAAGAGATATTGTAGAGCACCTAATGCATGAAGGAATTGACAAATTTATTCTCATTGGTGAAAACGTGCTCAATTTCCACTATTCAGACGACTGTTATTACGAAGAATGGTTTGATGAACTTGATGATGGTTACATTGCCTTAGTGAACTTTCATGATCACGTCATACAGGAGTTCAACGAAATCCATTTGGACCAATACTTTGTTTCTGGTGGAGAACTAGAAGATTTTTCTTGGAGAACATATACGCCTAGTCAGTTTTATGAAAAGATTAACGCTTATGTTCAAAAAAGATTAATGTAATTAATGGTTTTTATCTATTAGCATTTTCGCAACAAGTTGATCGATAGGAAAAGTCAGTTCTTCTTTCTTCAACTCTTCAATCTTCTTCCAACGATGCGATTCGACTTCTTCTTCAGAGAAATCAAATGCAATTTTTGATGTTTTGATGTCATGAATTTGATCAGTTAAAACGAAATAATAAACACTTATAATTTGATCGTTTTTTCCGAAGGCTGACTTTTGATAAAAATCAGTGAGGTAAAAAAGCGTTCCTACTTCTATAGCAATTTCCAATTCTTCTTTGAATTCTCGGATCAAGCAATCTTTAATTCCTTCACCCAATTCCAAACCTCCCCCAGGAAACTTTGTGAATTTCTGACCCAACCGGCGTTCATCAGAAAGTAACACTTCATTATCTTCATTTATTAATATGCCGTAAACTCGAATATTGAAAGCCATATTTATTTTTCTAAAATTGATTGAATGTCGGGTTTGAAATAATTTTCTCCTTTAAGCACTTTGCCATCCGCTCTATAAATAGGATTCCCATCGGTATCTAATTTACTCATATTAGACCTTTGAATCTCCTCAAAAACTTCAGTGATGACATCTTGCATTCCATGCTTTAAAATCGTTCCACATAAAATATATAGTTGGTCTCCCAAAGCATCAGCTATTTCAACTAAATCTTCATTCTTCGCTGCTTCCAAATACTCATTGTTCTCTTCTTGCATTAAGCGGTGGCGCAACACAAACTGATCTTCACCAATAACTGTAGTAGGCACTTCTTTGTTTTCAATACCAAAACTGTTGTGAAATTGTGCTACATGTTTTATGGCTTCTTTTATTGTCAAGTCTTTCATAATCCACTAAATTATTGAACTAATTTAGAGATTCCTATTCCTTAAAATGTATTCTTTTATCAAAATTCTTGGTTATGGCTCAAAATTCAACTGATTTTCTTTACTTTGCATTCATGAAACGCCCTATCACATACCTACTTACTGCACTCTTTTTGATATTGAGAGTTGCTGGTTTTTCACAAAACATTTTCCCTCCAATTACCAATTACACCTCTGCAGACTATGGAAGTGAATTTGCTCCAGAGAACCTAGGTATTTGTCAAGACAGCAAAGGTGTTATGTACTTCGGAAATACAGGAAATATCCTTACTTACGATGGGAGTCGTTGGGGAGCAATACCAGTTGTTCCTACAAGGGTTTGTCATGCGCTTCACTACTCCTCAGAAGGTACTATATTTGTAGGAGTTATGGGTGATTTTGGGTACTTAAAACCCAACAGTAAAGGACAATTTAGTTATCATTCCCTTGTTGATTCAACAGTTAGAGCAAAAACGCCTTTCAATGAAGTATGGAGCATTTATGAAAATGATGAAGGTGTGTTTTTCCACAGTGAAGAGCAAATTTTTCTGTACAAAGAAAATAAAGTGCATCTGCTTGACATGCCTTCCACCGCACATACTGTCTTTGAGGTAGATGGAAAAATCATTGCCCGTATGCGAGGCATTGGATTGATGACTTGGGAAAACAATCAATGGAATAAAGTTCAAGGTTCAGATTTATTTGAACTCTTTGGTGTTTTTGGTATCGTTAAAGGCCACGAAAAATCTACTCAAATCATCGTTACTCAAGAAGTCGGACTTTACCAATGGAATACAAAACAGAACATTATTTCAGAAATCTCATCTAGCAATGATGAAGCATTGATGGAGTACCTCATTTTTGGCGCTCAAAACATCAACAACAATCGAATAAGTTTATTGACCAAAGGAAAAGGACTTATCATCGTTGACAAACAAGGTCGAGAATTAGGTCGAATTGACAAACGAATGGGATTGATTTCTAATGACATCAGTCAACAATTCACCGATGAAGATGGAAACCTTTGGATCACCACCGCCAATGGAATATCCCTCATCAATTTAGAGTCACGCCTTTCCTATTTTTCTAATGAACAAGGAATTCATGGAGGAGTTGAAGCTGTTGCACATCAAAAAGTAAACGGAAAGGATTTTCTTTTTGTTGGGACCAATGAAGGACTTTTTAGATTAAACCATGAAAATAAATCCCTTTCAAGAATCTTTGAAAAAATAGAAGGCATTAACTATCAAGTTTGGGACATTGACATCTATCAGCATCGTTTGTTTGTGAGCACTAGCGAAGGATTGTATACTGCTGATTTAACAGAAGAGCCATTCAGCATCAAAAAAACGACTCCCTACAACACCAATAGCACCTATATAGATGAAGAGAATCAAATCTTGGTTACGGGTGGATTAAACGGCATTTACATTTACCATTTATTGTCGATGGACCTACTTTATTCGATTAAAGAAAACTTAACGACCATCACTGGAATTGAAAAAAGCAGTAAAGACAATATGAGTCACTATTGGATAGGGATTCATGGTCAAGGGGTATTAAAAATAAGTAAAGGTCAGCATTACACTTACGAAATGTTTTCAGGAGTTGACTCAGGCCTTCCAAGCGACCATATCGTAGTTCCACAAAAACTTAATGGAGAAGTAGTTTTGGGCTCTACAGAAGGAATATTAAACATTGATGAAACAGAGTTAGATGGTGAAATATACACCTTCTTTATGCCTCAAGAATTTGGAGATAGCACGATTAACAATGCTCTTTTCTATCTGCATGATGATGAAGCACACACTTGGTATTGCATTGAAAACAATGTTGGCGTCTACAATAAAAACGAAAAATCCTTTACCAATAGGCCTTTTTGGGGAATAAAGAAAGGCAGAATCAACACCCTTTATCATTCTCATGAAGAACCTTATTTATGGATCGGAGCATCTGATGGACTCATCCGTTACGACATCAATGGACAAGTTCCGTTCAAGAACAATTTCAATGCAATAATTAGAGGTATATACGGTAGAAATAAAGAAATGCTGTTTGGTGGAAATCCACACGATGCTATTGAGGATATAGAAATTGAATACAACAAAAGTTTTTTAAGAATTCAATTTAGCGCCCCTTATTTTGAGGATCATCAGCCATTAGAATTTAGTTATTTTTTGGAAGGGTATGATGAGCATTGGTCTGTTTGGTCGAATAAAAACGAAATTGACTTTTCAAATCTTCCAGATGGACATTACACCTTTAAGGTAAAAGCACGAAATGTTTATTTACAAGAATCAGCAATTGATCATATTTCATTTACAGTATTAACACCTTGGTACAAAACTGCATGGGCCATTATCGGATACATTATTCTCTTGGTTTTCATTATTTACATCGTGGTTCGCATTGCTTCTTATCGCTTAAAACAACAAAACAAGAGACTAGAAATTGCAGTGACCGAGCGAACAAAAGAAATTGCAGAAAAAAACACGCGTTTAGAAGAGCAAAAGTCTGAGATTCTCACTCAAAAAACAGAAATTGAGGACAGTATCAACTATGCACAAAGAATTCAAAATGCAATTCTTCCCATTAAGGAGGAAATGCTAGAACAATTGGGCGATTCATTCATCTTGTTTTGGCCAAAAGATGTAGTCAGCGGTGATTTTTACTGGTACTACAAAAGGAATAACATTTCAGTTGTCGTTTGTGCGGACTGTACTGGGCATGGAGTCCCAGGAGCTTTTATGTCGATGATTGGTGTCGATAAACTTAACGTTTGTGTTGGAGAAAAAGGCATCACCAATCCTGCAAAAATATTAAGCTTTTTAAACGAAGGGATAAAAACATCATTGCGTCAAGATGAGAGTAAAAAAGCTACACGAGATGGAATGGACGCTGCAATTCTGACCATCAATCATGACGACAATACCATTCAATATGCGGGCGCACATCGTTCACTTTGGTTGATTCAAAATGAAGAACTTGAAGAGATTAAAGCGACAAAAGTAGCGGTAGGAGGATTCACACCGTCAGATCAAGAATATGAGTTGCATGAATTCAAACTAGAAACAACAACTCGTTTTTACATGAGCTCTGATGGTTATGCTGATCAATTTGGAGGTCCAAAAGGAAAGAAATTCATGGTCAAGAAAATGAAGAAGCTGATTTTAGAACATCATTTAATGCCGATGGAAAAACAACAAGAAGCACTCGAAAAAGCAATGAAAGAATGGGCAGAAAACGAAGAACAAATTGATGATATATGTGTCATTGGAATTGCGATTGAGATACCATAAGCGTAACAAAAATCACTGAATGAGTAACGAAAAATAATTACACTTGCAGAAACGAAGAAAATGCATTCATCCTATTATTTATACGCTTTCATAGGAGGACTCGTCCTTGGAGGCCTCAATAGCTGGTATTGGTACACGAAAGGCTACCGTGGTGGAAAACTATTTTTCATGGGAACAATTGGTTTTTTCGGAATAATCGTGCTAATTTTAAAATTGTTTACACCTAATTAATGACAGCATTTAAAGACCATATTTATGCATTTAAACGAGCCTTAACTCTTCTTTTCCAAGGGAAGTTCTTGGTGTACTTTATTCCAGGTTTAGTCATTGCTATTCTTTTTTACTTTTATACTTGGGGATTGAGTTCGTTGGGAGGTTCTTTAGGGTTCTTTTCCAAGATTCCTTGGATCGGATCATTCATTGCTGTTGGAATAGAAACACTTTTTGGTTGGGTGAATAGCTTTTCTATTTTCATTTTTCAATTTACCATTATCACTTTGCTCTCCCCTTTTCATACCATGTTAAGCGAGCAAGTTGAAACCAATGAAACAGGTCAAAAATTTGACTCCAACTGGTCCAAATTCTTCAACGATATATTGCGAACAATAGGCGTTGTAATTGTTGGAGGTATCTTTTATTTTATCATTTACATCTCGTGGGTGTTTTTTGCATGGATGCTAGGACTTTCCTTTTTATCTCCTTTGGTTTCCGCCATTTTAATTGGTTTTTTTACAGGATTTAATAGCTATGATTATTCCTTAGAACGTCACGACGTAAGTGTTCTCCAGAGTTGGATTTATGCTTTTAGTCACCCACTACAAATGATTTTAACAGGAGGAGTCTTTACACTATTATTGTTTATTCCTTATCTCGGTGTTGTAATTGCCCCTGTTTTGTTGACCATGGTGGGAACCATTAACTTTTTACGCATGAAAGAAAGAAAAAATGAAAAGTTAAAATAAACTAAAACATCTCTTCATCAACTCATTATCAGTAGTAGAATATCTAATCTCAATCGAAGCATTTCAGTCATACATCTGACTTTATTTCTACTCCCCATTGATTATCAATGTTTTATTTTTTTCTTGTGCTTTTAAGACTAAATAGTCTATATTTGAATTAAACTATTCAATATGGCATCTCTCAATCCTATTAGTGGAACCCTTGGAGCTCAGAATGCAGCTCATTTACTGCGCCGCGCAACACTTGGTCCTACTTTAGCAGATATTCAAACTTTTTCAAATCTGACTCCAGCAGCAGCTTTTCAACAATTGATTCAGGTGCAGCCAACTCCAGATTTACCCATAGATTATTTGAGTGGAACGGACTGGGTTTATCCAAATACAAAACATCCTGATCGATTTACCAACACCCTAAGTGATTTTACAAGTGCTTGGTGGATTGAAAACATGCGTATTTCTGGCGCTAATCTCACCGATCGTATGGTTTGGTTTTACCACACTCATTTTCCTTTAATTATTTCTAGGGTTGAAAACATCCCGCAATTCTCCTTAGACTATTTACGTTTGTTGCGCTTTTATGCCTTAGGGAATTATAAAGACTTATCCAAAGCCATTTGTATAGACAACGCCATTTTAATTCACTTGGATGGTAATTTAAACATCAAAGGCGTTCCTCAAGAAAATTTCGGACGTGAATTCTTGGAGTTATTCACCGTAGGAAAAGGCGATCAAGTAGGTCCAGAAGATTATACCAATTTCACAGAAGATGATGTAAAAGCACTAACTAAGGCATTAACTGGTTGGGGAATTGATCCAAGTTTTCAAACCATTGACCCTGTCACCAATTTACCTACAGGAAAGGTTAAAGGAAATGGAACAATCTCATCACAGCATGATGTTACCGACAAACAATTTTCAGCGGCTTTTAATAATCAATTAATTCAAACGGCCAACGTCACTGGAGGAAATACTACTGTCCAATCAGTATATGACGAACTAGATGACGTCATTGACATGATTTTCAACTCTCCTCACACCGCAAAGAATATTTGCAGAAGAGTGTATAGAGAATTTGTCTATTTCGAAATCACTCCAGAAATAGAAGCCGATATTATTGAACCTTTAGCCTTAATTTTAGAACAAAATAATTTTGAAATCACCTCTGTGTTAGAAGTACTCTTTGCGAGTGAACATTTCTATGATGTTGATTCAGTACAAACCAGTGACAATAACATTGGGGCAATAATTAAATCTCCTCTTGACCTTTTGGTCGGCACAATGCGATTGTTTGACTTAGAAGTACCCGATAAAACTACGGATCTTGAACGTCATTACACCTTGTACGGTCAATTACTGAACCAGTTAGAGCTTAAAGGGTTGAATTTCTTAGAGCCATACGACGTTGCAGGTTATGATGCCTATTTTCAAGTGCCCGACTTTCAGCGCTATTGGATTTCATCAAATTACCTGGCCAATCGATATAAATTTGCAGAATTTCTTATCAATGGATTCACCGATGGCAACGGAGCGGTTTTAATGCAACTTGATTTCGTGCAGTTTGTTAGAGACAATTGTACAGACCCTTCTGATTCGAATTTATTAATGCAAGAACTTGTTGCATGGATGCTACCGATTCAACTGACAACAGAACGATTTGATTATTTTAAAGACACCATTTTACTTGATCAGTTATCCCCTATCAATTGGTCCATTGAATGGAACAATTACATCAACACCAATGACGATACAAATGTGCGCATTCAGTTAGAGCGCTTAGCCTTAGCAATGATGCAATCACCAGAATACCAACTCTATTAAGCCAAGAACTATGAATAGAAGAGACTTTACACGATTAACAGCCCTTATGGGATCAGGAATGTTGGTTAAACTGAATGGTATGCCATTGCATGCATTTCAGGGGAATGGATATTTAGAACACATTGCAAAAAACAGCTTGAATGACCGCGTGCTTATTCTTATAGAATTACACGGAGGAAATGATGGTTTAAATATGGTTATTCCCATCGACCAGTATGGAAACTACTACAACCTAAGACCCAATATTGCCATTCCTCAAATTGGTTCACGAAAATACATTCCACTTGACTTGTCCTTACCGGACAACAAACTGGTCGGATTACATCCAGACATGGTTGGAGCTAAAGCAATGTATGACAATGGTCATTTGGCGGTAATTCAAAATGTATCTTACGAAAACAGTAACGGCTCTCACTTCCGAAGTCGAGATATATGGCAAATGGGTGTCAGCTATGACGAGTATGAAAGTTCAGGTTGGCTCGGAAGATATATCGAACACTACCATCCAGATTATCCAACAGGCTATCCCAACTCAAACTTTCCTGACCCTTTAGCTATAGAAATTGGAACAGGAGTATCATTGGCTTTTCATCGTGACCAAGGAATTCCAACAGGACTTTCTATTCAGAACCCTAATGCGTTCTATGATTTAATTAATAGTGTTGGCGGTCCTTCTCCGGTGAATTATCCTGACTCACACGCAGGAGATGAAATCGAATACATGATGCAAATCGAGCAACAATCAAATAATTATGCTCAACGATTAAAAGATGTTTATAATGCAGGAGCGAATTCTTCAGTAGTTTATCCAGAACAATATCCATTTATCGCCCCTCCAGGAGCCATAAATAATCCCCTGGCGCCACAATTAAAAATTATTTCTCGTTTGTTAAGCGGTGGAATTGGCACTAAAATATTTGTATGTCGTATCGGTGGCTTTGATACACATGCCAATCAAGTAGAATCGAACAACACTTCAATGGGGGCACACGCTGCCTTAATGTATCATATTTCTTCTGCAGTAAAAGCATTTTATGATGATTTAGGCAACCTAGGATTGGCAGACCGAGTATTGTCTATGACTTATTCAGAGTTTGGTCGCCGTGCTGCATCAAATGCAAGTTATGGAACAGATCACGGAAACGCAGCACCAATGTTGGTTTTTGGTACTTGTTTAAACCCGGGAGTCTTTGGAGAAAACCCAGACTTATCCAACCTTCAAAATGGAAATATTCCTATGCAACACGATTACCGTCAAGTGTATAGCTCTATTGTAAAAGATTGGTTCCAAGCCTCAGATGATGTAATCAATGATGTTCGATTCCAAGATTTTACGGCCAACAGAATAGACTACATTAAATGTAAAGAATTGAGCACAAGTGAAATTTTTAAAGAAAACCTATGGATGAACTGTTTCCCTAATCCGAGTACTTCAAAAACAACAGTTGAATATTATTTGCACAAAGCTTCTCATGTTGAAATTGAGGTCATCGATTTGACAGGTCGTTCTGTTGCAACCTTAATTAAAGGAAATACGAACCAAGGAAAACACAGCGCCGACTTTGACTTATCGAATTTCGAAAATGGAACATATATTTTCGTTTTAACAACAAATACTACATCAATTACTAAAAAAGTAATCTTACAAAAATGATTCAACCCAAAAAACTACCATTGTTTTTATTGGTATGCTTAATTGCACAGTTTTCTCTCGGTCAGAGATATTCTGTTCATAAAGAAAAGAAATCTTACTTCGAGTTCTCCGCAGGACTCAACTTTTCGATTCCAAAAGTTACTGAACGTTATTCCGTCTTAAGCTCAACAGACGAAGACTTTGAAAAAGATTATGACAAATTCGGTAAAAATACAGGAGCGCAATTTGGAATTTCTTACAGTTACAATTTCACCAATGCCATTTCAATCAATGCAGGATTTGGCTATCAAATTCAAGGGTTCAAATACTTTACAGATTATTCTTGGAACGATACCATAGAACAGCAAAATCTTGATCGTGAAATGCATCACATCCAGAAAATCACCTACTTTACTGTTCCGGTTATGGCCAGGTGGGACATGACCAACTCGCAGTTGATTCCTTTTGTTCAAGGTGGTTTATTTTTCGATTTTAGACATCAAGCCAGAAAAGAAATTATCTACGACAACACTATTGATGGTGAAGAAACAGAAAACCAAACCTCATCTTCAGGGAAGGTTGAAATGACCGATCATACGCGGAAGTTCAACATGGGCTTAATCGGTGGTTTGGGAGTCAGTTATTACACTAAATTTTTCACCATTGGACTAGAAAGTAATTTTAAATATGGCTTTTTCAAAATCATTAAAGACGAAAACAGATATATAGATCAAACAGGATTTGCATTGCCTTATTTAGACGTCATGGATCAATTTAAATTGAGCAACTGGAATGTACAATTTACAGTATCTATTCCAATAAACCATTCTGTAACTACTAACATTCTGAGACGAAGAAGATATTAAAATTAAATATGAAAAATACGAGATTCTGTTATACCATTCCGTGCAAAATGATACTTTTAGTAGTGTTGGGCTTATTTTTTTCCAGTTGTAAAGACAAATACAAACCAGAAGAATCATTCATAAAAATCTATGATGATAAGGATGGAAATAAAAACTATGTCCCTTTGAGCATGAAACGCACCAGCGATGATGGATACTTAATCCTCAGCGCATACAACGGTTGGAACATTCACATAATGAAAACAGACAAAACAGGAGAATTTCTTTGGAAGCATGATTTACCCTCTAATTATGTCAATGCCGTCCCCAATTTAATCGAAAGAAATGGGGCTTTATACTTTGTTTGTATGGATGCTGTTGGATTGTTTACCTACATCATGAAAGTTGACGAAGGAGCAGAACAAGCCACGGATGTCCAAGAATTTACTCAAATCCAATATCCTTTGTATGTCCACGACAATCAAGACGCTGTATACATTCAAAATTACAATAGAGCTACTTATGAGACAGGAGTTATTGAACTTGATGCAGAGATGACACAGATACAAAACTTTGGAAGCGTACAAATCTATACCGATGTTGAAGACAAGATTGTTCATCACATCAACTATACAGGAAAACGGTTTCCATTTTCAGTCAGTGTAACACCAGAAAACAACAATGTACTATTAACAGGTTTCAATAATTACAGTTTTTCAACAGTATTTATGAGTGCTAACCTAAATGCAACTGGAGTTTATAACGGAGCTGGGTTTGATGGAGGATTAAATGCTGTGATGCCTTTAGGAGGAAATCAATACGCATTGGCGCGATTTTCATTCAGTAACCTTTACTTTAATCCGAATGCAAGCCTTTCTCCTACTACAATTGACATTGCAGAATCTATTCCTGCGCAAGGAAAATCAGAATTAGATCCACAAAAACCTGTATTGATTAAATCTCTCTTGATTAATGGTGAGAATTATACTGTTTATCTTGCGACTACAAAAAGCAATCAACTTCAGTTGAGTTTTTACCCACAAGGAAGCGATGAACCCAAGGCACTAAAATACATTGGACAGAGTGTACCCCTCAGTGCTGCAGATTTTTCCCTCACTGAGGACGAAGGGTTAATTATTTTAACTCAAACTACAGTATTGGGAAGTTTTAATCGAATCGCAACAATAAAATTGAGCAAAGAAGAATTAGAAACGATAGTAGATTAGTGATGCTTTTAGCAATCCCAAATCATTTCTTCAAAAATCAACATTGCAGCAAGTGCAATTTGCGTATAGTTTTGTGAAGCATTTCTAAATCTACCATTTTCCGTAACCCACATGGCTTGAATTAAATCCATACCTCCTGTTATAGGGTTAATTTTATTGACTACACCAGAAACATTTGCTGCTCCGGCATGATAAATATGCATTACAAAAAGTCTAAACCATAAATCATTTTCGTGGTAAGCTATTCCATGACGGTCTAAAATAACTTTAGCCTCAGGAATACAAACCCTAGAAATCAGTCTACTCGCTCCAATAGCTGATTTTTCAAAATCTTTTCGTTCATCCACATATCGGTTGACAGTAAGACCTTGCGCTCTTGCTACGCCAGCCATCAACTGAAAAGAACCATATGCTCCGGCATTAGATTTTGCCAGTCGTCCAGGACTTTCTATCATAAGAATCGCTTGAGCATACCAAGGGTCAACATTCTGTTCTTTAAACACCTCCACCCCTCTTGAAATTGTTGGCAAGACATGGTCAAAAGCATAAAAATCTTTCTTTCCAGTTGTCATATAAACTTTTGCTTCGCTGTCCAAACCTCTACTAACGCGAATTGAGTCACGGTAAGCATCTTTTTCTTCATCAGTTCTCAAATCCCACTGATCAAGAGAAGTTACTTCAACAATCTCTCGTGTTGCACCTATATTAATTACACAAGAATCTGGTGAAAGTGTCATGATTGTTTTCCAGAAAACAGGGTGTGCAAGGTGATCCCATTCTTGTTCAAACAACTGAATATTACTCACATAATGCAAGTTCACGGTATCATTAAGGAAACGAGATTCAACTAAATTAACGGTTGGAGCAATCCCTTTGTTGGTATTTTCCAAACTGTCAATTTCATGGGCACAGGATACGCCTATCCAAGCACAAGTTATTGTGGTGATTATAGTTTTGAGCATAGTTTTATAATTCTGGTTTTATAGACAAACACTACAAAATTTGAAGTGCTTGCATACAATTATAACAAAAATTATAAAATATGTTACACCTTTCTAATTTTATTTACTAATGCTAAGGCTTTTTCCAATTGTTCTGCTGGCGTTAGGTTTGAATTATCTAAAACAATAGCGTCCTCTGTTTGAATCAATGGACTTTCTTCTCTGTTAGAATCCATTTCATCTCTTGCTTGAAGATTTGCCCTCACCTCATCCAAAGTTACCTTATCTCCTTTAGCAATCAATTCATCATACCTGCGTTGCGCACGAATTTCAGGATCAGCGGTAACAAACAACTTGAGCTCTGCCAAAGGAAAAACAACAGAACCGATATCCCTACCGTCCATTACAACTCCTCCACCAATACCCAATATCCTTTGTTGTTTCACAAGGTAATCGCGGACCTCTTTAATTCTAGAAATTAAACTGACCACATTAGAGACTTCAATCGTGCGGATTTCTTTCTCCACATTCTCTCCATTCAGGCATAGGTCGGCTTCTCCGCCCCCTTTGTTAGAAAATTTAATTTTGATTTTTGGCAAAGCAGCAATAATTCTGTTGACATCTGAATGATTTCGTGAGATCCAATTTTGTCTCATCGCATATAACGCGACCCCTCTGTACATAGCACCTGTATCGACATAAATATAATCCAATTCTTTCGCCAAGGCTTTTGCTAATGTACTCTTCCCACATGACGACCATCCGTCTATTGCTATTGTAATTTCTTTGCTCATGGGGCAAAGATACAAATTCATACAACTAAGAAACCCAAATCAATTGAGTTAATTTTACTTTCATCCGTGCAAAACCCAACAAAACCGTTACATCTTTCCCTTTAATATCCTCAACTTCTCCTACTTGTTTTGTAGAAATCAGTTTGACTTTGCTTCCTACTTTGATCTTACTTTGTTGGTACTGATCGGCTTCTTTTTTAGGGTTCTTCTTTTTCTTGGCTTGTTTCTTCAAACGCACCTCTTGCTTGGCTTCCTCTATTTTAGATTTTTCCATTGCAATATATTTTTTCAAATCCTGTAGCAAACCATCATTAACGTTCTTCTTTTTAGAACGTACTTTATACTCATCAATGTATTGTTGCAACTTGGTTCCCAAGCTTACCAACTTACTTGTTTCCTCCGCTTTATTTTTCAGGCTTTCCAACCTCTTCTCGTACTTTTCTTTGGTTTCCTCATAGAAAATACGGTGTTCCTCGGCAGTTTCTTGCGCTAAAACATGCTCTTTTGTTAAACGACTGAGGTAAGATTTTTCTTTTTGCAATTCATGAAGCAATTGATCCATCTGAACACGTTTACTGTCTAACTTAGATTTGGCCCGATTAATCAACTTCTTTGGTATTCCATTAATCTGAGCGACTTCAAAGGTAAAAGAGCTCCCTGGTTGTCCCATTGAAAACTTAAACAAAGGATTTAAAGTTTCCGTATCAAACAACATACAACCATTGACAGCTTCCGGAAGTTCATCAGCTTTTAGTTTTATGTTGCTGTAATGCGTGGTAATAACACCAAATGATTTTTTATCATATAAAGTTTCAAAAAACACTTCCGCCAATGCACCACCCAAATCGGGATCTGAACCTGTTCCAAATTCGTCCAATAAAAGCAATGAGTTTTCGTTGGCTACTTTCAGGAAGTATCGCATGCGCTTCAATCGATAAGAGTAGGTACTCAACTCATCAACAATAGACTGATTATCTCCAATATCCGTCAACAAGGCATCAAATAGACACATTGAACTGTTGGGGTGAACAGGAACGAGCAATCCACACTGCAACATTAACTGCAGCAAGCCGACTGTTTTTAAGGTTATACTTTTTCCTCCTGCATTTGGTCCAGAAATCACCAACATTCTTGAATTTTCATCCATGGAGATCCGTTGGGGGACTGTTTTCTTACCCAAGGCCTCATTGTTCAATTTCAATAAAGGATGATAACAATCGATCAAGTCAAAAGACTTACTCTCGTTGATTGAAGGAAGGTAGGCATCCAATAACAAAGCCAGTCGACATTTGGCATTGATAAAATCTAATTTGGTCAGTACTTGTTGGTATTCTTTGATCAAGGGTAAATAAGCCAACATTTCTCGTGTTAACTGCTGAAGAATCACAAAAATTTCTTTTCGTTCATCATCCCTTAACTGTTCAAACTCTTTATTCAAAGGAATTGTTTCTCCAGGTTCAATAAAGGTCACATTTCCCGATTTGGAATTACTTACTACCTGTCCATCCACCTCTCTTTTGTAGGAAGACAAGACAGCTAAGACACGCCTTTCATCATAAAAACTTTCTTTGGTATCACTTAAATACCCCTTCTTTAGGTATTTGCGCATACTTCGATCAAAAGTCGAATGAATATTTCTTTTCACCGATTCCATTTGTTGACGTATATACGACAGCTCTGGAGAGGCATTGTCTTTTACAATTCCGTTCTTATCAAAGATGGTATCGATTTTTTCGATGATCTCTTTTGTAAATTCGACATCAGAGAACAACTCAATCAAATGTGGGAAATCATCATCTCGTTTATTGAAGAAATACAGCAAAGCATTCACCATTGAAGAAGCCATACGGATACGGGCAAAACTTTCTTGAGGCAAACTTGCGTTTTGAACAGGCAACATTCTAATTTCACCTTGAAGCTCTTCGAAATCAAGTCGCGGAAAACTTTCACCTTCACGACGAATTTCAACCAACTGATTGGTTTGATTGAGAAACTTGATTAATTCCTCATTGTTTTTTACAGGCTTAAGCCTTTCAACAATCTTAAGAGCTGAGGGACCAATACAATATTCTTTAAGAATTTCTTGCAGTTTGCCGAGCTCTAAATCTTTATATGTTTGTGAATCGCATTTTAACATTGCGTACAAAGCTAAGAAATCATTACATTTGTTTCATGAAAAAATTCACCGCATTTGTTTTGATGTTATTGACAGTTATTCCTTTTATCGTAGCTGCCTACTTCTTGTATTTGAACTTCCCCACCACTCCTGTAGTAATCATTAACATTGTACTTATGATGACAGGTGTACTTTTGGCTTTCTTGGTGTACAACAGAGTTATAATCGGTGATGACAAAAACTACATCAAAGCCAACACTGACCACTACCCCCATATTGAAGGTGCTTTAATTTATGTAATGCCGAATGATTTTGTCGACAAGTTAGAAAAAACACCCGGTAGACTGTTCTTAGCAACGACAGATGAAGTGGAAGAAAACCTCACCATAATTGGTGGAGAATACAATAAATTAATCGATGAAATCACCTTAAAATACAATCAGGGGATTACCACCAAAATTCGAGGTTCACGCACTGTTGCTGTTGGAGACCATCAGTTCTTGTTTTATGGTTTTGAAGAACTCACCCACACCAAAGGGAAAAAGAAAACTGTTTACCAATGGGAAGAAAATCGACTGGTTCAAAAGAATGGAGAAGAATTAATTTCCATTAAGATTCCTGACCGATTACCTGTTTATATTTTTGATTGGAAAGAGATGGTATAAACACTCCTTTTTACAAAACATAAAAAACACAAGTCGTACCCTATTTTTTCATTACCTTACAATTTACATTTTTATAAACACAACATGAAAAGCATTGTAAACTACCTATTTTTAATTTCCATTTTATTTATAACCTGTAACACCAGCATTGCTCAAGATAGTTTAATTGGTCATTGGGAAGGAGAAGACCAAGGAGAAGTCGGAAACATTCATTTCAATAAAAATGGAATTGCTTTATTTATCTTCAATAATGACACGCTTGGGGGAGATTCCTTTACAATAGGTGGTCATGAAGCCTATTTAAAATACACTGTAGAGTACAGTGAAGAAATTCACGCTTTAGATTTTATTATATACTTAAAAGATAACGATGTAGAAGTCGGTAGAATACCTTGTATTATCAGATTCGAGAATGAAGACAATATTTTTGTTTGTATGAATTTTAACGACGAATCTAGACCAACTACTTTTGATGAAGGAGACACTATTCTAATGACTAGGATTCCTCTTGAGAAAAATGAATAACCAGCACCCTTTGAAATGAAATACCTTTTTACTATTTTTTATATTTTCTTCTCACTTTTTCTGTACGCACAATCAGAACACGATTTTTATCAACAATAGATTATTGCACAGAAATTAAACTCAAAAACACCGACACAAAATGCGGGGAGTGGGGTGGCGAAATCACTACAATTAGGGTGTATAAAAAAGATTGTAAAGGTGAATTTTATATCGACTATACAAAAACAATCATGAACTGTGAAGATATTATTGGGCACTATTCACGTGAAGACGTAGACATTTTTAAAACCATTCAAGCAACCGACGAAGAAAGGAAGTTAATTGAGCAGGCCATCACAGAGCTATTAAAAAGAAAACTGTCTAATAATGATTCCTTTGGACATAGTGGAATACAAAACAGTGTTGTTTTTAGCGACTCAACATTAATCATCAAGGACTATCCTTCTATTAGATGGTCCTCTTTTGAAAAATTGGTTCATCAAGTTACCAAACAATAAGTTTGTGGGCTAAAGGAAATAAAAAAACACCAACTTCAAAACTACGACGCTAATAATCAAACAAATACAAACAAAAATAAATTCCTTTTTTTTAACAATTTTAACATATATTAATAAATATAACTATATTTGCCTAAAACTTTAACACCAAGCAATTAACAAAGCTTAATACCTAATTTAAGCTGCACTATATTTTCATTGTATGACTAATATTGAAAAGACCACCCTTCTATCGCGTATTTTAAGAAAAGGAAATAGAACGATTTTAGCACTTGTTGTTTTTCTATCCTTACCACTGATAACTTTTTCTCAAAAGGATACCACTTTTTGGTTTGCTGCTCCAGGAGCTTCAAGCGGAATAGGAAACAGTCCTATTTCATTAAACATTACATCTTATGCTGATCCCGCAAGTGTTACCATCAGTTTACCAGCAAATGGATCATTTACGCCAATAACTATTTCCCTTGCTGCAAATGATCACCAAAGCATAGACTTAACACCTTTTATTGCAGCTCTTGTATCTCCTTCGGGAAACAACATCAACAATAACGGAATTAAAATAAGCGCTACCACCTTAATTACCGCGAGTTATGAGATCAGTAGTTCTGGTAACAAAGAAATTTTTGGTTTAAAGGGTAAAAATGCTTTAGGAACAGAGTTTTATACGCCATTTCAAAAGCACTGGAACAATGCAGTTGTTGGGCCTGCCGCATTCTCTTCTTTCGATATTGTAGCTACAGAAGATAATACAACAGTCCTAATAACTCCAAGAGCTGCGATTACTGGACACGCACAAGATGTGACTTTTTCAATTACATTAAATAAAGGACAAACCTATAGTGCTAGAAATATGAATATTTCTGCAAGCTCTACCCTTTCGGGTTCAATTGTTTCATCCGACAAACCAGTTGCCGTTACGCTATTTGAAGACGGGTTAGAAAACGGTGCGTGTATAGATGCGATAGGAGAGCAAATGACGAATATTCAGCGATTAGGAACTAAATTTGTCGTAAGAAAAGGAACAGGAACCACCGATAGGATTTATGTTTTAGCTGCAGAAAACACTACGAACTTAACCATCAACACTTCTGTTATCACAACCGCTTCAATCAGTTGGGGAGAAGCACATGAAATCATCTTGACGGATGACGTTGCTTATATCGAATCGAACAAGCCTGTCTATGTTTATCATGTAAGTTCTATGGGGTGTGAACTCAGTTCTTCATTGGTTCCTAACGTATACTGTGCAGGTGATGACCTGGCTTCAGTTTATAGAAGTTCAGGTGACGATTTTGGAGTAATCTTATACACCCGAACAGGTAACGAAGGATTATTTACTGTAAATGGTGCAACTGGAATCATTAATGCATCAGACTTTACTGCTGTTCCAGGATCAGGTGGAGCGTTAATGGTTGGACAAAAGTTTTTTACGACAGGAGAAATTCCTTTAAATTCTTTAACAGATATTGAAAACACAGGAGACATATTTGGTTTAGCTATTTTACAAGGAACAGTAAGTACTGGATTTAGCTATACCTATCTAACAGAATACATGAGTACCCCTTTTGCAAATGCGGGAAGTGATGCAACAGTTTGTGCTAATGTAGGTCTTCCCCTCAATGGAACAGTTGGAGGTGGTCCTGCAGAAGGCTCTTGGAGCAGCACTGGATATGGAACATTTACGAATGGTCTCAATGATCTAAACAATGAATATGTTCCGAGTTCTCTAGACGCTATAATTAGCCCAATTGAAATCATCCTCACCTCCAGTAGCGCATTGTGTCCTGCCCAAAAAGACACTTTCCTACTCATTGTGGAAGACCCTCCATTGGTCAATGCTTCTGTTGATCAAACAGTTTGTGCAAACAATGCGGATGTTGACCTTAACGGTTCTGTTCAAGGAGGTTCTACTACAGGAGAGTGGACAACCTTTGGGAGTGGAACATTTACTCCAGATGCAAATACACTTAATGCTGTTTATACTCCATCAGCTGCTGACATCACAAACGGAAGTGTAAAACTAATGTTAACCTCAACCAACAATGGAAATTGTTTAGCAGAAAAAGACTCCATTCAAATTACCATCACTGCACCGCCTGTAGTTGACATTCTACAAGACACCGTTATTGTTTGTGCCAACAATAGCATGGTTTCACTTAGCGGTACCGTGAGTGGACCAACTACAACAGGAGTATGGAGTTCTACAGGTGACGGTATTTTCAATCCGAACAATGTTTCTTTAAATACAAGCTATTACCCTGGGGTAAACGATTTATCTACACCGGGAACATGGGCATACCTTCGATCTACATCAAATGGGAAATGTAAATATGAACAAGACAGTATATATATTGAATATACAGATGCGCCGGATGTAGAGGCTGGAACTAATCAATTGATCTGCACCAATGACTCACTTATTCCTTTAAATGGATCTATTGTGGGTGGAACAAGCACAGGAGAATGGACAGGTGGAATGGGAACTTTTTCCCCTTCTAATACAGACTTAAATGCAATTTATACACCAACGGCGTCTGAAATTTCGTCTGGACAAATTGCACTAACATTGACATCTACGGACAATGGCAGTTGTAATTCAGAAAATGATGTTGTTCAGTTTATATTTGTTGCACCACCTTATGCTAACTTCAATACTGCTGATAATTGTTTAAATGAGAATTCGAGTTTTGATAACTTCTCACTTGCAGGTTACGGTTCAATTACACAAAGTGCGTGGTCATTTGGTGACGGAAACACCTCAGCACAACTTAATCCTACCCACACTTATACCCAAGATGGTCAATACGATGTAGAACTTATAATTACAAACAGCAATGGGTGTACTGACACCATCCAAAAGAACATTGAAATCTTCCCTCTACCAACAGCAGATTTCGACTATCTTGCAACATGTAACAACAATCAAAGAACAGTTAGCTTTACGGATCAATCAAATTCTGTCGACCCAATTAATACATGGTTTTATGATTTTGGAGGTCAAGGTACTATCAATCTACCAGATTATGATTTTGTTTTTAATAATCCAGGAACGTATAGTGTGATGCACATTGTTTCAACCAACCACAACTGTTCAGATACAATCGTAAAACCTATTCAAATCACCCCACCACCAAAGGCAGGATTCACCTTCAATTTCACCAGTGGAACCAACGTAGGAACAACCTATAATTTTATAGATACTTCCTTGTACTCTACTGGTTGGGACTGGACCTTTGGAAATGGTGAAGCATCCAATTTAGAAAATCCAAGTACAGTTTATTTTGAAAACGGGACATTCCCAGTAGTTCAATATGTTTATGATGACCTAGGCTGTTTTGACAGTACAATTGTATGGGTATCCATTGATAACGTTACTCAAGAGATTCAAAAATTAATTCCCAACGTAATTTCACCAAACGGAGATGGCTATAACGATGTATGGAAATTATCTTTTATTGAATTACTGTATCCAGAAGCAACAGTTGAAATTTACAACCAATGGGGACAACAAATATTCATGTCTCAAGGGTACACAGAACCATGGGATGGAACCTATGAAGGTGAAGACGTTCCTGATGGAAATTATTACTATATCATTAATCTCAACCCCAACCAGGAAGACCAACTATTTAAAGGTGCTTTGTTGGTATTAAGAAAATCGAAATAGAAAACAATGAAGAAACAACTATACATATTTGCCTTAATCGTGCTGACAACTTTTTCAGCAAAAGCACAACAAATAGGAATGTATTCTGACTTTATGATGAATAGGTTTTTCTATAATCCTGCCTATGCAGGAAGTAAGGAAGTGCAAGAAATGAATGCTGGTTACCGTGCCCAATGGGTTGGTTTTGACGGAGCTCCTTCTAGCTTTTATTTCAACCTAATGGGATCATTGAAAAACAAAGGTAAGGTTGGATATGGACTTGGAGTGTACAATGAAAATTCTGGGTTGATGAACAGCACTGGAATTCGACTGAACTATGCACACCATTTCAAACTCGGTGAAAAAGTGAAGCTCGGCTTGGGAATACAACCTGGTTATTTTCAATATAGAATTCGTTTATATGATGCCATTAAAGCAGATGAAGGAGATGATGTATTTACAGGAAACGTTCATTCAACCAATGCATTTGACATCAATATGGGATTCAACATTTATTCTGACAAATTCTTTATTATGGCCTCAGCCCAAAGAATTTTAGGAGGAATGATCAAGTTTACAGGTTTCAATTCTCAACTTCAATTCCATGCCAATGCAATTGCAGGTTACAACATTCAGTTCGAAAAACGCAAACTAGAATTACAACCCAGTGTATTGATTCGATATACCGAACCCGTTCCTTTGCTTATTGCGCCAATGTTAAAATTAAAATATGACGATAAATATTCTTTGGGAGTGATGTATCGTCATGATGATGCAATTGGAGTAAATGCAGGATTCACATGGAATAAACGATTAACCATAGCTTACGGATATGACATTTCAATCAACGCACTAAGAAAATACAATTCAGGATCGCATGAAATCATGCTTTCTTTTATCATCAACAACAAAAAACCAACATTAGAAGAATTGGATGATAAACTCAACAATAGCATTCTTGAGGATACCAATAAAGAAACTACTAATTAAGTAAGACCCTATCATTATGAAAGCAAAGAAAATATTCATTCTCCTTTTCGCATTTTTGTCTTATACACAAATTGTCGTCTCACAAGTTGACTCTGTATTCTGGTTTGCTGCCCCATGGGTAACACCTAGTCATGCCGATAATGACCCTGTTAAATTTAGAATATCTACATTCAACAAGCCCACTACGGTGAGGATTTACCAGCCTGCTGGAGGTTATGACAATACTGTTGTTATTCCACCCAACTCACTTGAATCGGTTGACCTTTCAGCAATCATCAATACCCTAGAGGCTAAACCGGCCAATACAGCACTTGATTACGGTGTAAAAATAGTTGCCGACACCTTAGTTACAGTGGTTTATGAGATACTAACATCAGGAAACAACCCTGAGACCTTCTCTCTGAAAGGAGGAAATGGTGTAGGGACCGAGTTTGTTACCCCATTCCAAACCAGATGGCCCAACTGGAACATGTCTTCTGGAAGTACACAACCAAAACAAATGTTTAGCATTGTAGCCACTGAAAACAATACGACAGTTTGGATTACACCGCGTACCGATATTGTTGGGCATCCTGCTGGAGTGACTTATTCGATCACCTTAAATGAGGGTCAGGTTTACACTGCTGAAAATATTTATCAAAATGTTAACCAACCTGGAAGAAGTTTAAGCGGTTCTATTATCACCTCCGACAAACCAGTTGCGGTGACGATATCTGAAGACTCTGTTACTGGAGAACCAAGAACATGTAAAGATTTAATGGGAGACCAAATTGTTCCTATTGAAGTGATTGGAAACGAATATATTGTCAACAAAGGAAGTATGTTTTCCGATGTTCAAGAAGGAATATTCGTTGTTGCAACACAAAACTTCACAGAGGTAACCATTACCTCCATTGGAGGAACAACAACTCAGCAATTGAATCGAGGAGACACATGGAACCACACTATTGTCGATGACTTATCACATGTGATTTCAGACAAACCAGTGTATGTATTGCAAGCAACAGGATTTGGATGTGAATTAGGTTCAGCGATCCTTCCTCCAATCAACTGTTCTGGTTCTGCTCAGGTAAGTTTTACCAGAACCAATAACCAAGGATTCTTTTTGAATATTCTATGTCCAACTTCAGCAGTCAATGACTTCTTATTGAATGGAAGTAACGCTTTGATTCCAGGGTCTGCGTTTGATGTTGTTCCAGGCACAGGAGGGCTTTGGAGTGGTTGTCAATTGAATTTTAGTAGCTTAACAGATATCCCTGTAAACTCAATGAACCTTCTTGAAAACACCTCTGACTTTTTTGCCATGGGAGTAATTAATGGAGGAACAACAACAGGAACCTATTACCACTATATGTCTTCTTTCCTTCGTCGAACAATTATTGATGCAGGACCAGACACTACACTTTGTAATGGAGACCCTTCTATTGCCCTATCGGGAAATATAAAAGGAGCAACCTCTACAGGTGAATGGTCTGTTTTAAATGGAACAGGTTCATTTCAAGATGCAACTTCATTGACCACCACATACACTCCTACCGCTAGTGATTACACACAAGGGGAGTTGTTATTCTTATTAACTTCTACAGGAAGTTGTAACCC
The DNA here is from genome assembly GCF_048268645.1 of Brumimicrobium sp. Lineage (NCBI taxonomy): Bacteria > Pseudomonadati > Bacteroidota > Flavobacteriia > Flavobacteriales > Crocinitomicaceae > Brumimicrobium > Brumimicrobium sp. The sequence goes on along the minus strand of NZ_JBLWVE010000010.1, from coordinate 15,229 downwards.
AGTTACAGACACAATGCGCGTTAACTTCATACAATCTCCAATTGTATCTGTTGATCCTGATCAAACCTATTGTAAAAATAACATTCCAAACATCATTATTACAGGAGGAGTTCAGTTTGCAACTACAGCAACATGGTCAAGTAATGGTAATGGTGGTGTTTTTGGAAATCCAAACAATTTAACGACGACCTACACTCCTTCTCCTGCAGAAATCGATGCAGATAGTGTTGCATTATTCCTTACTTCAGCAGGTAGTTTCTTTGCTTGTGATAATGATGCGGACACTGTTGTTATCCGCTTCACACCAGCTCCACAAGTTAATGCTGGAACTGATGTGAATATCTGTTCAGATGAAACAGAAGTAGATTTAGAAGGGATTATTGGTGGAGCAACCACAACTGGAGAATGGACAACCACTGGAGCTGGTTCTTTTTCTCCTAGCCAAAATGATTTAACGACAACCTATTTAATCGATCCAACTGATGTAGCGAACGGAAGCTTCCAATTGGTCTTAACTTCGCTTGACAACCAAGATTGTTTAGCAGAAACAGATACCTTATTGGTGAATATTACTCCACAGCCAACATTAGACATTACCACTTCAGACTCTATTTGTGAAACCAATCAACTGATTCCATTAACAGGAACAATAACCAATGGATTTGGAGCACAATGGACCACTTCAGGTTTTGGTACAATTGCCAATTCAAATTCACTGAACACATCTTATACTGTGAGTCCAGTAGATACGACCAATGGTTATGTAGATTTTTTCCTTTCGACCACAGGCGTATGTTCAGGAAACATGGACTCCTTGCGGGTACACTTTGTAAAATCCCCAATTGTAAATGCAGGGGCTGACCAACAGTTGTGTGAGAATGCAGCAGTTCAACTTTCAGGAAACATCACCTCTCCTTCACCGGCTGGAGCGTGGTCATCATTAGGTACAGGAACATTTACCCCTGGAAACGCATTTCTTTCAACGGTTTACATTCCGTCCCCTGGAGATGTAGCCAATGGTAGTGTTACCTTAATTTTAGAATCCACCAACAACTACGGTTGTGCCGCAGTAAAAGACACCATGGAGGTTCTCTTTAGAGAGATTCCTACGGCTGATTTCAATGTTGCTTCAGTGTGTCAGTATGACAATGCTGTTTTTATCGACAACTCTTCCTTCTCTACAGGTTCTCTTACCAATTGGGAATGGATATTTGGTGATGGAACCACATCAACATTAAGTGATCCACAACACATTTATGACCAAGGAGGTGATTACACAGTTCAGTTAATAGTGACAGGGAGTAACTCTTGTACGGACACACTTGATCAGAATTTAACAGTAAATTACGCACCAATACCGAACTTCTCTAATACAGTAGCCTGTGAAATGAATGAAATCTTTTTCAACGATTTAAGTACAATTCCTTTGGGAAGCATTACAGATTGGAATTATAACTTCTACGGGTTCGGAAGCAGCACTGCCCAAAACCCAAGTTTCTCTTTCCCAATTGCAGGTAGCTACCCAGTGACTTTAACAACAACTTCTGATTTCGGATGTACAGCTGATACTACCATTACGGTAGCGGTGATCCAAAGTCCAACGGCTGACTTCTCAATGAATCCGAATCCAGCACTTGTAGGTCAAGATGTTCAATATACAGATTTATCAACAGGAACAAACATACTAGGGTGGTACTGGGATTTTGATGATGGTGAAGCGTCCAATATTCAAAACCCAATTCATGACTATACAAATGGAGGAAGTTACTATGTAACACTTAAAGTTACCGACGAAAATAATTGTACAGATACAATTACAAAATTGATTACCGTTGAATTATTGCCTGTTCTCCCAACTGGCTTTACACCAAATGGAGATGGAGATAACGATGTGTTTATTATTCGTGGTGGTCCATTTAATTCCGTAGATTTTAAAGTTTACAACAATTGGGGGGAATTGATTTTTACCTCAACACAACAAAGTGATGGCTGGGATGGTACCTACAAAGGAGAAAATGCTCCATTAGGGGTCTACACCTGGACCTTTGTTGTCGAAATGGGGAATGGTCAAATTATTAAAAAATCAGGGGATGTTACCCTTATAAGATAATAGAACAATGTATAGAATTCTAATCATACTAATATCAGCAATAGGCTTGTCGCTATCAACCCGAGCCCAAGATGCACACTTGTCAATGTATGACGCTGCACCCTTGTTTTTAAATCCAGCTTTAACTGGCATTGTCGATGGGGATTTCCGTTTGCATGGCCAATACAGAACTCAATGGAAATCGGTAAATTACAAACCATACACCACATATTTGTTGAGTTTCGATATGCCTTTTAAAAAATGGGGATTTGGAGTTCAAGTCAACCAATTCCGTGCAGGTCAAGGAAACTATAACTCCCTTCAAGGATTGGTTTCGGCTGCTTATAATACCGCACTTGACAAAAACAAAAATCACATGATTTCTTTTGGCGTTCAAGGAGGCGGTGTTCAGAAATCTCTTGAGTATCCCCTATTGTCATTTAACAACCAGTATTCTCCCAATAATGGAGGTTTTTTCGATGAAACCATTGCCACTGGTGAAGACATAGAAGCGAGAACGATTTACTTGCCTTCGGTTAATGCTGGATTAATGTATTATTTCGCACAACAAAACAGACGTTTGAATCCTTTTATTGGAGTTTCTGCATTCAATTTGGTGAGTGCTAAAGAATCATTTCAAGGAATTGACAACCGATTACCAATGCGTTTCTATGCACATATCGGAACAAGAATAAATCTCACTGAGACTTTTTATTTAATTCCTAAGTTCTTGTTTATGCAACAAGAGAACTTCAGTGAGCAAACCATCGCGCTTGAAGCAGGATATTATTTAAAGAACAGTGAATTATATTTATTAGGAGGACTTATTTACAGAAATAAAGATGCCGCAGCAATCACCATTGGTGGTAAGCTCGACCGATTCACATTAAAACTTGCCTATGACATCAACATGTCTACTCTTTCTACAGCATCTTCAGGAAGAGGAGGTTTTGAAGCCTCATTGACCTACGTTCATAGTAAACGAAGAAATAAAGATTTCGAAAAAATTTGTCCTCGATTGTAATTCATCACCATAGCAGCCCAAAATGAAAAATATACTATTCATATTATTTTGCACAATACAGTTTGTGACCTTTTCACAATCCAAAATGGTTTGGTTAAACACAGCTGATCAACTTTATGAAAAAGAAGACTACCACAACGCATTGATTTATTATCAAAAAGTACTGAATGATACCATTGCGCTTTCACAACCAGTCTTACCTTATGAGGTTCAATTGACGAACCGTGCACTGTCCAAAAAGAAAAAAGAAATGGACAGTCAACTCGTGACAATAGAAGATTATACCAATCATCAAATTGCCATGTGTTACAAAAACACTTTTGACTACAAACGCGCTGAAGAACAGTTTTCCAAAACATACCAAACAGAAGGTTATCCAAATGATGCCTACTATTATGGAAATGCGCTAAAAAACAATGGAAAATGCGAACAGGCCATAGAAGTATTTGAATCTTTTATTCGATCAAGTCCCGAATCAGACTCCTTGGTTGAAGTTGCGAAAACACAAATGCGTGGATGTTTATTTATCCTTAACGATTCAGGAGCAAAAACCGAGGCTGTTGTAGAACTTGCTGACTCAACTTTTAATACAGGATCAACTTCATTTGCTGTTTCATATTTCAACAGTGAAGACAAAGTGATGTTTACATCTGCTCGTCCTGGAGGAGTTATTCTAGACCCTGAACAACAATCTGAATATTTATGTGACGTATACTGGGCCGAGAAGGACAATAACACGTGGAAACCAGCAGTCAACTTTGGACGACCTTTAAACAGTGCTCAGCATGATGCTGCATCATCTATCAACAACACGAATACAATATTTTATACACGATGGAGTGAAAACAGAATTCATCCAAAAATTTATTTGGCCAGAATGATGAATGGTAAATTCTTTGAGGCATACGAATTGGACGAAAGAGTAAATGTTGAAGGATATTCATCTCAACAACCATACATTTCAATGGACGGCAAAACCTTATACTTTTCGAGTGATCGACCTGGAGGTGAAGGCGGATTTGATATTTGGAAAATAAAGTTGGATGAAGAGGGAAGTTTTGTCGGTGGTCCAATCAATTTAGGACCTAATGTTAACTCGTCCGCAAATGAAGTAACACCTTTCTTCCATGAAGCTACTTCTACCCTATTTTTCAGTTCCGATGGTTACAATTCTATTGGTGGGTTCGATGTGTTTAAAAGTGACTGTCATCCCGACACGAAAATCTATTCCCTTCCATTAAATATGGGAACACCGATTAATTCAAGTTTTGATGATACCTATATGATTTGGGATGCAAAATTAGAATCAGGATTTCTTTCTTCTGATAGAGAAATTTGCGAATTCGGACATTGTTATAACATTTACGAAGTTAGAAATAGCGCAATTGTAATTTCCCTAGATGGTTATGCTTACAATATGGAAACTGATGAAATTCTACCCAATACAAACATCAGCATTAAAGATGTTACTGGAGAAAAAGCAAACTACCAAGTTTCTACAGATGAAAATGGTTATTATGCCATCGACATCAACATTGGAGAAATGATTTTTATGAAAGCCCAAAAAGAAAATTATTTTGCTGATGCCGCAGTTGTAAATACCGAATCAATTACACAATCTACAAAACTACAACAAGACTTCTATCTCGATCCAATTCCTGAAGATGAAATTAGACTTGAAGGAATTGAGTATGACTTTGATTCTGACCGACTTCGTCCGGCTTCAAAGCAAATATTAGATACTTTGTATAAACTGCTAGAATTAAATGACAATTTAATGGTTGAAATGAATTCTCATACAGATTACAAAGGTTCTGACGCATACAATCTAGACTTATCGAAAAGAAGGGCTCAGTCTTGTGTGAATTATTTAGTTCAGAAAGGTATAAATAAGGACCGATTAAAAGCAATAGGATACGGTGAAGGGAGTCCAACAATTTGGGTGGATGAACAAAAAAATCCAATTTTAGACGCTGAAGGAAACAAACAAGTACTTACTGAAAAGTTTATCAAAACACTAAGTAAAAGTAATCAAGAAAAAGCAAACCAATTAAATAGACGAACGGCCTTTAAAGTTGTTGGTGAAGGGTTTAAAGTTGAGTCTGAATAATTGAGAACAATTTATTTTGGACTCATTTTAATAAAACACTATGAAAAACACAAAAGTTTTAGAAAACGAACTTTTTACATCTATTATTTGCAGTGATGGAATTGATTTTAGAGGAGTAAAAATAGGAGACTCAATCGATGTTCTTCCGACTATTGAAGGATTGGATTTTGAGACCAGAGGAGGAGCCCTTCCCAATTACAAGTATTTTATAGAGTTGGGTACAATAGAAGAATTAACCCTTGTGTATTTATACGATGCTGAAACTAAACTCATTCAACAATTAGAACTGACTTTAAAAACATACCCTAAGTTTTATTGGGAAGAAGCGGGTGGCACAGATGAAATGGAGTTTTTTACAAAAATAAAATCAAATGCTATAGATACGTACCTTTCTGAATTTACACATTGCGAAAACTTAGTGATAGCACATTTTGAAAATCAGCTGGGAAATCCAGAATCAACTTCAAATCATGCTGTCTTCAAACATGACCATCAAGCATTTAAATCTTTTAACTGGATGCTAGAGGGTAAAAGATTGACCTTGATGAGTTATTTAGACGACACCAAATATCCACAAGGAGCAATAACACGAGAATTAAAACTAATTTTAAGATAGTTATCCTTTACACTACATTCCGAAAAAACGTATTATTCACTTGTCTACGCATGAAACTGATGCGTGTTTTATATTTCGGCACATTTAAGACTGAGTTGGGTTTTATTTAAAAAATGTAACCAAATCATCTGGTATACATTATAACTGTACCCCAACAATAAAAACCTAGTCTTATGAAAGCACTTTCAAGCATCTTATTTATCTTTTTGTCAATCGGTTCATTTTCACAAGCATCAAGAACAGCAGATGATATAATTAATCAACCTGAAAAAAAAGCAGGTATTTATCGAATTTCTGGTACATATTTGGGCACATCAGTTGTGAACATGAATTATGGTTCTTCAGAAATTTTATCGGTGATGGACAAGGCAGAATTAAAAAATGTTGAAATAATCCAAATCGATTTGGTGTACACCAACTATCCAAAAGAGCAGGACATCACAGAGTTGAACAAACAACGCATTTTAAATATGCTGAGTATTCGTTCCGATCTCATTAAAAATGAATCAATCTCTTGGAGTATTGTACGTCAGATGTATTGCAACAATGAATCACAAGCCAAGATGATGTTTCATGGAGCGGTAATCTACTATTTGCCTGAACAAACATCAGCATTGAGTTATACAGAAATATCAAAATATAATAACTTACCTAAAAATGACAGTGTAGAGATTACGAAAGAAAGCCTTAAAAAATTTAAAGACAATCCAGTAATCATCAATGCTTTTAAACGTAATCAATGGAAGAATTCCACTATAGTTGCCGATGTAACCTGTAGCATGTATCCGTATATGGAACAGACCGCATTTTGGTTTTTATTAAAGATGAATAAAACAGAACAAGCCAATATCGTACTTTTCAATGATGGGAATGGTCGACCTAATTCAAGCAAACGAATCGGTCACACTGGAGGTATTCATAGCGTGACCACAAAAGACTATGCAGAATTTAGAAAACTACTTCTAAAAGGTGTGTCTTACGGTTGTAGTGGAGATTCACAGGAGAATGATGTTGAAGCCATTTTGGAAGCCCAAAAAAAATACCCACATGCCACAGAAATTATTCTCATAGCAGATAACCATTCACCTATAAGGGATTATTCTTTAATTAAGGACATTAAAGTTCCAGTACGCGTCCTATTATGTGGAACGAAGTTCAACATCAACAATCAGTATTTAAATCTTGCCCGTAAAACTGGAGGGTCAGTTCATACAATAAATGAAGATCTTACCAATTTAATCGATAAAGCTGAAGGAGAAACTTTTAAGTTTATGAATAAAAGTTACATCATTCAAAATGGGAGAGTTGTTAGAAATAAAAGAGAAAAAACGAGAATGTAATTATTTTAAGAAGTCTGTGGAATCATTTAATTTATGATTTAAGCAGATCAAAATCCAGCAAATAAGCGTAGTTTTGCATTAAAATAATACATGTCCTCAGAAAATCAAAAGAAGTCCAGACTTCATCCCCGTAATAAAAACAAGAACAAATACGACTTAAAAGCACTAACGACAATTAGTCGTGATTTAAAGTCATTTATCCAACCTAACAAATACGGGATGGAGTCTATTGATTTTTCAGATGCACGTGCAGTAAAATCATTAAACACAGCGATTTTAAATCATTATTATGGAATAAAATTTTGGAATTTTCCGGCACAGAATTTAACACCTCCCATTCCTGGAAGAGCAGATTATATTCATCACATCGCTGATCTTCTAGCCGAAGGAAACTCCGGTACGACTCCTCAAGGAGATCAAATTACTTGTCTGGATATTGGTGTAGGAGCAAGTTGTATCTATCCTATTATTGGAGTAATAGAATATGGTTGGAATTTCATTGGTGCAGATGTAGACCCAAAGTCAATTGCTTCTTCCGAAAATATCATCAAAGAAAATCCATCCTTAAAAGGTAAAATAGAATGTCGTTTACAAACAAATCCGAAAAATATTTTCTTCGGGATTATGGAGAAGGATGAAAAGATCGACATTACCATTTGCAATCCGCCATTTCACTCATCAAAAGAAGAAGCCCTTAAAGGAACGCGAAGGAAAGTCAAAAATCTGACCGGTAAAAACACTAAATCTCCACAACTTAACTTTGCTGGAGTAAGTAATGAACTCATTTTTAAAGGTGGTGAATACGTATTTATCCACAACATGATTAAAGAAAGTAAAGCATTTGCAAAGAATGTGACTTGGTTTACAACATTGGTTTCAAAACAATCAAATCTAAAGGGTTTACACAATGCCTTAATCAAAGTTGGCGCAAAAGAGGTGAAAGAAATACCTATGGGAACTGGAAATAAAATCACACGTGTGTTGGCTTGGAGGTATTAGAAATCATCCTCTAAATAAGAAGAAATCTTTTTTCATATCTTCGATTAAACCATGTTCGTTGGTTAAGATATAATCGATGGCTTTCGAAGTAAATTCATCTCCTTTATCCGTAAGAGCAACTACATCATCGGAAATGCGGATCATGTTGTTTTTAAGTGCTAAATTTAAGATTGTTTTACTGCGGACTTTTTGCCAATTAATGTGTTCATTGAGGTGGTTGACATGGCGCTCCTCTATTTCATTATGGTTTTTAAGATGTAACAAGAAAGTAATCAACATAACTTCTCTACGTTGTTGCTTTTCACGATAAATTACAGCAATAAATCCTTTGTCTGGAGCAAACAAGTATATGATCAGGAAAACCAAACCTAGCATTGTGGCGATACTCCCAGCGATGGAAGCATCTAAACTACTGGCTAACCAATAACCAGATATGGCACTAAAGACACCAACAAAGCAAGCCAGACCGATCATTTTTTTCAGGTTGGTAGTTAATAAATAAGCTGAAGCCGCAGGCGCAATCATCATAGCTACGACAAGAATTGCCCCAACCGCATCGAATGCACCGACCGTTGTAATGGAGGCCACACTCATCAATCCATAATGAATGATTACAGGAGAAAATCCTAAAGAAGTCGCTAGGCCAGCATCAAAAGTGCTCATTTTTAACTCTTTGAAAAAAGCGAACAATAGAATTAAAGTCACCAACAAAATGGTACCAATTACCCATAAAGATTTAGGACCTAAATCCACTGTTCCGTAATAAATTCGATCAAAAGGAGCAAAGGCTAATTCTCCGAGCAAAACGGCATCAACATCTAAATGGACATCATTGGCATATTTCGCAATCATTATTACCCCAATACTGAACAAGACAGGGAAAACCAGACCAATAGCAGTATCTTCTTTTACTAGTTTTGTTTGCTGTATTTTCTCTACTAACACCACTGTCAAAACTCCGGTTAAAGCGGCAAATAAAATAAGCAAGGGCGAATTTAAATCTTGAGTTATAAAAAAACCTACCACTAATCCTGGCAGGATAGAATGGCTAATTGCATCACTGATCATGGCCATTTTACGCAATACCAAAAAAGTACCTGGGATAGCACAAGCCACTGCAACTAAGCAGGCAATCATCTGTATTTCGAATTGTGCGCTAGTCATCTTTCTCGTTTTGGTTATACAAATTACTTGCACGCAGGAAACCTTCTTCGGTTAAACTCCACATCTCCCCTTCTACTTTTACATAATTTTTATCGATGAGCTTTTTCAATCCTTTTCTACTGTATCCTCTAAAGTTATTTAGAATTTTGATGGCGTGAGGGTGAGAAATGTCCTCATGATCTTGTACAATATGGTACATAAAAGTCAATGTTTTTTGAAGCTCTAAATCATTTCTATTTCTAATCAAGCGGATTCGTTTAAACAACAACCCACGATTAGGAGAAAAGACAAAAGAAAAAAGTACAAATACAGAAGCCACTAAAACAATCACTGGACCGGTAGATAAATTATTTTGCGTTGCGCTGATTGCCGTTCCAAACACACCCGCACTTGCACCAAATATAGCGGCTAAAAAAACCATCACTCCAAGACTATTGGTCCATTGTCTTGCTGCGGCCGCTGGGGCTAAAAGCATGGCGCTCATCAAAATCACACCTACAGTTTGTAATCCTAAAACAATAGCCAGCACGATAAAACTTGTAATTAAAGCATCTATAAATTTGGTGTTAAACCCTAGAGTTTGTGCGTAATCTTTATCAAACAACAAAATTTTAAATTCTTTCCAAAAAAACAACAAGACCAAGACACATAAGCCAGCAACAAAAGCCATCAACCAGACATCACTTTCTACCAGGGTAGCAGCTTGTCCAAACAAATATTTATCTAATCCTGCTTGATTTGCGTCAGGTCGTTTTTGAATGAATGTTAGCAACAGTATACCAAACCCAAAGAACAAAGATAGTATCAGTCCAAGTGCAGTATCAGCTTTCAGGTGTGTTTTAGTGGTGATTCCCCGGATCCAAAAAGCACCGATAAGTCCACTAATTAAGGCGCCTATCAATAACACATTGGAATCTTTTGCTCCAGTAAATAAAAATGCCAAAGCAATACCAGGTAATGCGGCATGAGAAATAGCATCGCCCAATAAACTTTGTTTTCGCAGTACAGCAAAGCTGCCCAACATACCTGTTACTGCTCCAAGGACAGCAGTTCCTAAGGTAATGGTTCGCAAAGTATAATCGCTAAAAACGAGTTGTATATATTCAATTATTCCCATTAATTATTTACCGTTTTTTTTCAATTTGTGCCTTCGGTTTCACATTATTAATTTTTCATTTTAATCATTTTTGCACACTTACCTTGTAATTGATTCCGTATGTCTTCGTTAAATTGTCATCGTTAAAAATATCTTTCACTGGGCCAGTTGCAATTTTTTTCACATTAAGGAAAGTCACCCAATCAAAATACTCGGGTACTGTTTGTAAATCATGATGTACAACCACTACTGTTTTTCCCGCTTTTCTCAACTCTTTTAAAATATTAATAATGGTCACCTCAGTTGTTGCATCAACACCTTGAAAAGGTTCATCCATAAAATAGATGGAAGCATTCTGAACCAAGGCTCGGGCTAAAAATACACGTTGTTGTTGTCCTCCAGAAAGTTGAGAAATTTGACGATTTTTAAACGACAACATTCCGACTTTCTCTAGCGCTTCCAGAGCTCTTTTTTTCTCCTTCAGGCCAGGTCGCTTGATCCATCCTAAATCACCATAGGTCCCCATCAAAACTACATCAAACGCAGTTGTAGGAAAGTCCCAATCGACACTCCCTTTTTGCGGTACGTAGGCCACATGTTTTCGTTGTGATTTATATGGTTTGCCAAAAATCGTGACACTTCCTGCTATGGGTTTTAGAATTCCAAGAATAGCCTTAATTAAAGTTGATTTTCCCGCACCATTTGGCCCAACAACTGCCATTAATACACCCTCTGGAATTTGCAAGTCAATATCCCAAATCACGGGTTTATAATTATACGCTACTGTTAGGTCATCTACTTTAACTGCTATTCTCCCCATTATTTCAGTGCATTTACAATCGTTTCGACATTGTATTCAAACATTCCGATATAGGTCCCCTCTTTTTCTCCAGGGTTCCCCAGGGCATCAGAATATAAAGTCCCTCCAATTTCTACCTGATGATCTTTTGAGTTTACTGCGGCTTGCAATGCTTCAACCGTTCTTCTCGGAACAGAACTTTCTATAAAAATGGCTTTCACTTTGTGATCAATAATATAAGCCGCTGTTTGTTGTACGTCTTTTACTCCTGCTTCGGTGGCCGTAGATAATCCTTGTAGTCCCACAACATCAAATTCAAAAACCTCCCCAAAATAGTTAAAGGCATCATGTGCTGTAACCAACCTGCGTTGATCAACAGGAAGTGTTGCGATTTGTTCTGTTACTTTCGCTTTCAAGGCTTGTAATTGTTTCCCATAACTCTCAGCATTTTCCTTAAACATATCTGCTTTTTCCGGAAGTGACTCACCTAGTTTTTCAGCTACAAAATGTGCTATACGTTCCCAATATTCAATATTAAACCAAATGTGAGGATCGTAGTTAGATTCAAAAAGCGTTGAACTTAATAAGTCACTTTTGTCAAGCACATCCGTAACAGCAATGGTCTTCATGTTTTGACTTTTCATTCTTTCGAAGACATCCTCTAGCTTTCCTTCTAAATGCAAACCATTGTACATAACCATATCGGCATTAGACAATTTAAGTACATCTCCTTCACTTGCCTTATACAAATGTGGATCTACACCTGCGCCCATTAATCCTTCAACTTGAACAATATCTCCACCTACATTCTTCACCAAGTCTGTAATCATTGTGGTGGTTGTTACGACAGTGAAGCGTTTATTCTCTGAATGATCATCACTACAAGACTGTAAAATCAAGAGGCAAAATGCTATATATACAATTATTTTCATTAATCTAAATATTTGTTGCGAAGATACGAAAATTATAAATAGTGTTCAGTAATTCAAAAGGATTATTGTCTTAGAAATGAATCATTTTCAACTCTATCATGCAGGTGAATCATAAAAAGTAAAACCTTCTCAATTACTGTAATCAAGCATACCGTATTATTTACAAGTCAATTAAAGTCTAATTCAGCTAAAATATTTTAATTTAGCCACACAAAATAGACAGACTATGAAAGCATATGTATTTCCAGGCCAAGGGGCCCAATTTATAGGAATGGGAAAAGACCTTTACGAGACTTCTCCTGTAGCAAAAGAATTATTCAACAAAGCCAATGAGATTTTAGGTTTTGACATTACAGAAATTATGTTCAGTGGAACAGATGAGCAGTTGAAAGAGACAAAAGTAACTCAACCCGCAATATTTTTACACTCTGTAATCTTAGCTAAAGTTTTGGGTGATGATTTCAAACCAAACATGGTTGCTGGACACTCATTAGGTGAGTTTTCGGCACTTGTAGCCAATGGAGTATTGTCTTTTGAAGATGGGTTAAAGTTGGTTTATCAGCGTGCTTTAGCAATGCAAGAAGCTTGTGAAGCAGAACCTTCTACAATGGCGGCTATCTTAGGATTAGATGACGAAGTAGTAGAAAAAATCTGTGCAGACATTGACGAGGTGGTAGTTGCAGCAAATTACAACTGTCCTGGACAATTGGTAATCTCAGGTTCTAAAAAAGGAATTGAAATCGCTTGTGAAAAAACAACTGAAGCTGGAGCAAGAAGGGCTTTACCTCTTCCAGTTGGTGGAGCATTTCACTCACCATTAATGGAGCCTGCACGTGAAAAGCTTGCAAAAGCAATTGAAGAAACACCGTTTACGGAAGGACTTTGTCCTATTTACCAAAACGTAACTGCAAATGCAGTAAGCGATATCAATGAAATTAAGAAAAACCTTATTGCACAATTAACTGCGCCAGTTCGTTGGACACAAACCATGCAACAAATGATTGCTGATGGATGTGAAGAAGTAATCGAAGTGGGTCCAGGAAAAGTTTTACAAGGTTTATTTAAAAAAGTAGATAGAAAGTTCCCTACTTCTAGTGCTACGATAGGAGAATAATGTGTTAATGTTGTAGGGACGTTTTGCAGAGCGTCCTTACAACAAAACACCCTTATAGTAAGTCTTTATTTCTAAAGCTCATGTCATTTAGCTTTCTGAAGTGCTTTCGGGTCAAGTTACTTTGAAGAATATCTAAGTGTTCAATTCTATGACAGTCTGTTCCTAGATAATCTATAACCTCATGGTCGACCATGAGCTCCGCTTGTCTTTTGATTTCTTTTCCATAATGTCCTGTAAGTGAATTCAAATTCATTTGAATATGAACGCCTTTCTCGCGGAATCTTTTGGCTGGCTCAACTCCATCTTTCAGATAAAACAAATACCTTTCATAGTGCGCGAGTATGGGTTGATAGCCTTTCGATTTCAAATCAAAAATCAATTGATCAATATTATTGGGCTTTGCTCCAAATGAAAACTCAATCAAGACATTGTTCTTTCCAAAGGTTAAAATTTCATCCTTGGCCAATAATTCTAGAAAGTGATCATCATAATAATATTCGGCCGCTGCTTCTATTTCAATTGGAATATTTAGTCTTTTAACTTCAGCACGCACCTCTTCTAGGCCTGAAAGAATAATTTCGGGGGTATTTTTATAATAATCATATAAAATATGGGGAGTTGTAATCACTTTTTCATATCCCAATTCAACAAAGCGCAATAACATTCCTATGGTATGATCCATACTTTGTGAACCGTCATCTATTCCAGGAATAAGGTGACTGTGCATATCTACTTTAAGAGCGCTAATATCGAAAGGCGCTTTGTTTTTTTGGCCAAAAATCGACTTAAAAACGTTCATAGTTTATGATTTATATTGATTCTCATAGTAAGTTTGATACTCACCAGAAACAACATTTTTTACCCATTCTTGATTGTTTAAATACCAGTCTACTGTTTTATCTAAACCTTCCTCAAAGGTAATTGAGGGCTTCCAATTGAGTTCTGCCTCTAATTTAGATGCATCAATAGCGTATCTTCTGTCGTGTCCAGCCCTGTCTTTTATAAACTTGATTTGCTTTGCCGTTTCTCCTTCCGCTCTTCCGAGTCGTTGGTCGATTATTGTAGCCAAACGTTTTACAAGATCAATATTGGTCCATTCATTTAGTCCACCAATATTATAAGTTTCACCATTTCTTCCTTCATGGAAAATTAAATCAATCGCACTGGCATGGTCTTCAACCCAAAGCCAATCTCTAACATTTAATCCATCACCGTAAATAGGTAAATCTTTACCCTCAACCGCATTGTGAATCATTAATGGAATGAGTTTCTCAGGAAATTGGTGACTTCCATAATTATTCGAACAATTAGAGATACGAATATTCAATCCATAAGTATGGTGATATGCCCTCACAAAATGATCTGAACTAGCTTTTGAAGCTGAGTAAGGACTTCTTGGGTCGTAAGCTGTAGTTTCTTCAAACAATCCTTCTTGCCCTAAACTTCCATAAACCTCATCGGTTGAAATATGGTAAAAAATATGTTTTGATAAGTCTGTCCAATGGGCTTTACACACATTCATTAAGTTTACTGTTCCCACAACGTTCGACAGTACAAACTCCATAGGTCCAGAAATAGATCGATCCACATGTGATTCAGCTGCTAAATGGATAACATCTGTAATTTTATAAGTTGAAAAAACATCATTAATATCTTCGACGTTACAAATATCTCCTTTTACAAAAGTGTAGTTTGACTTCGTTTCAACATCTGCAAGCGTTTCTAAATTACCTGCGTAAGTTAATTTGTCAAAATTCACAAAATTGTAATTCGGATAACGATTCACCATTCGTCTAACGACATGCGAACCAATGAACCCAGCGCCACCTGTTATTAAAATAGTTTTCATTTAATTTTCTATCTATAATGTTATTAAATAATCTAATCCTCGCGACCTGTGAAATAAGATTTGAGTCGATTCCCTAAGAACAGTTTACCATAATGTG